>JADQCC010000102.1 GCA_016278295.1 Roseovarius sp. | reverse complement strand
AAATGGAGGCGAGTACCGGACCCGCTACCATCTTTCTAAGCCATTGGCCAACTCCAACTCCATCTCGTTCGGGGCGCTCTTGGCGGACAAGGCGTTCGATGCGAATTGGCTCCTGGAAGAACTCGACGCGCGAGGGGCAACCGCCGTAATCCCCCCGAAAACGAACCGCAAGCATCAACGTAACTATGACGCCGACGCCTACAAATGGCGGCATCTGGTGGAAAACTATTTCGTCAGGTAAAGGAATTCAGAGGGATAGCCATACGCTACGATAAAACCGATTGCAGCTACGCCGCCAACTGGAACCTCGTCGCAGCCCTCATCGCTTCACGATGATTGTCCTCAGACCCTAGGGCATGTTGCTCAAACGTGGTGCCCGGCTTTGAGCGTCCCGGACACGCGATACGCCCCAGGGGCCGGCCCGCCCTATTTCTGCGCCAGCGCCCAGGCGCAGATCGGAAAATCCGGCTCGTCGGTCAGATCGTCGGTTTCGGGGTCGTAGGGCGGCGGCCACGGACCTTCCAGGTTGCGCCGCGCGGCGGCGCGGTTGCCCCATTGCCGGGCGGTGATCCTGCTCGGATCGAACCCGGCCTCGATGAGCAGGTTCTTCAAGCCCCGCGCGCTCCAGCGCGAGCAATCCACCGGGTCGCCGTGATACGGGATGAAGAACGGCACGGCGAGCCAGAACCAGCCTTCCTCGCGCAGCATCTGGCGCACGTGGCGCGTGGCGGCATAGGGCCGGTCGAGATGCTCCCACACCTGGTTGGCGAGGATCAGGTCGAATTGCTGTACCGCGTCGGCGGCATCATGAAACGCGCCCTCGCAGATGTCGTGGCGCGGATATCGAAAGCGCGTATAGCTGCGAAAGGCGAAGCGCCGCCCGAACTTGCCCGAAATCTCGGCGGCATCGAGTGTCTCGGGTTCCAGCGCCTCGATCCAGCGGCGGGTGGCTTTCTGCATGACGATGCGGTTGAGACTGGCCACGCGGCGGGGCTCCTTACGGCGTCGGGGCGTTTACCCTGCCCGAGCCACGCACAGCGCGCAAGCCGCTACTCGTCATCCACCACCGAGAAGAGATGCGGCACCGCGGGGCAGGGCGCCAGCGCGTTGCCCACCACGTCGCTCAGCCGCGCCTGGTGCAGGAACACGTAGACATGCGCGCTCAGCCCCTCCCAGAGCCGGTTCGACAGCGATTGCGCGCGGCTGCCGCTCGCCCCACCCGACGCACCCGCCCCCTTGTGCAGCGCGTCCACCGTCTCGTCTACCGCCGCCAGCACCTCGGCCACGCGAATATCAGAGGTCGGGCGCGCCAGCCGATAGCCGCCGCCGGGGCCGCGCACCGATTCAACCAGCCCACCGCGGCGCAGCTTGACAAAGAGCTGTTCGAGATAGGGCAGCGAGATATCCTGCCGCCGCGAGACCTCGCCCAGCGTGACCACCTCGCCCTCGGGCTGAAGCGCGATATCGACCAGCGCAACCATCGCGTAGCGCCCCTTGGTACTGAGTTTCATGGCCCTTCCCCCTCGATACGGAGCGACACAGATTGACCTTGGACGGCGCAGGGCTTATCTCGGCCTTCAGCCGCATCGGTGTCGACGATCCCGCTTGCCTAGAGCGCGGCGCCGGTTCCGTCAAGAAATTCGCCCGCGCAGGACAGTGACATAAAATAGAGAGCATAAATGCCCGAGGTAATCTTTCCCGGCCCCGAGGGTCGTCTCGAAGGCCGGTATCACCCGCAGCGCGACCGCGATGCGCCCATTGCCATCATCCTGCACCCGCACCCGCAATTCGGCGGCACGATGAACAACAAGGTCGTCTACAACCTGCACTACGCCTTTCACAAGATGGGCTTTACCGTCATGCGCTTCAATTTCCGGGGCGTGGGGCGCAGCCAGGGTGAATACGACCAGGGCGTTGGCGAGCTTAGCGATGCCGCCTCGGCGCTCGACTACCTGCAATCCATGAACGCCAATTCCAAGCATTGCTGGGTCGCGGGCTTTTCCTTCGGCGCGTGGATCGGGATGCAATTACTGATGCGGCGGCCCGAGATCACCGGCTTTGTCTCGGTGGCGCCCCCCGCCAATATGTACGATTTCTCGTTTCTCGCGCCCTGCCCAGCCTCGGGCCTCGTCATCAACGGCACCGCCGACCGCGTGGCGCCGCCCGCCGATACCACCCATCTCGTGGCCAAGCTCAAGGAACAGCAGGGCATCACCATCACTCATGAGGAAATCGAGGGCGCGGATCATTTCTTCCGCGATCCCCACATGGACACGATGGTTGCCAACGTCACCGACTACGTCAAGCGCCGCCTGACCGAAACCACCCGCTGAGGCCGCATCATGGGCGTGACAGAGGATCTTGCCGACGAACTGGCCCGTGACGTCATCAAGGCGATCGACGCCACCGGCGACGAGGATATCGTGGGCGAGATCACCAAGGTGCTCGGCGCGTCCTCGCAGACCGCCGAAGAGGCATTCCTCACCGCGCTGCGCGTGCGCCGCGCCAACCTCAAGGCCCGCGCGATCCTGATGGAGCGGCTGCGTCGTTTCAAGGCCGAGAAAGACGCCGCGACCGATACCGGGGCGGGCGGCTAGCCCGGCTAGCCATCATCGGCCAATAGCGATCCGGCGCGTCCCCTCGCATCCCGCAAGGGGGCGGCAGGATCCGCCGCACCGTGCGTCACCGCAAACCGGCGAGACACCTCGACAAGATTTCCGTTGAGGCCCGGGCAGCGGGCGGCTACCGCTTTCATAGTTGTACAGTTCTGCAAAGGAGCCACGCGATGGCCGAAATCCTGTCAATCGAGAACCTTGGCAACCTGCTGATGCTGTGCTTCCTGCAGGCTGTTCTCGGCTTCGACAACCTGCTCTATATCTCGATCGAGAGCCAGCGCGCGCCGGTGGCGCATCAGCGCGCGGTGCGGTTCTGGGGTATCATCCTCGCGGTGGTGCTGCGGGTGGTCCTGCTGTTCGTGATGATCCGGCTGATCGGCGCGATGGCCGAGCCGTTCGTTGTCCTCAACTGGACGGGCGTGCTGGAAGGCGGGGTGAATTTCGCCACCTGCGTGTTCATCTTCGGCGGCATCTTCATCATCTACACCGCGGTCAAGGAGATCGGGCACATGCTGTCGATCGAGCGTCTCGACACCGATCTCGACGACAAGTCGGGCAAGTCCGCCGCCGGGGCGGTGGCGATGATCGTGCTCATGAACCTGATCTTTTCCTTCGACTCGGTGCTCTCTGCGCTGGCGATCACCGATGTGTTCGCGGTGCTCGTCATCGCCATTCTGCTGTCGGGTGCGGCGATGCTGCTCCTGGCGGAAAACGTCACCGCTTTCCTTCAGAAAAACCGCATGTACGAGGTGCTGGGGCTGTTCATCCTGCTGATCGTCGGGGTCGTCCTGCTGGGCGAGGCGGGGCAGGCGGCCGCGCACGCGATGCATGACGACACGCTGGCGCTGCGCTTTTTCGGCTACGAGGTGGTGCCGATGTCCAAGACCACCTTCTATTTCTCGGTGGTCGTGCTGTTCGTGGTGGAGATCATCCAGTCGCGCTACAGCCGCAAGCTCAACGCCGAGCGGCGGGCGGTGGCGGCGCGCCGGTGACGCGCCGCGCGCCCGTTCAGGGGATCAGCCGCCGAACATAGCCGGGCAGGGCAAACGCCGCCTTGTGCACCTCTGGGGTGTAGTAGTCCGGCGCGAACCCGGCAGCATCGAGCCGTCCTTGCAGGACGTCGAGGGGCGTGTTGCGCGCGGTGCCGTCGGTGCCCCAGCCAAAGGCCATCGGCCCGCCCGCATAGGTGGGGATGGTGGCCAGATAACAGGTGGCATCGGCGAACAGCGCGCGGAAGGCACGCATGGTGTTGGTCAACTCGTCACCTTGCAGGAACGGCACGCCGTTCTGCGTCACGAGGATGCCGTCCTCGGCGAGCGCGCGCTTCGCGTGGCCGTAGAACGTCTCGGTAAAGAGCACCTCGCCCGGCCCGATGGGATCGGTGGAATCGACGATGATGACGTCATAGCCGCCCTTGGTCTGCCGGATGAACTCGGCCCCGTCGGCGATCACCAGGTCCAGCCGCGGGTCGTCGAAGGCGCCGGCGCTCAGCATCGGCAGGTATTCCCTGGAGAAATCCACCACGCCCGCGTCGATCTCGACCATCGTGACATGCGCGACGCTGTCGTGCCGCAGCACCTCGCGCGCCATGCCGCCATCGCCGCCACCGATGACGAGAACGCGCCGCGCCGCGCCGTGGGCGAGGATCGGCACATGGGTCAACATCTCGTGGTAGATGAAATTGTCGCCCTCGGTGGTCTGCACCACGTCGTCGAGCGTCAGCACGCGGCCGAAGGTGCCGTTGGTGAACACCTTCAGCCGCTGATGGTCGGTCTTGCTGTCATACAGTATCTCGTCCACGCGCAGGGATTGCGCGTAGTCGGGATGCAGGTTCTCGCGCGTCCAGTCGCTCATGCCGCGACCCCGGCCTCGCCCACGAGACCCTCGCCACGCTTGAGTTCGCGCACGCGGACATCGGCGGTGCCGAAGGCCGATTTCAGCACGTCCACGGCCAGCCACGGCCGGGCGTCGCCGCACATGAACACATCGAACGCGCCATAGCCGATTTCGGGCCAGGTGTGGACCGAGATGTGGCTTTCGGCCAGCACCGCCACGCCCGACACGCCCTGCGGGCTGAACTTGTGCGTGTGGATATGCAGCAGCGTCGCGCCGCAGGTATCCACGCAGTCGCGGAACGCCTGTTGGATGCGGCCCTCGTCGTCGAGTCCGTGGCCGTTCACCACCTCGATGATGAGATGCGTTCCCGCAAATACGGTGCCGTCGCGCCGGATGAAGTGATCCTCGCGGTCCTCGTCCAGCACGTCGCGGGCGAAAATGGTGTGATCGTTCGCGGGGGTGATCCCGCGGGCGGTGTCTTCCTCTTGGGCGCCTGTCTCCAGACCGATCCCCAGTTGGAAGAGGTTGGCGTCTTTCATGGCGCTCCCCTTCTTACCAGTAGATTGAATCCAGTCGGTCCCTTAGCGCCCCCCCGGAAGACATCCGAAGTTGGGATCGGTCCCGATCAAGTGAGGCGCACATAGGCGTAGGGCCCGAGTCGTGCAAGGGGTTTATTGACGCGCGGGCAAGAATTTCGTCATCGGGGTCGTGATGTGGGTGAGCCGGACCAGGGCGGGGGGCTGGCCTATCCTGCCCTGGCTTAGCGCCAGAACGGGCGGGCGGCCTCCGCGCGCGCCGTGTGACGTTCGAGGCCGATGTCGCGCAGAAGATGCGCGTCAAGCCTGGCAAGCTGCCCGCGGGTTCGGCGGTTCATGTCCCACTTGATGACCAGCACGGCAAAGGCAATGGCCAGGCGCGCGACGAGCGGCGTCGGATACGCGGTGGCGAGGAGCGGGTGCGGGGCCATTTCTTGCTGTGAGTGTGCCATGAGAACCTCATATTGTATTGACACAATGATAGGTCTTGATAACAATATTGATACAAACGACGATTTGAGTCGTTCAGAAAAAGATTGTAATGGATACAATGTTCTTTCCCGACCTGACAAACGCCGGGCGGTCGAAGTACAAGGCCCTGGCCGACGCGCTGCGCAAGGCGGTCGCGGACGGCTCCCTGGCGGCGGGGGACAGGCTGCCGCCGGTGCGCGAACTGGCCTATCGTTGCGGCGTGACCCCCGGCACGGTCGCACGGGCCTATTCGCTGTTGATCGACGAGGGGTTGTTGGAGGCGGGTGTGGGGCGCGGAACCTTCGTTGCCGGAACCGGACCGGCACCCGAACCGCCACAATGGCCTGAAACCGTATCGTTGCGCACGCCGGTGCTGCCCGATGGCGGCCAGGGTGCGTTGCTGCGCGATGCGTTGCGGCGGATGGCCGAAGGCGGCGATATGGACGCCTTGCTGGATTATCCCGGGCGCGACAATGACGGGGCGCTGCGCAAGGCGCTGTACGCGGGGGTCTCGGGCCTGCCGATCGGGAATTTCGATGCCGAGGATATCGTGCTGGCGCATGGTGGGCAGAGCGCGATGCTCGCGGTGTTGCAGACCGTGTTGAGGGGCTCCGACCCGGTGGTTCTGATCGAGGCGGCGGCCTATCCGGGGTTTCGCCGCGCCGCCGGCCTGTGCCGGGCGCGGGTGATCAGCATCGCCTGCGACGAGGAAGGGCCGCTGGTGAGCGAGATCGAGGCGGCGGCGCGAGACGAGGGCGCGCAGATATTCGTGACATCGGCAGAGGTAAACAACCCGACGCTCCGCTGTACGAGCCGCGAACGTCGGCGCGAGATCGCCGCAGTGGCGCGGCGGTATGGGCTGCATGTGCTGGACGACGACTGCTACCGGTTGAGCAAGCCAAGCGCCGAAAGCTATCGGGCGCTGCTGCCCGACCTGGGCTGGTATGTGTCGTCGCTGTCGAAATCTTTCGGGCCGGGCCTGCGGGTCGGCTGGGCGATCGGCCCCGAGAGCCGCGCGCCGGAGCTGGCGCGGTCGGTCGCCTATGGGTGTTTTGGCCTGGCGCGGCCGCTGACCGAACTGGCGCATCATGTGCTGACAGACAAACGATACGCGACCGTTCTGGCCGCCTCGCGTCGAATCATGGGGCAACGGGTGCGGCTGGCGGTGAACCATCTGGGCGGGCATGATGTCACCTGGCACGAGGATATCCCGCTCTTGTGGATTTCGCTGCCCCTTGGCTGGCGGGCCAGCCGGTTTGTGAGGGCGGCACAGGCGCAGGGCGTGCTGCTGAAATCCTCCGAGGAATTCGTGGCCCGCGATGCGCGCGCGCCCCATTGCGTGCGCCTTGCCGTCGATGGCAGGATTTCCGAGGGATGTTTCGAACGCGCGGTCGATACGGTGCGCAGGCTGCTGGACAATCCGCAGGAGGAACTGTCGGTCTGAATTTGGGGGTAACATGATACCTTATTTTCAACACATTGAAATGCAACGATTAATTCGGCCACATGCCCATTGACGCGGAGCAAAACCCGCGTATAACCCGCCCATCGACCGGCCCGGCCATGCCCGAGGTCCGGACATCTCTGGAATAACAGCAAGGTTCTGCCCGAAATGAAGACGTTTTCCGCAAAACCGGCAGATATCGAGAAGAGCTGGATCGTGATCGACGCCGAGGGCGTCGTTCTGGGCCGTCTCGCCTCGATCATCGCCATGCGCCTGCGCGGCAAGCACAAGCCGAGCTTTACCCCGCACATGGACATGGGTGACAACGTGATCGTCATCAATGCCGACAAGGTGCAGCTCACCGGCAACAAGCGCAACAAACCCAACTATTGGCACACCGGCCACCCCGGCGGGATCAAGAGCCGTACCACCGGCGAAATCCTCGAGGGCAAGTACCCCGAGCGCGTGGTGATGCAGGCCGTCAAGCGGATGCTGCCCGGCAACCGGCTGAGCCGTCGTCAGATGACCCATCTGCGCGTCTATGCCGGCACCGAGCATCCTCATGAAGCCCAGAACCCCGAGGTTCTGGACGTCAAGAACATGAACTCCAAGAATACGCGGGTGGCTTACTGATGGCTGAAGAAATCAAATCCCTCGAAGGTCTCGAAGCCGTCGCAGGCGAGGTGACCGCGTCCCCCGAAACCGTCGAGACACCGCGAGAGCCGGTGCGCGACGCGCTCGGCCGCTCCTACGCCACGGGCAAGCGCAAGGACGCGGTGGCCCGCGTCTGGATCAAGCCCGGCTCGGGCAAGGTTGTCGTCAACGGCAAGCCGATCAACGATTATTTCGCGCGCCCCGTGCTCCAGATGATCCTCAAGCAGCCGTTCACCGTATCGGGCACCGAGGACCAGTTCGACGTGATGGCGACGGTCAAGGGCGGCGGCCTGTCTGGCCAGGCGGGCGCCGTCAAGCATGGCGTATCCAAGGCGCTCCAGCTTTACGATCCGTCCCTGCGCGGCGCGCTCAAGGCCGCCGGCTTCCTCACCCGCGACAGCCGCGTGGTCGAGCGCAAGAAATACGGCAAGGCCAAGGCGCGCAAGAGCTTCCAGTTCTCCAAGCGCTGATCGCGCGGGCGAACCCGAACGGACAGGCCGCCCCCGCCCGGGGCGGCCTTTTCTATGGGGCCGACGGCCGCTGACCGACCCGGTTTCCCCTTGCGTGTGCCGGTGCTCACTCATAGAAGGGCGCCTGATCTTGACCGCCGCGGACGCCTCCGCGGCCCGATGCATAGGAAAGGACGAACATGCAGGTCACCGAAACCCTCAACGAAGGTCTCAAGCGCAGCTACAAGATGGTGCTGTCGGCGCAGGCTCTCGAAGACAAGGTCACTTCCAAGCTCAAGGAAGCGCAACCCGAGATCGAGCTCAAGGGGTTCCGCAAGGGCAAGGTGCCGCTGCCGCTTTTGAAAAAGCAGTTCGGCCAGCGGGTCCTCGGCGAGGCGATGCAGGAAAGCGTCGATGACGCGATGAAGGCGCATTTCGCCGAGAAGGGCGAGCGCCCGGCCTTCGAGCCCGACGTGAAGATGGCCAACGAAGAGTGGAAAGAAGGCGACGACGTCGAGGTCGAGATGACCTACGAGGCGCTGCCGGAAATCCCGGAGGTCGATCTCGGCACGCTCAAGCTCGAACGGATGGTCGTCAAGGCCGATGACGCGGCCGTGGACGAGGCCCTCAAGAACCTTGCCGAGAGCGCGCAGGACTTCAAGGACCGCAGGAAGGGCAGCAAGGCCAAGGACGGCGACCAGGTGGTGGTCGATTTCGTCGGCAAGGTCGATGGCGAGCCGTTCGAGGGCGGCGCCGCGGAGGATTATCCGCTCACGCTCGGATCCGGCAGCTTCATCCCCGGCTTCGAGGAACAGCTTGTGGGCGTCAAGGCGGGCGAGGAAAAGGCCGTCACCGTGACTTTCCCCGAAGAGTACCAGGCCGAGCATCTGGCGGGCAAGGAAGCGGTGTTCGACTGCACGGTAAAGGCCGTGAAAGAGCCCGTCGCCGCCGAGATCGACGACGAGCTGGCGCAGAAATACGGCGCCGAGGACCTTGCCGGGCTCAAGCAGCAGATCGGCGAGCGGCTCGAGCAGGAGTATGCCGGAGCGGCGCGCGCGATCCTCAAGCGTAACGTACTCGACGCACTCGATGAAAAGGTGAGCTTCGAGTTGCCGCCGACGATGGTCGAGACCGAGGCCAAGCAGATCGCGCACCAGCTCTGGCACGAGGAAAACCCCGAGCACGAAGGCCACGACCACCCCGATATCGAGCCGACCGAGGAGCATATGAAACTCGCTGCGCATTCCGACGCATTCGGTCGGCTGTTCCGACAACATCCGGTCAGTCATTCC
>JADQCC010000278.1 GCA_016278295.1 Roseovarius sp. | reverse complement strand
CCCGGCGGCACCGCCGGGCGGCGCCTGCAAGGTTTCATGCAAGGTCTTGCTCAAGGTCATGCGGTGCACGCCCCCCGCGTCATCCCGCGTCGGTGCGCCCGCGCCGGTCCGGCCGCAGCGCGGCATAGAGCACATGGGTCCGCCAGCGCCCGTTGATCTGAAGATAGCTCTGCGCCACCCCCTCGTACTTGAAGCCGCATTTCTCCAAGAGCCCCCGCGACGCGGCGTTCTCGGGCAGGCAGGCGGCCTCGATCCGGCTCAGGTCCAGCCGCTCGAAGGCGTGGTGCACCACCCCCGAGATGGCCTCGGCCATATAGCCCTGCCGTGCATGGGCCACGCCGATCCAGTAGCCGAGATTGCCGGATTGCGCCGGGCCGCGCCGGATATTGTCGAGCGTGATCGCCCCCAGCAACACCCCGTCCTCGCGCCGGATCAGGAACAGCGGCAGCGCGCTGCCGCCGGCGATCGCCCGCTGCGCCCACCACACCCGGTTGGAAAATCCCTTGCGCGACAGGTGATCGGGGGCCCATGCGGGCTCCCACGGGATGAGGAATTCGGCGCTCTCGGCGCGCAGGCCGCTCCAGTCACGGAAATCCGCCATCACCGGCTGGCGCAGGGTCAGACGCTCGGTCTCGATCCTGACGGGCCGGCGTGGCAGGAGGAACATCAGGCCGCGCGCCTCGCGTCGAGGGTCGAGATATCCGGCGCGCCCGCCACCGGACCATAGAGCGCCAGCGCCGAGGGCGCGCGCGCCACCGTGGTCTCGGCCACCCGGCGCACATCCTGCGGGGCCACCGCGTCGATCCGCTCGACCACCTCGGCCACGTCCGGCACACGGCCCCATATCTGCAACATCCGCGCCAGCCGCTCGGCCCGGTTGCCGGGGCTCTCCAGCCCCATCAGCAGCCCCGCCTTCATCTGCGCCCGCGCGCGCTCGATCTCGGGCTCGCTCATGTCCTCGGCGGCGCGCTTCATCTCGTCGATGGTGATCGTTGCCAGATCGCCGACGGCATCGCCGGAGGTGCCCGCGTAGATCGTCATCATGCCGGTATCGGCATAGGCCCCGGCCTGCGCAAAGATCGTGTAGCACAGCCCGCGCCGCTCGCGCACCTCCTGGAACAGCCGCGACGACATCGACCCGCCCAGCGCGGTGGCATAGATCTGCGCCGCGTGGATATCGTCATGCGCGTAATCCGGCCCCTCGAACGCGAGCGCCATGTGCGCCTGCTCCAGCGCCTTCTCGCGCCGCACCTCGCCACCCTGGAACCGCGCGCGGGGGGCCTCGGCCACCGGCGCGGGGGTCATGTCGCCGAACATGCCTTCGGCCAGCCGCACCAGCGCGTCGTGATCCACCGCGCCGGCCGCGGCCAGCACCATCTGGCCGGGGCGGTAATGGCGGTCCACGAACCCCTCCAGATCGGGCCGGGCAAACCCGCGCACCCGGTCCTCGGGGCCCAGAATGGTCCGCCCCAGCGGATGATCGGGATAGGCGCGCTCCTGCAACCAGTCGAATATGATGTCGTCGGGCGTATCGAGCGCCTGCCCGATCTCCTGCAGGATCACGCCGCGCTCCACCTCGATCTCGCGCGCATCAAAGGCCGGGTTGCGCAGGATGTCGGCCAGCACGTCGGTGGCGAGCGGCACGTCGTCCTTCAACACCCGCGCGTAATAGGCCGTCACCTCGCGCGAGGTGTAGGCGTTTATATAGCCACCCACATCCTCGATCGCCTCGGCGATCTGCACCGCGCTGCGCCGCGCCGTGCCCTTGAACGCCATGTGCTCCAGGAAATGCGCGATGCCGTTCTGGCGCGCCTCCTCGTGGCGCGCGCCGGCCAGCACCCAGACGCCCACAGCCGCCGATTGCAGCCCCGGCATGGCCTCCGACACGACGCGGAATCCGTTGGAGAGGGTGGTCAGGTTGACACTCAATTCGCGATCCGTTCCTTGATCAGGGTCTCTATGGCGCGCAGGTCGTTGCCGACCCGCGTCACACGTTCTGCGCGGTCATACAGGTCCGCCATGCGCTCGGGCAAGGGGGCGTGAATGCCGCTCGCCTCTTCCACCGCCGCCGGAAACTTCGCCGGGTGCGCGGTCGCCAGCGTGATCATCGGCACGCCGGGGTGGCGATGCGCCCCGGCCACGTGCACCGCCACCGCCGAATGCGGGCACAGCAACTCTCCCGAAGCGTCCCACGTGGCCCGGATCGCGGCGCGGGTTGCGTCCTCGTCGGCACGCCCGCTCTCGAACACCTCGCGCAGCGCCTGCAAGGCACCCTGACTGACCGCGAAACCGCCGGCCTTCAGCTCGTCCATCACCTGCGCCACCGCCGCGCCGTCCTGCCCGTAGGCATAGTAGAGCGCGCGCTCGAAATTCGAACTCACCTGGATATCCATCGACGGGCTGATCGACGGGATCACCCCGTCGGGCCGATACTCCCCGGTGCCGAGACACCGGTGCAGGATGTCGTTCTGATTGGTCGCCACCACCAGCCGGTCGATGGGCAGCCCCATTTGCCTGGCGATGAACCCCGCGAAAACATCCCCGAAATTCCCCGTCGGCACGGTAAACGACACCTTGCGCTCCGGCGCGCCGAGGCTCACCGCAGAGGTGAAATAATACACCACCTGCGCCAGCACCCGTGCCCAGTTGATGCTGTTCACACCCGCCAGCCGCACCGCGTCGCGAAACTCGAAATCGTTGAACATGTCCTTCACGCGCGCCTGCGCGTCGTCGAAATGCCCGTCGATGGCGAGCGCATGGACATTGCCCTCGACGGGCGTCGTCATCTGCCGCCGCTGCACCTCGGATACGCGGCCATGCGGATAGAGGATGAACACGTCCACCGCCTCCAGCCCGCGAAACGCCTCGATCGCCGCCGAGCCGGTATCGCCCGAAGTGGCCCCCACGATGCACACGCGCCGCCCCGAGCGCGTCAATGACGCCTCGAACATCTGCCCGATAAGCTGCATGGCGAAATCCTTGAACGCCAGCGTCGGGCCGTGAAACAGCTCCAGCAGGAAATGCCCGGGCTCCAGCTGCTTCAACGGCGCCCGCGCCGCGTGGCCGAACCCCGCATAGGCCCGCGCGATGATCCCGCGAAATTCCTCGTCGGCAAAGGCATCGCCGATGAACGGCCGCATCACCCGGAACGCGGCCTCCTCGTAGCTCACCCCCTCCAGCGCCCGGATATCCGCCGCGCTCATCTGCGGGATGGTCTCCGGCAGATACAGCCCGCCATCGCGCGCCAGCCCGGTCAGCATCGCCTCTTCAAAGCTCAAGCTGGGCGCCTGCCCCCGCGTCGAGATATACCTCATTGCCCTGCCCCTTTCGCAGCGCGGCGCGTCCGCCAGATGAATGCCCCGGTCATCGCCGCCCAGATGACAGCCAGCGAGAACCACGTGATCGCGTAATTCAGGTGATCGTTCTGGATACCCGCGGTGTCTACCGGCAACGGCGTCACGCCCTGTTCCGGCGGCGACACCTCGCGCGCCACGATCAACAGCGGCTCGGTTCCCAGAACCTCGGCCATCTGCGCGATGTCGCGCGCGAACCAGATATTGCCCGCCACATCGTTCTGGGGCGTGGAACTCAGCCGGTCATCGGGCCAGTGCAGGTTGCCCTTCACCGTCACCGCCCCGTCCGGCGCGGGGATGTCCTCGGCCACCCGGATAAAGCCGCGATCCAGCAGCACCCGCCGCCCCTGGGTCTCGAAGGCCGAGACCAGCCGATAGCCCGGCCCCACCCGTTTGCGGCTCACCAGAACCCGCAGCGCGCGCGCCCCGATCCGTCCCGCCGCCTCGACCGGCAGGTAGCGATCCCTCACCCGCTCCGCCTGCGCGGGCACGGCCACCGGCTCGGCCGCGATCTGCGCCGCGATATCGGCAAGAAGGGCCTGCTTCCAGTCCAGCCGGTCAAGCTGCCACTTGCCCAGGCCCAGCAGCACCGCCACACCGGCGACGCCGAAGATCAGGGGGATCACCACGCCATTTCGCATGTCATACCTTCAAAAGGAAAATGCGGGGAAGGAAAACCCCCGCATCTTCATCTTTCCACAAATACTCGCGCTTGCCAGGCAAAAGCCCCGTCAGCCGCCCCAGATATAGACCGCTGCGAACAGGAACAGCCACACCACATCGACGAAGTGCCAGTACCACGCCGCCGCCTCGAATCCCACATGCTGCTCTGGTGTGAAATGCCCTTTCATCACCCGCAGCAGGCAGACGAAGAGAAAGATCGTGCCGATGATCACATGCGCGCCGTGAAAGCCGGTGGCCATGAAGAAGCTGGCCCCGTAGATATTGCCGGAAAAGCCAAAGGCCGCCTCACTGTATTCAAAGGCCTGGAACACCGTGAACAGCACCCCCAGCACGATCGCGATGGCAAGGCCCCATTTCATGTCCTTGCGGTTGTTCTCGTGCACCAGCGCATGGTGCGCCCAGGTCGCGGCACAGCCCGAGCACAACAGGATCAGCGTGTTGATCAGCGGCAGGTGCCAGGGATCGAACGTCTCGATCCCGGCGGGCGGCCAGACGCCGTCGGCATAGCCGGGCGCATCGCCGCCCAGCGGATACATCGCGTGCTTGAAGAAATTCCAGAACCACGCGGCAAAGAACATCACCTCCGACATGATGAACAGGATGAAGCCATAGCGCAGCCCGATCCGCACCACCGGCGTGTGATCGCCGGTCTGCCCCTCGGTGATCACGTCGGCCCACCAGCCGAACATGACGTAAAGCACGCCGATAAGCCCGGCGAGGAACATCCACGGCCCGTTGTCATGGAAAAACAGCACCGCCCCGAACAGCATGACGAACCCCGACAGCGCGCCCAGGAGCGGCCAGATGGAAGGGGGCAGGATGTGGTAGTCGTGATTCTTGGTATGTGCCATCTCGGTCTCTTCCCTCGTCACAGGCTCAGTTCAGCGTTGTACCGTCTGTTTCCCCGGACGCAAGCGCCGCGTGGTTTTCCGGCAGGTCGATCTCGTAAAAGGTATAGCCCAGCGTGATCGTGTGGATGTATTGCCCCTCGCGGTCGTCCACGATCGCCGGGTCCACGTAGAACGTCACCGGCATCTGCACCCGCTCGCCGGGTTGCAGCACCTGCTCGGTGAAGCAGAAGCAGTCGATCTTGGTAAAGAACCCGCCCGCCTCGTAGGGGGCCACGTTGTAGCTCGCCTGACCGGCAACAGGCCGATCGGTGGGATTGTAGGCATCGAAGAACGCGAGCCCCGTCTCGCCGATGCGCAACTCCATCTCGCGCTCGACCGGCTTGAACTCCCACGGCATGCCGCGCTCCGTGCTGGCATCGAACCGCACCTTGATGGTCTGGTCGAGCACCGTGTCGCTGCCCGCCTCCGCCACGCCGGTGACCCCGCCAAAACCGGTCACCCGGCAGAACCAGTTGTAGAACGGCACCGAGGCCCAGGCGAGCCCGCCCATCAGCACAACCACGCCCACCAGGCGGGTGACGGTCCTGGTCTTCGCATCGAGCGCCATCAGCTCCCCTCCCCCTGCTGTGTCGGCACGCGGAAGTCCTCGTTGGAGACCTTGGCGATGGTCAGCCCGAAGACCAGCGCCACGAACCCCGCCAGCACCAGCCCCAGCCCGAGATTGCGCCCGAACCGGCGCTTGTGCAGCTCGTGTTCCTCGCGAAAGCTCATGCCCAGCCCCCGAAACCAAGGCCCCCGAGCCCCAGACCCGCCAGCGCCGCCTCGGCGAGGATCGCGGTGAAATGCGCGAACAGATACCACAGAGACAGCCGGAATGCGCGCTTCTCCACGCGGTAGTCATCGGCCTCCGCCATGTCCTCGTCGCGCCGCCAGATCGCCACCGCGTCGCGCAGAAAGAGCGCGTTGAACACCAGCGCCACGATCAGGTAGACCGGTCCGCCGATCCCGGTAAACGCCGCGCCCACGGCCATCACGGCCAGCAGCACGGTATAGACAAGAATGTGCCGCCGGGTCGATTTGCGGCCATGCGTCACCGTCAGCATCGGCACGCCCGCCTGATCGTAATCGCCCCGCATGAACAGCGCCAGCGCCCAGAAATGCGGCGGCGTCCACATGAAGATCAGCGCGAACATCAGCACCGATTCGATGCTCACCGAGCCGGTCGCCGCCGCCCAGCCGATCATCGGCGGAAACGCCCCCGCGGCGCCGCCGATGACGATGTTCTGCGGCGTCCAGCGCTTTAGCCCGACGGTGTAGATCACCACGTAGAAAAAGATGGTAAAGGCCAGGATCGCGGCGGCCAGGGCATTGGTGGCGAGCCACAGCATCACCACCGAGAACGCCGCCAGCGTGATGCCGAATGCAAACGCCTCGTCGCGCGTCACGCGGCCCGCCGGGATCGGCCGCCTGCGCGTCCGCCTCATCAGCGCGTCGATATCGGATTCCCACCACATGTTGAGCGCGCCCGCCGCGCCCCCGCCCGCGGCGATGAACAGGATCGCGGCCAGCGCCTCCACCGGGTGCAGCGCGACCGGCGCGGCCAGCAGCCCGACCAGCGCGGTGAACACCACCAGCACCATCACCCGCGGCTTCAACAGCGCGAAAAAGTCGCCAAAACCGCCCTCTCCGGGCTGCGCGGTGCTGGCTTGGTGAAGGCTCGCGTCGCTCATATCGTGCTCATTCCCTTCGCGGCGGGGCGGCGCGCGCCCCGCTGTCCATGCGTCCGTCGTGGTCGTGCACGCATGCCCCGGCACGCCCGCAGCGATGTCAATCGACCGAAGCCACCTGCACCCCAGCCCCCGGCAGGGTGGACGGATCGCCCGCGTATTGCTCGACCGCCCCCTTCAGCCATTCCTGGTATTCGGCCTCGCTCACCACCTTGACGGTGATCGGCATATAGGCATGCGACTGTCCGCACAGCTCCGAGCACTGGCCGAAATAGATGCCTTCCTTCTCGGCGGTGAACCAGAGCTGCGCCAGCCGCCCCGGCACCGCATCCTGCTTGACGCCGAAGGCGGGAATCGTCCAGCTGTGGATCACATCCGCGCCGGTCACGGTCATCACCACGGTCTTGCCCACCGGCACCACCACGGCGGTATCGGTGGCCAGCAGGAACTCGTCGCGGCTGTACCCCGCCTCGACCAGCTGTTTCTCGACCTCCGGCGTCAGCCGGTTGTCGCCGCCGGTGGCGGGCGAGCCGATCATGTAGCTGTCAAAACCGAACTCGTGATCGGTGTATTCATAGCCCCAGTACCACTGATAGCCAGTCACCTTGATGTTGATATCGCCCTCGGGGATTTCCTGCTGCTTGAACAGGATCGGCAGCGAATTGGCCCCGATGAACACGAGGATCAGGATCGGAACGATGGTCCAGGCGATCTCCACCGGCGTGTGATGGGTAAATTTCGCCGGGGTCGGGTTGGCGCGCCGGTTGTATCGCAGGATCACGTAGGCCAGCAGCGCCACGACGAAGATCACGATCGCGATGATGATCACGTTGATCGCCCCGTCGAGCCATTGCAGGTCGCGGGCAAGCTCGGTCGCCGCGGGCTGAAACCCGGTCTTGCCCGCTGAGGGCGCGCCGACAATATCCTGCGCGAGGGCAGGAAGAGCGATGAAAGCGGCCGTGGCGGCCAGTAGGCTGGAAGGAAATCGCATTGTGCACCCTGGTCGGTTGAAGCGGTTCTTGTCTCTCGCCCCGCCCGAACGGACCGAGCGATGGCGGAACGCCGTTGTCTTGAGCGACTCTAAAACCATATTCTACGCAGAACGGCAAGAACGAGCATTGCGGCAAACGGACGCTTTTTTGATCTGGATCAAGCTGCGCCCATCCGCCGCACCGCCCCGCTAACAGGACGTATCCCCATGACCGACACCACCTTTTGCCCCTTCGACACGCTGCTCGACCGCGACGCCGCACTGCGGCATCTGCGCGCGGCCACGCAGGGTGCCGACGATGGCGAGCTGTTTCTCGAACGCCGCCGCGCCGAGGCGCTCACCTTTGACGACGGACGCCTGAAAACCGCCTCCTACGACGCCTCCGAGGGGTTCGGCCTGCGCGCGGTACACGGCGAGGTGACGGGCTACGCCCATTCCTCCGACGTGACCGAGGCCGCGCTCGCCCGCGCGGTCGAGACGGCGCGCCTCGCCGTGGGCGCCGGCGGCGGTACCCTCGCGGCAGGCCCCGCCGCCACCAATACCCGCCTCTACACCGATGCCGACCCGATCGCCGGGGCGGGCTTTCCGGTCAAGATCGACACCCTGCGAGAGATCGACGCCTTCGCCCGCGATCTCGACCCCCGCGTGGTGCAGGTCACCGCCTCGCTCGCCGCCTCGCTTCAGGAAGTGGTGATCCTGCGCCCCGACGGGCAGGAACTGCGCGACACCCGCCCCATGACCCGGCTCAATGTCTCGGTCATCGTCGAACGGGGCGGCCGCCGCGAACAGGGCAGCGCCGGCGGCGGCGGGCGGCGCGGCATGGGCGGGCTGATCGACCCCGCCGATTGGCAGGCCAGGACCCGCGAGGCGCTGCGCATCGCGCTGGTCAATCTCGAGGCCGAGGACGCCCCCGCCGGCGTGATGGACGTGGTGCTCGGCCCCGGCTGGCCCGGCATCCTGCTGCACGAGGCCATCGGCCACGGGCTCGAGGGCGATTTCAACCGCAAGGGCTCCTCCGCCTTTGCCGGGTTGATGGGCCAACGCATCGCCGCCCCCGGCGTCACCGTGCTCGACGACGGCACGATCCCCGACCGGCGCGGCTCGCTCACCTTCGACGACGAGGGCACGCCCTCGCACCGCAACGTATTGATCGAGGACGGCATCCTCGTGGGCTACATGCAGGACCGCCAGAACGCGCGCCTGATGGGCGCCCGGGCCACCGGCAACGGCCGCCGCGAAAGCTATGCCCACGCCCCGATGCCGCGCATGACCAACACCTACATGCTCGGCGGCGACGCCACCCCCGGCGATCTCATCGCCGGGATCAAGGACGGCATCTACGCCGTCGGCTTCGGCGGCGGGCAGGTCGACATCACCAACGGCAAGTTCGTGTTCTCCTGCACCGAGGCGTACCGCGTCAGGAACGGCAAGGTGGGCGCGCCGGTCAAGGGCGCCACCCTCATCGGCGACGGCGCCACCGCCCTCCAGCAAATCCGCGGCCTCGGCAACGACATGGCCCTGGACCCCGGCATGGGCAGCTGCGGCAAACAGGGGCAATGGGTGCCCGTGGGCGTGGGCCAGCCCTCGGTGCTGATCGGCGGGCTGACGGTGGGGGGCTCGGCGGCGTAGGGGGGTGAGAGTGGAGGGATACTATCGCTTGCAGGAATGGCCGCAATGCGCAGGGAGCGGAGTTTGCAAAGACTGAGCGATTTCCCGGCAGCGGCCTTTCATGTAAG
>JADQCC010000019.1 GCA_016278295.1 Roseovarius sp. | reverse complement strand
GCCCTTCGGCAAAGAACACCTTCGATTGCGCGCCGACACGCAGCCCAAAGCCGGGCAGCATCGTGTCGCGGTACAGAACCTGCCCCTTCTGGGCAAAGGGGATTTCATCAATCGCGCGGCGGGTAAGACGTAGGCTAGGCATCGTGACCTCCTTATGGCCACGCTCCATTATAGGCACGTGTCGAGAAAAAGCTCGACTTTTCATTACGTTATGAGACAACAGCGCGCTGCGTCTGGCAAGATGAAAGCCGGTCCAGCGCCATAAGGATGCAAAGGACAGATCGACGCGCGTCAATCATCGGTGGAACCAACGCCGTTCAACCGCTACGAATATCGACAGCGGGCGGTCGTTGCACCGCGCCAACAACAGAAACGAGTATGGGGCCAATAGCCGCGATGCAGTTGCAGGACTTACTTAATTCTTACCGGAAATCGGCACGTGGCGAACGTGAAAAGGGCGATTATTTTGAACGGCTTGTTCGCGTCTTCTTGGAAAATGATGATATTCAAAAGCAATTCTATTCCCGGGTGCTGCCATTTTCTGACTGGGCCAAGGAAAAGGGTTGGAGCAGTACAGATATTGGAATTGACCTTGTTGCGACGCTTGCTGATGGATCTGGCTACGCCGCTATTCAATGCAAATTCTATGCGCCTGACTACAGCATCCAGAAACCCGATTTAGACACGTTCATATCTGCGGCGTCCAATGATGCTTTTACGCGCCTGATAATTGCTGACACGACTAGAAAAGAATTTGGGCGCAACGCTAACGAAACGCTCGACAAGCTATCGAAGGACTGGAATCGGATTGGGATCAACGAACTGGAATCCAGCCGCATTGATTGGTCCCAGTTTATTAGAACAGGCACGGTCAGTCTCGCCCCGAAAAAGGAGCTGAGAGATCACCAGCGTGAGGCACTGAAAGCCGTAGTTGACGGCCTTGAAAGTGCGGATCGCGGCAAGCTGATTATGGCGTGTGGTACGGGCAAGACCTTCACCGGCTTGCGCATTGCCGAAGAAATGGCAGGCAAAGGCAAACGGGTATTGTTCATGGTGCCATCACTTGCGCTCATGTCCCAGACCGTCCGTGAGTGGAAAAACGACTGCCAAGAGGACTTCACCGCGTATTCCGCGTGCTCGGATACCAAAGTCGGCCGGAATGCATATGCAGACAGCCTTGACCTGAACGTGCACGACCTGGCCTTTCCAGCAACCACGGACCCTGCAAAAATCGCGCGGCAGGTCAACCTTGCCAGTGCGGACAAAATGACAGTGGTTTTTTCGACCTACCATTCGATTGACGTCCTGACGCGTGCCCAAAAGGACTACGGTCTGCCTGAGTTTGATCTGGTGGTTTGCGACGAGGCGCACCGCACAACCGGGGTCACGCTGAAAGACGAGGACGATAGCGCCTTTGTGCGTATCCACAGCGATGACTACGTTGCCGCCAAGAAGCGCCTCTATATGACGGCGACGCCGCGCATCTTTGGCGATGCTGCGAAACGCAAGGCAGACGATCACGATGCCGAACTAGCCTCGATGGACGACGAGGCGAAGTTCGGAAAGGACCTGTTCCACCGGGGGTTCGGTTGGGCTGTCGAGAATGATCTGCTGACTGACTACAAGGTTGTCGTTCTGGCTGTGGACGAGGGGCTTATTTCAACCACCATCCAGAACCGCCTCAAGGAAGGGGCGGAGCTCACCCTAGACGACGCCACCAAAATCATCGGCTGTTACAAAGCACTCACCAAATCCGACACGGCGGCGGAACTTGAGTTTGATCCAAACCCAATGAAGCGGGCGCTGGCCTTCTGCCAGAGCATCGCGAAATCAAAGATCATCGAGGACGAGTTTGCCAAGGTCGTTGATGAATACACCGGCAACGAACTGATTGAAGACGAGCGCCATCTTGCAACCGAGGTTCGCCACGTAGACGGCAGTTACAACGCCAGCGCCCGTGAGGAACTTCTGAACTGGCTCAAGGCGGACTCGGACGACAACACATGCCGAATCCTGACCAATGCGAAGGTGCTGTCCGAGGGTGTGGACGTACCTGCCCTCGACGCCATCATGTTCATGCACCCACGCAAGAGCCAGATCGACGTAGTGCAATCCGTTGGCCGGGTGATGCGGCGGGCCGAGGGCAAAAAGTTGGGCTACGTGATCCTGCCGGTTGCCATCCCGCCCGATACCAAGCCCGAGGAAGCGCTTAATGACAACGAACGGTACAAAGTCGTCTGGCAAATCCTGAACGCGTTGCGCGCCCATGACGAGCGCTTAGACGCTCGCATCAACCAAGCCAAGCTGGGCGAGGATATCAGCGACAAGGTGGAGCTGGTTCGCATTTCTTCGGAAACAGAGCTCAAGGAACTGACCGCCGTTGTGGACGACTTCGCCACTACCAAGACCAAGGCGGAAAAGACCGGTGCTGGCATTGGGCAAGACGGCCCAGAGGTTAGGCCAGACGGTGGTGAGGTGGTGCAAGGTGAGTTCGTATTTGACGAATTCACGCGCGCCATCATGGCTAAGATTGTCGAAAAGTGTGGCACCCGCGAATACTGGGATACATGGGCGAGAGATATTGCCAAGATCGCCCAAACACACATCACACGCATCACCGCCATCGTGGCCAAGCCGGGGCCGGAGAGGAACGCGTTCCTCGCTTTCCTAGAAGAACTGCATGATGACCTGAACCCAGAGATTAGCGAGGCCGAAGCGGTTGAGATGTTGGCCCAGCACCTCATAACCAAGCCGGTCTTTGACGCCTTGTTCAAGGGCAGCAAGTTTACCAAGGAAAACCCTGTATCCCGCGCGATGGAAATCGTGCTGGGGCAATTGCACGAGCATAATCTGGCCAAGGAATCCCAAAGCCTTGCCAAGTTCTACGCCAGTGTGGAGCGCCGTGCCGAGGGTGTGATTACGGCGCAAGGTCGCCAGACGCTGATCACAGAACTGTATGACCGGTTTTTCCGAAATGCCTTCCCAGTGCTGACTCAGCGCCTCGGAATTGTTTACACCCCGGTAGAGGTCGTGGATTTCATCATCCATTCAGTCAATGACGTGTTGAAAGCCCAGTTCGGGCAAACGCTCGGCTCCAAGGGTGTCCACATCCTCGACCCCTTTACGGGCACTGGCACTTTCATTACCCGGCTTCTACAATCCGGGCTGATCGCGCCAGAGGAAATGGAGCACAAGTACAAGCACGAGATTCACGCCAACGAGATCGTGCTGCTGGCCTACTATATCGCCGCGATCAACATCGAAACCGTATATCATGAGTTGATTCAGGGCGAGTTGCGCGAGGATGCACCCTATCACCCCTATACCGGCATTCTTTTGACCGACACGTTCCAGATGTACGAGCAAGAGCGCGACATGGTGGCCAACCTGTTGCCGGACAATTCGGAACGCCGGACCAAGCAAAAAGCGCTAGATATTCGTGTGATTATCGGCAACCCGCCATATTCAGCGGGGCAAAGAAGCGCGAATGACAACGCTGCCAATATTGACTATCCACAATTGGACGCTTCCATCAGCGCGACTTACGCGGCGAACTCCAAGTCTTCGAATCTTCAAAACCTTTATGACAGCTACATTCGTGCCTTCCGATGGGCTAGCGAGCGCATCGGTGACGCGGGTATCATGGCTTTTGTGTCCGGCAGCGCTTGGATTGAGCGCGGGTTTGCTGATGGGATGCGAAAATGTTTGGTGGATGATTTTAGCGAACTCTATATCTTCCATTTGCGCGGTGACATAAGAAAAAACATGCTTTCGAAAGGGGCTGCGCGCGAAGGGCAAAATGTCTTCGGATCGGGTAGTATGACCGGCATTTCGGTTGCTGTTTTGGTTAAGAACCCAAATGCTAGCAATAACGGACAGATACATTTTCATGACATCGGCCCCGACCTGACAACTACGCAAAAACTGAACATCATTCGTGATTTCGCTTCCGTCGACGGAATTTCGAAATCTGCCGGTTGGAGCGCGATCAAGCCGGACGAGAACAATGACTGGCTGGATCAGGTGGATCGTAGCTTTGACAGATTTATGCGCATCGGGTCGGGCGAGCGGGGTGGATCGAGCGAAGACGCGGTGTTCGAACTCGCCAGCCTAGGTATCAACTCCAATCGCGATCCTTGGGTCTACAACTCGTCTCGGCAAAAGCTGTTGTCCAACATGCAGCGGATGATCGCGACTTACAACGCAGAGATTGATGCTGGAAAACCGCTGGCCGATGCGACCAATGATCCCAAGGAAATCAAGTGGTCAAGCAGTCTGACGTCTAAGTATCAGCGTGGCATCCGTGGCGAATTTTCTGACAGTTGGATCACTGAAGCGCATTATAGGCCATTCTGTATTCAAAATTTCTACGGCGAACCTAACTTCGTCCACCGCTACGGAAAGATGCAGCGTATTTTCCCTGACCCGGACCTCAAAAACTTGGTAATCCAAGTTTCTGGCACGGGCGCACGAGCAGGGTTTGCTGCGTTGATGAGCAAAAGGCTCCCTGACCTCCACACCATCGACTCCGGCCAATGCTTTCCCCTCTACCTCTACCACGAAACCCAACCCAATGACGGCCTCTTCGCCGCCTCGGACGATCGGGCCAGCGGCTTCACCCGCCGCGATGGGATCACCGATGAAGGCCTCGCGCATTTCCAAGCCGCCTATCCAGGGCAGGAGATCAGCAAGGAGGACCTGTTCTATTATGTCTACGGCCTGCTACATTCGCCCGACTATCGAGAGCGGTTCAAGAACAACCTCGCCAAGGCGCTACCCCGCATCCCGGCGGTCAACAGCTTTGCCGACTTCACCGCCTTCCGCGATGCAGGCCGCGCGCTTGGCGATCTGCATGTGAATTTCGAGAATGCTGAACCTTACATGGTCACGTTCAAGGAAGGCACCCACGACCTCATCCCCGAGGCGCAGGCCGATCCGGTGAAGTTCTACCGGGTCAAGAAGATGAAGTTCGGCGGCAAGGGTAAAGAGAAGGACAAGACGACCGTCATCTACAACGAAAATATCACCATGCAGAATATCCCGCTGGAGGCGTACGACTACGTTGTGAACGGCAAGTCCGCGTTGGAGTGGGTTATGGAACGGCAGGTGGTCAAAACCGACAAGGCCAGCGGCATCGTCAACGACGCCAACGACTACGCCAACGAAACCATCGGTGACCCGAAATACCCGCTGGAACTGTTCCATAGGGTTATCACCGTGTCGCTGGAAACGATGCGGATCGTTCGAAGCCTGCCCAAACTCGATATTGATGCGTAAGGAATTTAACCCATGAAGATGAGCAAGAAGCCACTTCCGATTTCCACGATATGCAGCTGGGAAAAACGTATTGACCCAACACCTGATTACCAGCGCCCACCGGCATGGACACGCAAGCAAAAGCAATTGCTGATAGACTCGATTCTGCGCGAATACGACATTCCCAAAATGTACTGGCGCTCGGTCAAGCGGGATGACGGTGTCCGTTATGAAGTGATCGACGGTCAGCAACGCCTCCGAACGATTTGGGAGTTCAAGAATGGCGACTTCGGGCTTATGCGGGACGCGGATCCGGTCAACGATTTCCCCGTGGCGGGCCTCAAGTATGAAGACCTTGACCTAGACGTTAGCACGATCTTCGACGCCTATCCGGTCGACGTAGTGATCGTCGATGAAGCCGTCCAGAACGATGAAGAAGACGAAGTCCGCGACATGTTTTTGCGGCTACAAAACGGGACAACGCTGAAGGCCCAAGAAAAGCGCAACGCCATGCCTGGGCAAATGCGGGACTTCGTTAAACAAATTTCACAGCACCCGTTCTTCGAAAACTGCAAGTTCAGCAATTCACGCTACACGTTCGATCACATCGCTGCACAGATCACATGCCTGGAACTCGCGGGCGGTCCAGCAAGCGTGCGAGACAGCGATCTAAACCGGATGTACGATCAAAACAGAAAATTCGAGACCAATAGCCCTCAAGCGAAGAAGGTGAAGCGAGTCTTGGACTACCTTCTTAAAGCCTTCCCCGAGAAGACGCCAGAACTGGAACGCTACAACGTCATCACGCTTTACTGCCTCGTGTCGACGCTGATCGAAAAGTACGTCCACTACGATACGGAGCCGCTCTTGGCCAAATGGTTCATCGAGTTCGAGACAAACCGTAGAAAACAAGATGAGCTACCAGAGGATGATCGCGATCCCAAACTAATCGAGTACAGGCGCTTGACCAGCTATTCGACTGACGGTGAAGAATCCATCCGTGGGCGTCTTGAGCACTTAGAAAAAGACTTCTTTCTCGCCTGTCCAGATATTCCGACCGTTGATGGAATACGCGTGTTCACCCATGGGCAGAGACTAGCTATCTTTCGTCGGGATGATGGTCGATGCCAGCTTCGCGTCAAATGT
Source organism: Roseovarius sp. (assembly GCA_016278295.1). GTDB lineage: Bacteria > Pseudomonadota > Alphaproteobacteria > Rhodobacterales > Rhodobacteraceae > Roseovarius. Next base: position 3,229 of record JADQCC010000019.1, on the reverse strand, counting down.
GACGGCGCTAAGCTCGGTTGGGACGATTGGCATGCGGATCATATTTTACCTCATTCAAAAGGCGGGAAGACAACCGTGTCTAATGGTCAAGTCGCTTGCATTGTCTGCAACACTGCGAAGGGCAACGCAGAGGCGCAATGAAATTGTGACGCTGTACAACTCTCGATTTAGGCTGAAAGCATAATCCCATGCCTACAGACCAATCTGAACCCGCGATCTTTCAGCGTTTTACTGGTGACAGAGGCGAAAAGCTGATTATCGAGGCGCTCAAGGAACAAAGACTTGTTCTCGGCAACGAGGAAGCTGCCGAGGAGTTATGCGCCCGTGGTAGACCGATCTGCTTCCAGCAAGGCGAGTTCCTTGCAATTGAGGATCATTGGGAAAACGACATAATCTTCATACTCGCTGGAAGTGTGCAGATCACCATCACGGGCTTCAAAGTTGCCGAGCGGGGGGCGGGGCAGCATGTTGGAGAGATGGCACTTATCGACCCATCACAGCCACGGTCCGCGTCCGTTATCGCGATGGAGCCAACTGTTGGGCTGGTTGTTTCCGAAGAAGACTTCTCTGCTGTAGCTGCCCATCACCCGGACATGTGGCGACAAATTGCAAAAGAGGTAGCGCAACGTTTGCGGCAAAGACGGAAATTCATTCGACCTTCGAACCCGGTTCCAATCCTCTTCATCGCTTGCGCCTCTGAGTCGCTTTCCATGGCACAGGCTATCCGAGCATACTTTGAGACCAACAAGGAAGTCGTTGTAGAGATTTGGACTGATGACGTCTTTAAGCCTTCCAAAGGAACCATGGAAAGCCTTGAGGGAAAGCTAGACTCCTCCGATTTTTCGGTGGCCATTTTGAGCGCCGACGACAAAGTTGAAAGTCGCGGTGAAGAAAAGCTGGCACCCCGCGACAATACTGTTTTCGAGTTGGGGTTATTCGGAGGCGCAATCGGCAGGGAAAGGTCATTCTTTGCGGTTGAGAAAGGCGCAGACTTGAAGATCCCATCAGATCTAGCCGGGATAACATCGTTGAGATTTTCCCGCACCGCCGAGGGTGGAGGCGCACCAGATGTTGAGGACGCCTGTGTGCAAATTGAAGAACGCATTCGCGAACTAGGACCGCGCTGAGCAGGAGAGGTATTGGTTTCAATGGGATTAAAAGCTGATCTGGAAGCAGACGTTAAGAAAATTTACTCTGACCAATGGTCGCGGCGAGACGGTCGCAAGGTGCCAGAAGACGTCGATCTCAAATCTGGCAATGACGCCGTGGATATAGAGGTGACAATCCTATACGCGGACCTCGACGAGTCGACGAAGCTGGTCGATAATTACAAGGACTGGTTCGCCGCCAAGAACTACAAGACCTTTCTACAATGTGCGACGAAGATAATTTGTTCCGAAGGTGGCCATATCAGATCATTTGATGGTGATCGGGTTATGGGGGTTTTCTTCGGGAACACAAAGAACACGGATGCTGTTAGATGTGGGTTGAAGATCAATTGGGCGGTCAAGAACATTATTCAGCCAAAATTGAAGAAACAGTATGAGAACACCAAGTATGTCATGAGGCATGTTGTTGGCATTGATACATCCAAGGTAATGGTCGCAAAGGCAGGCATCCGAAACTCAAATGACTTGGTTTGGATCGGGAGGTCTCCCAATCATGCAGCAAAGTTGTCTGCACTTTCTCCTGACACGCCTACATGGATTACAGATAAAGTCTATGACACCATGTTAGATAAGACCAAGATTGAGAGCGACGGGAAGAACATGTGGCAGAAGCGACAATGGACTGCGCAGAACAATCGCAGAGTTTATTGTTCAACCTATTGGTGGGCGCTCGCCTAGCGTCATAAAGCCCGGTTAGTAGGCGGTGTACTAGCCCCGCCAACCACATGCCGACCCAGCCCCGCCCCCCTTGCCCCAGAGAGGCCTCAACGGGAAAGAGCCTACCCGCACAACCTCGTTGTCGCCGTGCTTGGGGTGGGGTGTAGGCGGTGCCTAAAGCGAGTGGCCCAGAAGCCGTCCCGGCACAGGCTTTTGCCTAATTAGTAGGGCAAAGGGGAATCTGTAGGGGATTAGTAGGGGAGAGGGGTACAACCTGTGACGGGCAGGTGCGACACCGTGCAAGATCAAGACTAGAAAATTGCTTTTCGTACCAGAGTGTTGTAAGATATGCACCGGTTCGGTGCGTCCACGTGCAACACGGTCCACCAAAGCTGCTTAACAATTCGTAATGATGGGGTCGTAGGTTCGAGTCCTATCACCGGCACCATTCTTCTCAAAATTAACCGTTCTCTTCCAACAGCATAGCGGCGGATACGCCCAGCGCGTCGGCCAGCCGAGAGACGACTTTTACGGTCGAATTTCGTACACCGCGCTCTACGCCGCTGACATAGGTGCGGTGCAGGTCGGCCTAAAACGCAAGCTGCTCCCGCGAGACTGCTTCACGTTCCTACCCACGACCGTCCGTATTTCCATGCGGCCATAACGCCGCCGCGTAGACTATTTATCTACAGACTATAAATCTCATTTTCGTTGTCACACTGACCTTGGATGTGTTGACCTCGACCCAACTGCCGTAGCGATGGAGAGTTGGCATGGCCGCACGTATTCTTTGGGCGCTTGTTGCACTGGCCGAACTGGGGCTGCTGTTCGCCGCCCTGACCTTGACCCTGGTCTTCTCACCCAATGTCGCATTGGTTGCTGCGCTGGTTTTCTGCCTCCTTGGTCTGTTCGCGGCATTTACGGGCAGGGGCATTCCAAGGCTTCGGGGGCGCATCAAGGGCGCTTCTGTGTTCGTGGTCGCCGGGGTGACCGTCAGCCGCGAAACCATCCGCCAATGAGTGAACCGGTTTGTCGCCATTTCGCAGATTGCATCAAGCGCGCGCGGCCGGGAGCCGCAGATAAGCGGCCCCTGGACGAGGTCGTTGTCCCGATCGGCGGCGCAAATTACCGGCCCTGGCGGGCGGGCGATGCGAAGGAGGATGGGCTCGACATCCCGGTGCAAAAGCAGCGTAGCGCCAAGGCTGCCAAGCGCTTCTTTCAGCGGCCAGTCGACAGGTTTGGCAAGGGTACGGGTTCGGCAGGTGTGAACCGCACGTTTCGCGTTTCATCAGGTGCAGACCCGACCTGTTTCAGAGAGCCCTTCGGGTTGATCCAGACGGATCGCGTCCTGCAACCGGTGCAGCAAGGCCCGAGCATCCGCCCGCATAAGGCCGGGATCCTCA
>JADQCC010000087.1 GCA_016278295.1 Roseovarius sp. | reverse complement strand
CGCCCCCGCCAGCCCGCCAACCCCGGCCTGAAGCACGATCACGTCAAAGGGCGCGGGCGATTGCGCGGTGATCTCGGCAGCCATCGCCAGGTATCCCTCCATCAGCCGATGCGGCAGCGCCATGTATCCCGGCCACGAACTGTCGGACAAAAGCGTGCCGTCGCCCGCCGCGGCCGCCGCCTCCGCCGCCGCCATGCTGCCCGCATAGTCCGCCCCCGCGCGCACCACCTCCGCGCCCTTCTCGCGCAGCCGCGCGGCAAAGCTCTCGGGCACAGTCTCGGCCAGGTAGACCACCGCCCGCGCGCCAAAGACGCGCGCGCCCGCCGCCACCGACAGCCCGTGATTGCCCGCGCTCGCGGTGACGTAGGACCGCCCTGCCAGCGCGCGGCTCATATCCTCTGTCCCCGTGGCCGCGGCGTCGCAGGCGATCACGTAGGCCGCCCCCAGCGCCTTGAAGCTGCCCAGCCCCATGCGCCCGCGTTCGTCCTTGACCCACAGGTCCGGGCCCAATCCCGGCACCGCCACCAGCGGCGTCTCCGCCGCCGCCGGACAGCGCGCCAGCAGCCCCTGCACCGCCGCCGCATCGACGCTCGGCCACGGCGCTCCCGTCAGGACGCGCGCGTCCATGCCCGTACCCCGCAGTGAATTTTCCAGAATATCCATGGCTCCCTCCCCCCCCCGTGTTTCATGCATCTGAGCCAGACCCGGACACGAAATCAATCCTTCAACCCCTTCCCGGTCACGATCCGTTGAAATCGCCGCTTTACGCCGGGTCGTCGGCATTTTGACGCTGAATAGCCCGCCCGATGTCGGCAAGATATTGCGAAATATGGAAAATTTCAGACCACCCCCCTGACACGGATCACCCGCATTCCCACCTCGGTGGCGTGCAACGGCGCAAACCGCGCCCCCGAAACACGCAGGACAAGGCCTGCGGAAAAGGAGGACTGAATGACCTTCCATGATCTCACACTCACCACGGCTCTGACAACAGCCACGGCCCTCGCGGCACCCGCGGCCTTCGCGCAGGCCCCCGCGCAGGGAAGCGACAATCCCAATACCGGAACAGCCGCCAGCGTTGTCTCCAGGGCAAATGCCGAAATTCAGGAAACCCTGAACGATATCAACGTGGAATCGGTCTCGCCGTCGGATCTTGACCTCATGGGCAAGGACGTCACCGATGCCGACCAGACCCTCGTCAAGAACATCCTCGCCGAGGCCGAAAAAGGGGCTGCGCTCAGCTCGGTGGATGACAATGTCATTGGCGAGGTGACCGGCACCATGGGCGAACAGGGATCGGATTCCCTGGTCTATGTCGATGTCAGCCAGGAGGCCGGTCTGGCAGCCGACCGTCTCGCCTTTCGGGCAAGCGCACTCAGTGTCGAGGAAGACGGCGATCTGGAATACGCAATGACCCTCGAAGACCTGCGCAAGAACGTGGCGGAACGCGTGGCCACGCAACGCATGTAACCCGGCCAGCGGGCGGGGCGCGCCCGTCCCGGCCCCATGACCCACAGGCGGCCCGGCCCCGTTCCGGGCCGCCTTTTCCTGATCGGGCCCGAAATCGGGCCTTTCGCGCGGCGCGGATGGAAATTGATCCTCATACCAAAGACACGAGCCAACACCCGCCGATGTTGCGCACAGGCTGGTTTTCAGGCGACTGACCGCCGATGCGCGACGGTCGTTCTCGCGGGAATCTGCCAACGGGCAGACCATTTCGCCGACCGATCTTGAGAGCGGCCAAAGGCGCGCCCAGTCTCGAATGGCCAAAATGGCGACGAACGCACTCTTCAGGGGTGCACCCTCAAGAGATGAACTGGCAAGCGAAAGGAACCACCATGAAATCCCGGATCATCGCAACAACCCTTCTGCTGAGTACCGGGCTGGCCACGATTGGCCATGCCCAAAGCGTCGATGTCGGCACCGCCGGAGGTGCAAGCGTGGGTGTCGGCGACAGCACAGGCGGCACGATCGACGGCAATGTGGGCGTGAGTGCCGGCACAAACGGCACCACGGGCCTCGGCATCGGCAGCGACAGCTCCAGCGATGTCGGCGCAGACGCGAGCGGCCTCTCCCAGCTCGGTTCCGCACTCGGCCTCACCGGGAAAGACGCTGCGGATGTCACCGGGGCGACGGTCATGTCGGCCGACGGTCAGGTGATCGGCACGGTCCAGGGCGCCCGGACCGACCCCGCGGATGGCAGCGTACAAGCGCTCGTTTCCCTGGACGAGTCGGTCGGCCTGTCTATCGGGACGCTGGCCTTCGAGGCCGCAAGCCTGCGGGCAGAAAGCGAGAACACGCTGGTCAACACCATGACTGCCGCCGAACTGCGCAGCAACGTCGAAGCGCAGGCCTCGGGCAACGCCCGCGCCGCCGCCTCGAACGACTAGGCATCGCGACACCGCGGCCGGGCCGTTCCATACCGGCCCGGCCCCCTCCCGGCTGCCTGCGGGCAGCCGGGTTCTGCCTCTTTCCCCCGGCCCGCCGATCGCATAAACAGGCGCGCAAAGCGCCAGCCGAGGGGACACCACGCCGATGCAAGAGCCCGATATCACGCCCGACCTGATCGCCGCCCACGGCCTCAAGCCAGAAGAATACGACCGCATCCTCGAAATTCTCGGGCGCGCCCCCTCCTTCACCGAAATGGGCATCTTCTCGGCGATGTGGAACGAGCACTGTTCCTACAAATCGTCCAAGAAATGGCTGCGCACCCTGCCCACCTCCGGGCCACAGGTGATCTGCGGGCCGGGCGAGAACGCGGGCGTGGTGGATATCGGCGACGGACAGGCCGTGGTGTTCAAGATGGAGAGCCACAACCACCCCTCCTATATCGAGCCCTACCAGGGCGCGGCGACCGGCGTGGGGGGCATCCTGCGTGACGTCTTCACCATGGGCGCGCGCCCCGTTGCCGCGATGAACTCGTTGAGCTTCGGCTCCCCCGACCACCCGAAAACCCGCCAGCTCGTGCATGGCGTGGTCGAGGGGATCGGCGGCTACGGCAACTGCTTCGGCGTGCCGACGGTGGGCGGCGAAGTGCGCTTCGATCCCGCCTATGACGGCAACTGCCTCGTCAACGCCTTCGCCGCCGGGTTGGCCGATGCGGGCGCGATCTTCTACTCGGCGGCCTCCGGTGTCGGTATGCCGGTGGTCTATCTCGGGGCCAGGACCGGCCGCGACGGGGTGGGCGGCGCGACCATGGCCAGCGCCGAATTCGACGAGTCGATCGAGGAAAAACGCCCCACCGTGCAGGTGGGCGACCCGTTCACCGAGAAACGCCTGATGGAGGCATGCCTGGAACTGATGGCCACCGGCGCCGTCATCTCGATCCAGGACATGGGGGCCGCCGGTCTCACCTGCTCGGCGGTGGAAATGGGCGACAAGGGCCGTCTCGGCATCCGCCTCGATCTCGACCGCGTGCCGCAGCGCGAAGACGCCATGACCGCCTACGAGATGATGCTGTCCGAGAGCCAGGAGCGGATGCTCATGGTGCTGCGACCAGAGAAAGAGGCCGAGGCCCGCGCCGTGTTCGAGAAATGGGATCTCGATTTCGCCATCGTCGGCGAGACCATCGCCGAGGATCGCTTTCTCATCCTGCACGGCAACGACATCAAGGCCGATCTGCCGCTCTCGACGCTCGCCTCCTCGGCGCCCGAATACGACCGCCCCTATACCGAGACCGAGGCGCCCGCCCCGCTCGACCCCGACAGCGTCCCGGCGCTCGACCCCATCGACGGGCTCAAGGCGCTGATCGGCTCGGTCAATTACTGCGCGCGGCAATGGGTCTACGAACAATACGACACGATGGTGATGGCCGACACGGTGCGCGCACCCGGCCTCGGCGCGGGCGTGATCCGGGTCCACGGCACGGAAAAGCTGCTGGCCTTCACCTCGGACGTGACGCCCCGCTACGTCGCCGCCAACCCCGAGGAGGGCGGCAAGCAGGCGGTGGCCGAGGCGTACCGCAACCTCACGGCCGTGGGCGCGGTGCCGCTCGCCAGCACCGACAACCTCAATTTCGGCAACCCCGAGAAACCCGCGATCATGGGCCAGTTCGTCGGCGCGATCCGCGGCATCGGTGCCGCCTGCGCGGCGCTCGACATGCCCATCGTGTCGGGCAACGTCTCGCTCTATAACGAGACCGACGGCGCCGCGATCCTGCCCACCCCCACCATCGGCGCGGTCGGGCTGATCCGCGATCCCGACACGGCCATCCTCGGCCAGGCGCGCGACGGCCATGTGGCGCTCGTGCTTGGCGAAACGCATGGCCATCTCGGGCAATCGGCGATCCTCTCGGAAGTGTTCAACCGCACCGAGGGCGACGCACCCCCCGTCGATCTCGACGCCGAGCGCCGCCACGGCGATTTCATCCGCGACAACCACGCGCTGATCCGCGCCTGCACCGATCTCTCCGATGGCGGTCTGGCGCTTGCCGCCTTCGAGATGGCAGAGGCGGCGGGCGTGGGCGTCCATCTCGACGCCGACGACATGGGCACGCTCTTCGGCGAGGATCAGGGCCGCTACCTGATCGCCTGCAATTTCGATCAGGCCGAGGCGCTGATGATCGCGGCAGGCAAGGCCGGCGTGCCCCTCGCGAGCGTCGGCCGGTTCACCGGCGACACCGTGCGCATGGGCCGGGTCGAGGCGCCGCTTGCCGAGCTTTCGGCGCTCTACCGCGGCACCTTTGGCACGGTTTTCGGATAAGTCCGCGACACCCCGGAACCCGGGCAACGGGAAATGCGCGCAGCCGGAGATTTCGGCATTGACGGCGGCGCGCCGCTTGCCTATCCAGCCGCTCACGCGGTTGTAGCTCAGTTGGTTAGAGTGCCGGCCTGTCACGCCGGAGGTCGCGGGTTCGAGCCCCGTCAACCGCGCCACTCTTTATCCCGTCCGGCGCCTGCTAGGCCACCGGCACGGGGATGTCCGACAGCCCTGTCGCCTTGTGCGAACCGCTACATTGGCGGCGGCGCGATACATGCTCACATGGCGCGCCCCCCGCCGCCCATGCCGTAGCCGGGGGTGTCGGTCCGGTGATCGCCGAAACCCGGGATCATCCGGCCAGCGCGTCAAGCACCCGTGCCCAGCTTCGGATACCCTTGTGAAAGCTCTCGACATTGTACTTCTCGTTGGGCGAGTGGATCGCGTCGTCCTCTTGCGCAAAACCGATCAGCATCGCGTCGAGCCCGAGGATATCCCTGAAGAACCCCGCGACCGGGATCGAGCCGCCCATGCCTGTAAACACCGCCTCGCGGTTCCATTCTTCCGACAGCGCCTGCCGCGCGGCCTCGAATTCGGGGCGGGCGGTGTTCATCACCGCCGCGGGCGAGCCGTCGAGGTTCTGGTCCCAGGTGATCTTGGCGTCCGGCGACAGCCGGTCCTCCACATGCTTGCGGATGCGTCCACGCAGCGCGTCGGGGTCCATGTCACCCACGAGGCGGCAGGTGAGCTTGCAATGCGCCTCGCTCGGGATCACCGTCTTGGTCCCCGCGCCCTGATAGCCGCCCCACAGGCCGTTGATTTCCAGCGTTGGACGCGCCCATTGCTGCACCAGCGTGGAATAACCCGCCTCGCCATGCGGCTGCGTCATGCCCACCGACGAGAGGTAGTCCTGCTCGTCGAAACCGCAGTTTTCCCATTGGCGCAACAGCTCGCCCGGCACCTCGTGGACGCCCTCGTAAAAACCCTCGACCGCGACGCGGCCCCGATCGTCGTGGAACGAGGCGATGATGCGCGCGATCTCCTTCAACGGGTTGAGCGCGGGGCCGCCGTAATGGCCGGAATGCAGGTCGATGGTGGGGCCCTGAATGGTAAATTCGTCCTTGAGCATACCGCGAAGCTGCGAGGCGATCGACGGCACGCCGGGCGCCACCATAGAGGTATCGCAGATCAGCGCGAGATCGGCGGAAAGCTCGTCCGCGTTCTCGCGCAGAAAGGGGATGAGCGAGGGCGAACCCGATTCCTCCTCGCCTTCGAAAAAAAATGTGATCCGGCAGGGCAACGTGCCGTTGACCGCCTGCCAGGCCCGGCACGCCTCGACGAAGGTCATGAGCTGCCCCTTGTCGTCCGAGGCACCGCGCGCGCGGATCACCCGGCCCTGATCGGTATCCTGGATTTCGGGGGCGAAGGGATCGCTGTGCCACAGATCGAGCGGGTCCACCGGCTGCACGTCGTAATGGCCGTAGAACAGCAGGTGCGGCCCGTCCCCCTCGACATGGCCCACCACCATCGGGCGGCCCGGGGTGGCGCGCTTTTCCGCTTTTACGCCAAGGCTTTGCAGGTCGGCCACGAGCCAGTCTGCGGCGGCCTCGCAATCGCCCGCATGGGCCGGATCGGTAGAGATGGAGGGGATGCGCAGAAGCCCCGCAAGCCGGTCCAGCGCCGCGTCGAGAGAGGTGTCGATATGCGCAAGCGTCGCGGATAGGGTCATGGGTCGGCCTTTCGGACTGTTTGATGGCGTGGCGGCGGCGAGGGTAACAGGCGCGGCGGCGCTGTCCAGACGCTTGACCCATGTCAAGGTACGGGGTCGCGGCGTTTTGTAGCCTGTTCCCACCGGGGCGATGCGGTGTACAAGCCCCCGGAAATTGACTAGATAAATGGCACGGGGACGAGGCGCCCGCGGGCTCTGAAGGGAAGGACATGCCAGTGGATTACGTGGCCAGGCTGGATCAGGCAATCGCGCGTCTGCACGAGGAGGGGCGCTATCGCACCTTTATCGACATCGAACGCGAGAACGGCAATTTCCCGCATGCCACGTGGCGCAGGCCCGACGGCTCCGACCAACCGATCACGGTCTGGTGCGGCAACGACTATCTCGGCATGGGCCAGCACCCGGTGGTGCTCGCGGCGATGCACGAGGCGATCGACGCCGCCGGCGCGGGATCGGGCGGCACCCGCAATATCAGCGGCACCACCGTCTATCACAAGCGGCTGGAGGCCGAACTGGCCGATCTGCACGGCAAAGAGGCGGCGCTGCTGTTTACCTCGGCCTATATCGCCAATGACGCGACGCTGAGCACCCTGCCCAAGCTGTTTCCCGGTCTCATCATCTATTCCGACGCGCTCAACCATGCGAGCATGATCGAGGGTGTGCGCCGCAACGGCGGGGCCAAACGCATCTTCCGGCACAACGACGTGGCGCATCTGCGCGAACTGATGGCCGCCGACGACCCCGAGGCCCCCAAGCTGATCGCCTTCGAATCGGTCTATTCGATGGATGGCGATTTCGGTCCCGTCGAGGCGATCTGCGATCTGGCGGATGAATTCGGCGCGCTGACCTATATCGACGAGGTGCACGCGGTGGGCATGTATGGCCCGCGCGGGGCGGGCATCTGCGAGCGCGACCGCCTGATGCACCGGCTCGACATCATCAACGGCACGCTGGCCAAGGCGTATGGCGTGATGGGCGGCTATATCGCGGCCTCGGCGAAAATGTGCGACGCGGTGCGCTCCTACGCGCCGGGCTTCATCTTCTCGACCTCGCTCGCCCCGGCGCTTGCGGCGGGGGCACGCGCGTCGGTCGCCTTTCTCAAGACCGCCGAGGGGCGCAAGCTGCGCGAGCGCCACCAGACGCAGGCAAAAATCCTCAAGACCCGGTTCAAGGCGCTGGGCCTGCCGATCATCGACCACGGCAGCCATATCGTGCCGGTGATCGTGGGCAACCCGGTACATACCAAGGCGCTCTCGGACATGCTGCTCGACGGCTATGGCATCTACGTGCAGCCGATCAACTTTCCCACCGTGCCACGCGGCACCGAACGGCTGCGCTTTACGCCATCGCCGGTGCATGGCCCCCGCGAGATGGACGCGCTGGTCCGCGGAATGGATGCTCTATGGAGCCAATGTGCGCTGAATCGCGCCGAATGCACCGGGTGATACACCGGATGATGTACGCAGACGTGCAATGCCACTTGCCTTGTGTTAACGTGTCCTAAACAAAAGGTTGTAAGCCGAATCGTAGATATCGGTTCTTGGGCAGGGACATGCAAGAGGCTCGTGGCACATGATAGGCCGCCGTCGGACGCTCGACACGAACACCGCAGAAGCCGATATCCGCGGTTTCGACGCCTATGACCTGCGCCTTGGCGACTTGATGCGCGGCGAGCGCGCCACCCTTGGAAAATCACTCCTGGATGTCGAGCGCGAATTGCGCATCCGCGCCAATTACGTGGCCGCCATCGAGAATGCCGACCCTTCCGTTTTCGACACACCCGGGTTCATCCCCGGTTACGTGCGCTCCTACGCGCGCTATCTCGGCATGGACCCTGACCGCGCCTTTGCCGCGTTCTGCACTGAATCGGGGTTTTCCATCGCGCATGGCATGTCCGAACAGGCATCGTCGCGTTACCGGCCCGTCGCGCCCCGGAAGGAACCGAAATCCAGGCCCGCGGCGGGCGATTCCCTGTCGGGCATCGGCACGCCCTTTGTCCCCGCGCGCGAAAGCCTGCTGTCACGGATCGAACCGGGGGCAATCGGCTCGGCCTTGGTCCTGGTGGCGCTCATCGGGGCCATCGGCTATGGCGGCTGGAGCGTGCTTCGGCAGGTGCAGCAGGTGCGGCTCGCGCCGGTAGAGAACACGCCGCTGGTGCTCGCCGAACTCGATCCACTGGACGGGGCGATAGAAACGAACGCGGCCGCCAGCGGATTCGAGGCCCCGCGCGAGGACCGGCTGACACGGCTCTACCGGCCCAGCCCGCTCGAAGTGCCGGTGATGGTGGCGCGGGACGCGCCGATCTCGACGCTCGACCCGAGCGAGGTGGGCACGCTGAGCCCCGCCCCGCCCGAGGCCGATCGCAACAGCGCCATAGAGCGCGCCCTGCTCGCGGCGCAGCAGACGACCGATGACGCCCCGGCGGTGGTGCCAAAGGTGGTGGAAGGCACGCCCGACAAGGTTCGGGTCGTCGCCGTGCGCCCGGCCTGGGTGCGGGTGCGCGCCGCCGACGGCAGCGTGATCTACGAGGGTATCATGAACGCCGGCGACACCTACGAGGTGCCGCGCACCGAAGAGCCGCCGACCATCCGCGTGGGCGAATCCGGCGCGGTCTATTTCGCCGTGAACGGCGAACATTACGGCCCCGCGGGCCCGCGCGGCGCGGTGACCGCGAACCTGACGCTGGCCCCCAACGCGCTGACCGAGCGCTACGCGCTCGCCGATCCGGTCTCGGATGACGACCTGATGCGCGTCGTCGCGGAACTGCCCCAGGATCCGCAGCAATAGCCCCGGTTGTTCAGACACGTCCGGCGGGCTATCTGGGATAAGAGAGCATCCCAACGCAACGGGGCCAGAGCCATGACGCACAATCCCATCCGCCCGTGGCGCGACATCGAGCGCCGCCAATCCCGCCGGATCATGGTCGGGCCGGTCCCGGTGGGCGGCGGGGCACCGATCACCGTGCAGACCATGACCAACACCCCCACCACCGATGTGGCCGCCACCGTGGCGCAGGTGCAGGCCGCCGCCGAGGCAGGGGCCGACATCGTGCGCGTCTCGGTGCCTGACGAGCCGTCGTCGCGGGCACTGCGAGAGATCGTGCGCGAAAGCCCGGTGCCGATCGTCGCGGACATCCATTTCCACTACAAGCGCGGCATCGAGGCGGCAGAGGCGGGCGCGGCCTGCCTGCGCATCAACCCCGGCAATATC
>JADQCC010000313.1 GCA_016278295.1 Roseovarius sp. | reverse complement strand
CTGTTGCACGATCCCCACGAGGAGGAGATAGACGCTGGTGGCCACCAGCCCCCAATGTGCCCAGCTTTCGGGGTCGAAATGCACCCAGGCCGCCCAGCCCGCGAAAAACGTCCACGCCAGCGCCATCGGCAGCGACAGCCAGCGCCAGCGTTCGGTGCGGACGGGGTGGATGAATTTGAGCGGCAGGAACATCGCCACCGCCAGCACCGTCACCAGCACCAGGATGATCCAGGTTGCGGGCTCGATCGCGAACAGCACGAGCACCAGCATGTTCCAGCAGCCGGGGAAGCCGGAAAAGGAATTGTCCCGCGTCTTCATCCGGGTATCGGCGAAATACATGGCGCTGGCATAGGTGATGACGATGATCGCCACCCACCCTGTCCAGCCCGGCAGCAGATCGGATTTGAACAGCGCGAAGGCCGGAATGAACACGTAGGTGAGGTAGTCGATGATGAGATCGAGCAGCACGCCGTCAAATTCCGGCGCGGTCGTCTGCACGTCGTATCTGCGGGCGAGCGGCCCGTCGATGCCATCGACGGCAAAGGCCACGACAAGCCACAGGAACATCAATTCCCACTTGAGGTCGATCGCGGCGAGCATTGCAAGCATCGCGAAAACCGCGCCGGTGGCGGTGAACAGGTGGACGAGCAGGCCGCGGTGATGAGGTGTCATTTCCTTTTCATGCCGCAAGGATCGGGGTTTTGCAAAGCGAAACCCGGCCCCTCGCGGGGGCCGGGCCGGAAATAATGTGCACGGGCGTGTGGATGCGTGGATACGCGGCGGCTCAGTTCGAGACGCGGACCTCTTCGACGGGATAGGCCAGCATGTCCTGCGATTCCCACGTGACGTGGCAATCGGCGCAGAAGCTCTGCTTGATCTTCATCGGTTTGCCGTTGGGCATCAGCGCCGAATAGATCCAGTCGCCGGTGTCCGGCGACGACCCTTCCTCGCCCTTGGTCATGATGAACAGCGGGCCGGGGCGGGCCGTCTTCTTCTTGGTCGAGATGGTGATGCTTTCCTTGGCGAGCACCGAGCCGGCGGGCATGTCCACACCCTCGGTGGCGAACTTGAGGTATTGCTCGGCGGCCACGTCATTGGCAAAGGTCAGCAGCAGGCGGCTGCCATGCGCGCCCTGCACCGCGGGGCGGGTGCCGGTCACCGTCCAGTCGCGGTAGGCGGTGGCGACCTCGTTGCCCTCCTTGGCGTAGCCCTCGGCCATCTTGTCCGAGAGGCAGGTGTAGATCTCGTTGATCGCCGCCTCGTCGAGATCGAACGGATCCTCGACATCGGCCTTGCAGTCGCTGGCGGCGGCCGAATGCCCCAGCATGACGCTGATGGCGAGGGTGGCTGCGGCAAAAAGCTGGCGTTTCATTAGGGTGGTACTCCGTTTCCTGACGTGACTTGCAATGCGTCCGGGGCGGAGATTGGCATATCTCGGCTGTAATTGAACCTAACACTTGCGTGAGGGCGGGCGTGCCTCAGCCGCCGCCTTGCGGGTGGGTGCGGGCGTAGACCTCCATCAGGCGCGCGGTGTCGACGCCGGTATAGGCCTCTGTGGTCGACAGCGACGCATGGCCCAGCAATTCCTGGATCGCGCGCAAATCGCCCCCGGCGTTGAGCAGGTGGGTGGCAAAGCTGTGGCGCATCGCGTGGGGCGTGGCCGAGGCCGGCAGGCCGAGCTGCGCGCGGGTCTGCGCCATCGCCCTTTGCACGGCGCGCGCGCCCAGACGCCGCCCGCGCATGCCAAGAAACAGCGGGCCGCGATCGGTGATCGGCAACGGGCAGAGCCGCGCGTAGGCGGCCACCGCGTCGCGCGCCGGGGCGATCACCGGCACCAGCCGTTCCTTGCCGCCCTTGCCGGTGATGCGCAGCGTGTCGCCGAGGGGATGCGCGGCGCCATCGAGCCCCAGCGCCTCGGAGATGCGCAAGCCGCAGCCGTAGAGCAGCGTCACCACGGCCGCGTCGCGTGCCGCGATCCACGGCTCTGGCGCGTCCGCCTCCAGCGTGTCGAGCACATCCCGCGCGGCGTCTTCCGACAGCGGACGGGGCAGTTTGCGCAGGTATTTGGGCGTGCGCGCCGAGAGCACCGCGGTGGGCTCGAATCCCTCGCGCTCGGACAGCCAGCGGTAGAAGCTCCTGATCGCCGAGAGACGGCGGGCGAGCGAGCGGGGGCCAAGCCCGGCGGCGCGCTCATGCGCCATGAAGGCGCGCATGTCGGCGGTGGTGATGCGCGCGAGCGCCCCGAGGCCCTGCGTCTGCCCGTGATGGCCGGTCATGAAGGTCAGGAAGGCGCGCAGGTCGCGTGCGTAGGCGTCGATCGTGTGCTCGGCGGCGCCATCGAGCGCCTTGATGGCGGCCAGCCAATCGGCCAGCGCCGCCCGGGCGGCGGCGGAGATCACGACAGCCAGCGGCGCATCACCCTCTCGAACACGCCGGCGAAGAAGGCCAGAAGATCGCTGCCCTGCTGCGGGCTGAACTGGTGCGGATCCTCGGCCCCCATCACCAGCATCCCCGGCAGCCGGTCGGCCCCGAAATCCAGAAGCAGGCACGCCTCGGAGCGGATATGCCGCGCGGTGCGGCCATAGACGCGGCTGTCGCCCTCGTCGAGCTGGCGCAGCGTGACCTGCCGCGTGGGTGCGTCGCGCCCGCCGGTGAGGTAGCCGCGGATGAAGCCCGGCTCGGCCACCGACAGCACGTCGCCGAGGCGGCGCACCGCCGGGTCGTCGTCGTGCTGCACCGATTCGAGCACCAGCCGCATGGCGTCCACGCGCAGGATATGGGCCACCTCGCCGTCGAGGTCGCGCAGGAAGCTCTCGAACTCGACCGGGTCGAGCATCCGCAGGATGGCGCGATGTACCTGGTTGGTGCCGGCGAGGTTTTCGTAGGCGGCGGCGATCACCGCGCGGTGGGTTTCCTCCAGCCGGTCGAGCCGCGCCTCGAGCCGGTCCATGGCGATGCCGCGCATATCGACGATGTTGGTGCCCATCTCGCGCTCGTTGGCGGCGATGAGGGCGCGCATCATCTCGGTGTCGTCGAGGATCACGTCCGGCTCGGAGATAATCCGCTCGCGCAGGGTATCGTCGATGCGGGGCTTGCTGCTCATCGCTGCCTCATTCGCTTGTTTTGCCACAGACTAGCAGAAGCCGCCGCGGAATGCCGCAAGAAAATGCGGTGTCTGGTTGTGGGTGTGTGTGTCATCCTCGGGTGGGGCCCGAGGATGACGGGGGCGGTTCAGAGGATCTTTTGCCCGGTCTTTTCCCAGTCGGCCATGAAGGCAGCGAGGCCCTTGTCGGTGAGGGGGTGGGCGGCCATCGCCTTGATGACGGCGGGGGGGGCGGTCATCACGTCGGCGCCGATCATCGCCGACTGAAAGGCGTGGTTCACCGTGCGGATCGAGGCCGCGAGGATCTGCGTCTCGAACCCGTAATTGTCGTAGATCTGGCGGATGTCAGAGATGATCTGCATCCCGTCGAGGTTGATATCGTCGAGCCGCCCGATGAAGGGCGAGATGAAGGTCGCCCCCGCCTTGGCCGCCAACAGCGCCTGATTGGCGGAGAAGCACAGCGTCACGTTGACCATGTTGCCTTCGCCCGAGAGCACCTTGCACGCGCGGAGCCCGTCCCAGGTGAGCGGCACCTTGACGGCGATGTTGGGGGCGATGGCGGCGAGCTTGCGGCCCTCGGCGATCATTTCGTCGGCTTCGAGTGCCACGACCTCGGCGCTTACCGGGCCATCGACCATCGCCGCGATCTCTTGTGTGACTTCGAGGATGTCGCGCCCTGATTTCAGGATCAGCGAGGGGTTGGTGGTGACGCCATCGACCATGCCGAGATCGTTGAGCTCGGCGATCTGGGCGGTGTCTGCGGTATCGACGAAGAATTTCATGGGGCGGCCCTCTCTGGCGGCTTGGGTTGTTTCACCCCCGGCTTTACCGCATAGACGGGGAGGCCGAAACCCCGCAAACCCAGCCCGGAGGAGCCTGTCGCGCGTGAACCAGAGCTGCGATTTCGAGAGAGGGGCGCTGGTGGCGGTGCTGACCGCGCAGCCATTGGGCGGCACGCTCGACTATGTCGCGCCCGAGGGTGGCTGCGATGCGGGCGATTTCGTCGAGGTGCCGCTGGGGCCGCGGCGCGTGCTGGGCGTGGTCTGGGGGCCGGGCGCGGGCGGGTTTGACCTGGCCAAGGCCAAGACGGTGAGCCGGGTGCTCGACCTCGCGCCGATGGATGCGGCGATGCGCGGGTTTCTGGAGCGCGCGGCGGCCTACACGCTGACACCGCTGCCCGCGATGCTGCGGCTGGCCACGCGCGCGCCGCGGCTGATGGACCCGCCCGGCGCGCAAAAGGTCTATCGCCCCGGCGACGCCACGCCCGCCCGGATGACCGATGCGCGCGCCCGCGTGCTGGCGGTGCTGCGCGAGCATGGCGGCATGGGGTTCGGTCTGGGCGATCTGTGCGATCTGGCGGGGGTCTCGAGCAGCGTGGTAAAGGGGCTGGTGGCGCAAGGCGCGCTGATCGAGGCGGAGGCGCCGCGCGACGCGCCCTATCCACGGCTCGATCCCGACCGCCCCGGCCACGCGTTGAACGAGGATCAGGCGGCGGCCGCGGCGGCGTTGTGCGACGGTGTGCGCGCGGGCGGGTATGGCACCACGCTTTTGCGCGGGGTCACCGGGTCGGGCAAGACCGAGGTTTACCTGGACGCGGTGGCCGAAACCCTGCGGCAGGGGCGGCAGGCGCTGGTGCTGCTGCCGGAGATCGCGCTGACCACGGAATTCATCGACCGGGTGGAGGCGCGGTTCGGGGCCAAGCCCGCCGAGTGGCATTCGGGCGCGGGGCAGGCCGAGCGGCGGCGCATCTGGAAGATGGCCGGCGAGGGCGGCGTGCAGCTTGTGGTGGGGGCGCGCTCGGCGCTGTTTCTGCCGTTCCGCGATCTGGGGCTGATCGTCGTGGATGAAGAGCACGACGCCTCGTACAAGCAGGAGGATGGCGTGCTCTACCACGCGCGCGACATGGCCGTGCTGCGGGCCTCTATGGCGGACGCACGGGTGGTGCTGGCCTCGGCCACGCCGTCCCTGGAAAGCTGGGCCAATGCCGAGGCCGGGAAATACGACCGCCTGGACCTCGCGGCGCGGTTCGGGGTGGCGGCGCTGCCGCAGATGCGCACCATCGACATGCGCGCCGAGGCGCTGCCCGCGAGCCGGTGGGTGTCGCCCACCTTGCGCGCGGCGGTGATTGCAAGGTTGGCGGCGGGGGAGCAGGCGATGCTGTTTCTCAACAGGCGCGGCTACGCGCCGGTCACCGTGTGCCGGGCCTGCGGGCACCAGATCGGCTGCGATCATTGCGACGCGCGCATGGTCGAGCACCGGTTCCAGAATCGGCTGGTCTGTCATCAGTGTGGCGAGAGCGCGCCCATGCCCGCTTCCTGCCCGTCCTGCGGCGCCGAGGGGCGGCTCGCCGCCGTGGGACCGGGAGTGGAACGGCTGGCCGAGGAGGCGGCGGCGCTTTTCCCCGAGGCGCGGATCGCGGTGTTGTCGTCGGACCTCTTCGGCTCGGCCCGGGCACTGAAGGAGCAGATCGCCGAGATCGCGGCAGGGGCGGCGGATATCGTCATCGGCACGCAGCTCGTGGCAAAAGGGCACAACTTTCCTTTGCTGACGCTGGTGGGGGTGATTGACGCCGATCTTGGGCTTCAGGGCAGCGACCTGCGCGCCGCCGAGCGCACCTTTCAGCTCATGCGGCAGGTGGCGGGGCGGGCGGGACGCGCCGAGCGCGAAGGCGTGGCGCTGTTGCAGACGCACCAGCCGGAGCACCCGGTGATCCGCGCGATCCTCGGCGGTGACGAGGAGGGATTCTGGCGCGCCGAAGCGGGAGCGCGGCGGCAGGCGGGGGTTCCACCCTACGGGCGCATGGCGGGGATTATCCTGTCCTCGCCGGACGCGCGTGCGGCATTCGACCTGGGCCAGAGCCTCGCGCGCAACGCCGCGCCGCTGCGGGCAGCGGGGGCCGAGGTGTTCGGCCCCGCGCCCGCGCCGATCGCGCGGATCAGGGGGCGGCACCGGGTGCGGCTCTTGGTCAAGGCGCCCAAGGGCGCGCCGCTGCAAGAGGCCATCGCGCGCTGGCTCGCGCCGGTGAAGCTGCCCGCGCAGATGCGGCTGGCCGTGGATATCGACCCGCAGAGTTTCTACTGAGGCCTGCCCGCCGCCGCGGCGCGTTCGTCAAAAGAAGGCGGGCCGAAACCCGGTGAGGATTGCGGGAGGTCGCGCATCCCCTCTCGCCAATCCACAACGGCCGGCGTATGAGAGGGGCATGAGCCGCCAATTCCCCCTCACCAGTGCGAAATCCCTGCCCTTCTGGCGCAGGCCGGTCACTCTTTTGTTCCTCATGGCCGCTGCGATGCCGGTGGCTTTTGCCACCTGGTCGGCGCTGCTCAACAACTTTGTCATCGAGGTGGCGGGGTTCGACGGCTCGGATATCGGCTGGCTGCACACGGTGCGGGAAATCCCCGGATTTCTTGCCATCGGCGTGATCGCGCTCATCATGTTCATGCACGAGCAGGTGCTGGGCCTGGTGTCGCTGCTGCTCTTGGGGGTGGCGACGGCGCTCACCGCGCAGTTTCCCTCGCTGGGCGGGATTCTCACCATCACCATGCTCAGCTCGATCGGGTTTCACTATTACGAGACGGTGAACCAGTCTCTGCAGCTGCAATGGCTCGACAAGCTGCGCGCGCCGCAGATGCTGGGATGGCTGCTGGCCGCGGGGTCCGGCGCCACGCTGGTGGCCTATGTGCTGATCGTGCTGACGTGGCGGGCGTTCGATCTGAATTACACCCTCGTCTACATGGTGGCGGGCGGGTTCACCGCCTGCGTCGCGGTGTACTGCCTGATCGCTTATCCGCGCTTCGAGGCGCCAAACCCGCAGGTCAAGAAGATGGTGCTGCGCCGTCGCTACTGGCTCTATTACGCGCTGCAATTCATGGCCGGCGCGCGGCGCCAGATATTCGTGGTGTTCGCGGGCTTCATGATGGTCGAGCGGTTCGGCTTCGAAGTCGACGAGGTAACCGCGCTGTTCATGATAAACCTCGTGATCAACATGGTGGCGGCCCCCCTGATGGGCCGGGCGGTGTTCCGCTACGGGGAGCGCAACACGCTGATATTCGAGTATGTCGGGCTGGCGCTGGTATTTCTCGCCTATGGCGGCATCTACATGTTCGGCTGGGGGGTGGTGCTGGCCGCCGCGCTCTACGTGGTGGATCACGTGTTGTTTTCTCTGGCGCTGGCGCTCAAGACCTATTTCCAGAAGATCGCCGATCCCGGAGACATCGCGCCCACCGCCGCCGTGGCCTTTACCATCAACCATATCGCCGCCGTGTTCCTGCCCGCCGCGCTGGGCTATCTGTGGCTGATTTCGCCGGCCTGGGTGTTCGTGATGGCCGCCGGGATGGCCGTGGTGTCGCTGATGCTGGCGCTGATGATCCCGCGCCACCCCGAGCCGGGGCGCGAGACGGTGTTCTCTGGCCTCCTGCCCGCGCCCGCCGAATGACGAGGGAGTAACCGATGCCCACATGGACCGCCATCACCACGCTCGACGACAAGACCCGCGCCGAGGCATTGACCGAGGCGCTGGAGGATTTCGCGCCCGAGCCGACGGGGATCGGGGCATTCGAGATGGAGGACGGATCGGGCCTGTGGGAGATCGGTGCCTATTTCGAGGAAACCCCAGATGCCGTCGCCCTCGACCTGCTGGCGGCGGCGCATGGCGCGCGTCCCTTTACCGTGTCGGAACTGCCCGAGATCGACTGGGTCGCCAAGGTGCGGCGCGAGTTGAGCCCGGTCGAGGCGGGGCGGTTTTTCGTTTATGGCAGCCACGATGCGGATCGCGTGCCGGAGGGATGCGAGCCGCTGCTGATCGAGGCGTCGATGGCG
Source organism: Roseovarius sp. (assembly GCA_016278295.1). GTDB lineage: Bacteria > Pseudomonadota > Alphaproteobacteria > Rhodobacterales > Rhodobacteraceae > Roseovarius. The sequence continues at coordinate 1,775 of JADQCC010000313.1, read as the reverse complement.
TTCGGCACCGGGCATCACGGCACCACGCTCGGCTGTCTGCGGGCGCTCGACCGGTTGGCTGCGGACGGCTTCGAGGGCACGTCGGTGCTGGACCTCGGCTGCGGCACCGCCGTTCTGGCGATGGCGGCGGCGCGCATCTGGCCGGGCGTGGTTCTGGCCTCGGATATCGACGCGGTGGCGGTGGAGGTGGCCGAGGCGAACCTGGCGGCCAACGCGCTGACGGGCCGTGTGACGTGTGTCGAGGCCGAGGGGCTCGACCACCCGGCGCTGCGCGACGCGGCCCCCTTTGACCTGATTTTCGCCAATATCCTCAAGGGGCCGCTGCTGGCGCTCGCGCCGGGGATCACCGGTGCCCTTGCGCCGGGGGGGCGGGTGATTCTGTCGGGGCTGCTCAACGAGCAGGCCGCGGAGGTGATCGCGGTTTATTCACAGCTTGGAAACAGTCTCGATCATCACGAAGAGATAGGTGACTGGTCGACCCTGACAATGGCTAAAAGTCACTGAAAATATGTCGAAATTTGGCCGAAATGTGGGGTCTGCCAACCTGTTGCCACATTTCTACCGCAGAATGATCGCATCGCGGTGGGGGCCGTTTCTTCGGGACTGAGGCGATGTCTGATGCCACTCGGAATTTCAACGCCCGCCTGCGCCGGATCGACGAATCTCACGCCCGGCTGGGACGAGGCTATGTCGGCAAGGTCCGGTCGGACGGTCTGATCGTTTTCGCGCCGCGCCGCCGCCGGCGGATGATCCCGCTGCGCGGCGTTCTCTACCTCTTGGTTGGCTTTGTCTTGTTCAAGGCGGTCGTGTTCGCGCATCTGGGAGGCGACGCCTACGAGGCGCGGATCGCGCGGTTGGCCGAGGGTCATGTGCTCGAACAGACGGGCGCAAAGATCATGCACCCCGACGCGCTGACACTCTGGATGGCCGGATACCTGGCGCCGGTCCTGCGCTGAGCCGGGCAGGCAGGTACGGCCAGCAGGCACGAAAAGCCCCGCGCGGACCATGTCCGCACGGGGCGCGCGCGATCCTGTGGTGGCCTGCGCGCTCAGAAGCGGCGGGCGACCCGGTCGATATCGCCGCGGTTCAGGCCGATATCGTCAAGCTCGCGATCCGAAAGCTGGGCGAGCGCCTTGCGCGTGGCGCGGCGGTCGTTCCACGAGATCACGGCCTCGACGAGGCGCGAGAGCAGGCCGAAGGCGGGGCGGGTATGCGCGGGGGCGCGGGGGGTGTCGATCAGTGCCATTGTCGTCGTTCCTTGGTACGGGGGGCTGTCGGGGCAATCCGTTTGTACAATGCAGCTAATCGGGGCAATGCGTACGGACAAGCTGGGGTTTCTGCATAGTCCTTATGCAATTCCTGCAACGCTCGACGCGGTCGCGGCCCGCGCATTGTGCTTGGTTGTCGTTCACGTTTCGTGCTATTGAGGCAAAAATCGAAACGGGCAGGGCAGACATGCGGGTATTGGGCATCGACCCGGGATTGCGGAACCTCGGCTGGGGCGTGATCGAGGTGCAGGGCAGCCGCCTGAGCCACATCGCCAACGGTGTGTGCCATTCGGTGGGCGATGACCTGGGCGCGCGGCTGTTGTCGCTCTACGAACAACTGGGCGATATCGTGCACCGCTATGATCCGCAGGCGGCGGCGGTGGAGCAGACCTTTGTCAACAAGGACGGGGCGGGCACGCTCAAGCTGGGGCAGGCGCGGGGCGTGGCGCTGCTGGTGCCCGCGCAATACGGGCTGACGGTGGGGGAATATTCGCCCAACCGGGTGAA
>JADQCC010000273.1 GCA_016278295.1 Roseovarius sp. | reverse complement strand
GCACGGTTCAGCGCACGAACCGCAAGGTTCGGGAGGGGCACCGTGACGGTGCCCGCCGGGGTGGGGTGCGGGGGTCTCGGGACACCCTGTCCCGTGAGGTGCGTCTGACAGGAGAGGCCCGGGGGAGGTCCGGTTCGGGTCAGGGGTAAACTTTGCCTGAACGCACCGGTCGGAGGAGGGGGGTGCGGCCGGACGTGGCGGTAAGTTTTGGTCAGGATGCTGCGGTTGCGAGAGCGAGGCGCAGATCTATGATTGGTTGGCAGGGTGCTTGATGTTCTCGGTCCTTCGCTGCGAACTAGGCGCACGACCGCTTTGCACTTCAATTTATTCTCCCAGATATTTGTTCACTGTTTGTATACTTTATTGTAATATAGCTGACAAAAAGGGGTTGAGCAGAATGGCACAGAAATCTGAAATCGAATGGACGGACGCCACTTGGAATCCCGTGACAGGATGCACGAAGATCGGTCCCGGCTGCGACCACTGTTACGCGGAACGGTTCGCGGAACGCTGGCGCGGCATCGAGGGACATCCTTACGAACAGGGCTTTGATATGCGCCTCTGGCCGTCGCGCCTTGGACAGCCCGCGCTGTGGAAGAAACCGCGTATGATTTTCGTCAACTCCATGAGTGACCTGTTTCACAAGGACATTCCGCGTGAGTTCATCGACCGCGTGTTCGATGCGATGGAGGCGGCAGACTGGCACGTCTATCAGGTGCTGACCAAACGATCGTCACTGATGCGCAACTACGTGCAAAGCCGCTATGATGGCGGGCGAGTGCCAATACATATCTGGCTTGGCGTGTCCGTAGAGGACGCTGCCCACAAAGGACGGATTGAACACCTGCAGCAGATCAACTCGGATGCACGTTTCATCTCCTTCGAACCGCTGCTCGGCCCGATTGGTGAGGTCGACTTGAAGGGAATCGCGTGGGCAATTATCGGCGGCGAGAGCGGACCTGGCGCGCGCCCGATGGAAGCGGCATGGGCGACGGAGCTACGCATAACCTGCGAGCGTTATGGGGCGGCGTTCTTCTTCAAACAGTGGGGCGGTGCGCGTCCGAAATCCGGCGGTCGCCTACTCGAAGGAGAAGAATGGAACGGGTTTCCTTGGCAGATCGTGCCGCAGTCGATCATGGCGGAGCTTGCATGAAGAAGGATCACCGCGAAAACACGGTTGGGCCGTGGGCCGCGGCGAAACTCGACGCACTGGAAGCCTACCTGAAATTCTATGGAACGGCGTTGAGCAAGCAGTCGTTTACGCGAGTCTACATTGATGCCTTCGCAGGTGCCTGCGTCACAAAGGTGCGCAGTTCAAGCGTCACGGTGGAACCTTCACCTTTTTTCGATGAGGTTGACGATACAGAGGCGCAGGAAGAGTTCATTCTTGGCTCGCCAGTGCGAGCTTTGAATGTGCCGAATGGTTTTCACCGGCATTATTTCTTTGATCTTGACGCAACTCGCGCAGAGACGTTGCGCACTGTCACTGAAGCAAGGGACGGCGTTACTGTTCAGGTGGGCGATTGTAACCCGCTGATACGCAACCTCGCGCCGTCGCTTAAAGCCCGCAACATTCGCGGTGTCGCGTTTCTCGATCCCTATGGCGCTCATCTTGAGTGGGCAACCCTCGAGGCGCTAGCGGACACGGGAACGATGGAGGTGGTAATCAATTTCCCGCTGGCGATGGCTATCAACCGCCTGATCACCCGTTCTGGCAATGTGCCGGAACGGTGGGCTGACCAGTTAACCGCCTGCTTCGGAACCGACGAATGGCGCAATATTGCTTACTGCCGTGAACTCGATCTGTTTGGCAACGAGGTCACGACCAAGAATCGCAATGTAGCGGAAAGGTTGCTCGATCTTTACGTTGGTCGGCTCAAAACGCTCTTCCCTTTCGTCGCTAAGCCCCACTTGATTCGCAACACACGGAACGCGCCCCTCTACTATTTGATCTGGGCTGGCCCAAATAAACTTGGATTGAAAGGCGCAGCCTACATCCTGCGACAAGGTGAAATAGTTCAAAAACGCTGAACGGCAATGATCCAGAATTGCGGGGTATACACAACGCGACAAGTTGCCATTTTCACCTTCTACGTCCGCTTTTGGGCCTGAATCTGCCGAGGCGGCAACATCATCGGAGGCCCGAAAATCCCGCATCGCCGCCCTCTCGGACCGCTGCCACAGTAACCCAAGCCACGGTTGCGGTGGGACACCCCCGCCCCCCCATCCTCACCCGATCGCCGCCGCCTTCACGTCGTCGTCGATGAAGGGGACATACTGGGCGAAGTTGTCGGCGAACATCTGCACCAGCTTGGCCGCCTGCGCGTCGTAGGCGTCGGAATCGTCCCAGGTGCGGCGGGGGTCGAGCAGGACTTCGGCGACGCCGGGCACCTCGACGGGCACCTCGAAGCCGAAATTCTCGTCCTTGCGGAACTCTACCTCGCCCAGCGAGCCGTCGAGGGCGGCGGTGAGCAGCGCGCGGGTGGCCTTGATCGGCATCCGGGAGCCGGTGCCGTAGGCACCCCCCGTCCAGCCGGTGTTGACCAGCCAGCAGGTGGCGCCGTGCTTGGCGATCTTTTCGCGCAGCAGGTTGCCGTAGACCTCGGGGCGGCGCGGCATGAAGGGCGCGCCGAAGCAGGTGGAGAAGGTCGGCTGCGGCTCTGTCACGCCGCGCTCTGTGCCCGCGACCTTGGCGGTGAAGCCGGACAGGAAGTGGTACATCGCCTGCGCGGGCGTCAGCCGCGCGATGGGCGGCAGCACGCCGAAGGCGTCGCAGGTGAGCATGATGACGTTCTTGGGGTGCCCGCCAAGCGCGTTATCGGAGGCGTTGGAGATGTAGTGCAGCGGGTAGGCGCAGCGCATGTTGGCGGTGAGGCTGTCATCGGCGAAATCAAGTTCCAGCGTTTCGGGATCGAACACCATGTTTTCGACCACGGTGCCGAATTTCGTGGTGGTGGCGTAGATTTCGGGCTCTGCATCGGGGTCGAGGTTGATGGTCTTGGCATAGCAGCCACCCTCGAAGTTGAAGGTGCCGCGCTCTGACCAGCCATGCTCGTCATCGCCGATGAGGGTGCGCGCGGGATCGGCCGAGAGCGTGGTCTTGCCGGTGCCCGACAGGCCGAAGAACACGGCGGCATCGACGGGGTTGTCGGGCGCGTGGTTGGCCGAGCAGTGCATCGGCATCACGCCCTTTTCCGGCAGCAGGTAGTTGAGCAGGGTGAAGATGGATTTCTTGTTCTCGCCGGCATATTCGGTGCCGCCCACGAGGATCAGCTTGCGGTCGAAATTCATCGCGATCACGGTGTCGGTGCGGCAGCCGTGACGGGCCGGATCGGCCTTGAAGCCGGGGCAGTTGATGAGCGTGAAATCGGCGATGAAGCCGTCGAGCGCGTCGCGCGCGGGGCGGCGCAGCATGGTGCGGTTGAACAGGCTGTGCCAGGCAAGCTCGGTCACCATGCGGACGTTGATGGCGAGCGCGGGGTCGGCGCCGCCGACGAGATCCTCGACATAGGCGTCGCGCCCGGCGAGCCAGGCGAGCATGTCGTCGTAGAGCGCGTCGAACCTGGCGGGCTCCATCGCGCCGTTGTTGTCCCACCAGATCGTGTCTTCGGTGGCGGCGGAGCGGACGACGAACTTGTCCTTGGGCGAGCGGCCGGTGAACTTGCCGGTCGAGACGAGGAATGCGCCGCCGCGACCGAGCGTGCCTTCACCGTTTTTCAGCGCGGCTTCGATCAGCGCGGGCTCGATGAGGTTGTAATGGACCGTGCCGAGCCCCGTGATGCCCTGATCCTCCAGCCGGAAATTCGGGTTCACCCGTCCGAGTGTCATGTCTGCTTTGCTCCTGTTCACCAAATGCGTCTGCCCGCGGCAGATCAAGTGGGGCGCCGAGATGCGGCGTCGGTCGGGCGGCGTGCCCGGCTGTGCGCGTCTTAACACGACGCTTTCGTGAAATAACAGGCGGGTTTGCGACAGTTAGCGCAACCACCGCCAAGTTAGCGCAATCACCCGTCCGTTAGCGGAAACACCATTCGGCATGTGCGGGTAAAGTGAGTCCATTTAGCCATTTTCAAGGAAATTCCGGCCCAATGAGCGCGGTCGAGCCGGCTGATTCGCAGTTTTGGATTGATCCGCAGAGCGCAAAAGGCGCATAATGAGGAAAAAATTCAGAAACTCAGAGCAGTATGAGGAATAATAGCAATGTCCAGGATCGCCCTTGTGGACGATGACAGGAATATCCTGACATCGGTGGCCATGACGCTCGAGGCCGAGGGCTTCGAGGTCGAAACCTACAACGATGGCCAGCAGGCCTTCGACGCCTTCAGCAAGAAATTGCCGGACATGGCCGTGCTCGATATCAAGATGCCGCGCATGGACGGGATGGACCTGTTGCAGCGGCTGCGCCAGAAGTCGCGGATGCCGGTCATTTTCCTGACCTCCAAGGATGACGAGATCGACGAGGTTCTCGGCCTGCGCATGGGCGCCGATGATTACGTGAAGAAACCGTTTTCCCAGCGCCTGCTGGTCGAGCGCATCCGCGCGCTCTTGCGGCGGCAGGAGGTGGCGGCGGGCGGCGCGCTGCTCGAGGGCGAGGAAAACAAGGTGATCGAGCGTGGCGAATTGCGCATGGACCCGCTGCGCCACGCGGTGACGTGGAAGGGGCGGGATGTGTCGCTCACGGTGACCGAGTTCCTGCTGCTCCAGGCGCTCGCGCAGCGGCCCGGCTTCGTCAAGAGCCGCGATCAGCTGATGGATGTGGCCTATGACGACCAGGTCTATGTGGACGATCGCACCATCGACAGCCACATCAAGCGCCTGCGCAAGAAACTGCGGATGGTCGATCCCGAATTCTCGGCCATCGAAACGCTCTACGGGATCGGGTATCGTTACAACGAGGAATGATGGCCCTGGCCGAGGGGATAGACGTGGGCGATCCGCGAGCGCGCAAGGATGGCGATCTTGTCCTGGGGGACGATTTCGTCGCCCCCGACCGTGTAGAGGAAGCAGAGCTGACCGAGCGGCGGGCGCGGCGCGGCTGGCTGTCGCTGCGGCGTTCGGCGCTCACGCGCAAGATCGTCACCTTCAACCTGATCGCGCTCAACGTCCTGGTCATCGGTATTCTCTACCTCAACAGCACGCAGGACACGCTGGTGCGCCAGCATGTCGAGGGTCTGCGCGACCGTGCCGCGCTCACCGCCGATGTGGTCGCCGCCCGGTTGCCGCAGACCGCGCCGGTCAACCTCGCCACCGGCGACGGCATGGATGTCGAGGACGCGCTGGAGCGGGTCGCGCTGCGCGCCGGTACCGAGGTCTACCTCTTTGACCGGACCGGGCTCTTGCTCGGGCAGAAGACGGGCACGCCCGCGCGCCCGGCGATCACGGGGGACATGCCGCCCACGCCGCTGACCGATTTCCTGGGACGGATATGGGGCGTCATCTCGGTGCCCTTTTCGACGCAGGGCACGAGGGAAGTGGCGCAGGACGCGATCGCGCCGTTGCGCGATCTGGTCGATGCCGCGGTCTCGGAGGGCGCGCAGGTGCGCGCCGCCGATGCCCGCGGCGATACGATCTTGCGCGCCGCCGCGCCGGTGATGCGCGGTTCCACGCCGGTGGGCGCGGTGGTGCTGGTCGATACGTCGGGCGATGTCGCCCGCATGTCGGCGGCAGAGCGCGAACGCGTGTTGCAGATGTTCCTGATCGCCACGCTCATTTCCATCGGCCTGAGCCTCGTGCTGGCCTCGACCATCTCCAACCCGCTCGCCGATCTCGCCGCCGCGGCCGAGATCGGGAGCGAGCGTAATCGCGGGCGCAGCGGCGGCGGGCGCATCCGCATCCCCGACCTGACGGCGCGGCCCGACGAGATCGGGCGGCTGTCGGGCGCGCTGCGCGGCATGGTCGGAGCACTCTACAGCCGGATCGAGAGCAACGAGCAGTTCGCCGCCGACGTGGCGCACGAGATCAAGAACCCGCTGGCGAGCCTGCGCTCGGCGGTGGGCACCATGCGCATCGCGCGCCGCGAGGATCAGCGCGAGCGCCTGCTGGAGGTAATCGAGCACGACGTGCGCCGGCTCGACCGTCTGGTGAGCGATATCTCCAACGCCTCGCGTCTCGATTCCGAGCTGGTCAAGGAGACGCAGGAGGGATTCGACCTGGTGGCGCTGTTGCAGAACCTCGCGCAGTATCTCAGCGAGGAGGCGGGCAAGAAGGGGGTGGAGTTCATCACCGATTTCCCGGCCAGGCCGATCGTCGTCACCGGGCTGGAGGCGCGGCTGGCACAGGTGTTTGTCAACCTGATCACCAACGCCATCAGCTTTTGCGAGGAGGGCGACGCGATCCGCCTCTGGGCGCGCCGCCGCGCCAACCGCGTCCTGGTGGTGGTCGAGGATACCGGCCCGGGTATCCCCGACGAGGCGCTGGACAAGATTTTCCAGCGCTTCTATTCGCAGCGGCCCGAGGACGAGTTTGGCAACAATTCGGGGCTGGGGCTGGCGATTTCGAAGCAGATCGTGGAGGCGCATGACGGCGTTATCTGGGCCGAGAACATCCGCCCCACCCATGCCGATGCGACATCCGAGCCGCTGGGCGCGCGGTTCGTCGTCGGCCTGCCGGTCTGAGCGGGCATGGCCCGCGCGGCAGGAGCCGGGGACGATCCCGCAGGGGCCGGAGGGGCCGGGGACGATCCCGAGGGGCTGACCGTTCATGCGAGCTGTGTCGCGCAGGCGGGGCGCGCCGTGCTCATCCGCGGGGCGGCGGGCAGCGGCAAGTCGGGGCTGGCGCTGCGGCTGCTGGCGCTGGGCGCCGACCTGGTGGCCGACGATCGCACGCGGCTGTGGCGCGCGGGCGACCGGGTGATGGCCGACGCGCCCGACACGATCCGCGGGCGAATCGAGGCGCGGGGCATGGGGCTGCTGTGCCTGCCCGCCGCGGGGCCGCGGCCGCTGGCGCTGGTCGTCGATCTGGACCGGTCCGGGAGCGAACGCCTGCCGCCGCTGCGCGAAACGCGGATCGCCGGCGCCGCGCTGCCGCTTGTTCACGGATCGGGGCACGCGCATTTTCCGGCGGCGATTGCGCTCTATCTCCGGTATGGAGTGCTGGAATAGCAACGAAGGTCGCGGATCATGCCGTCTCACGTCGCCGATGCTGACATGCCTCACCGGCTGGTCCTCGTCACCGGCCCGTCCGGCGCGGGCCGTAGCACGGCCATCCACGTGCTGGAGGATGTCGGTTTCGAGGCCATCGACAACCTGCCCCTTTCGCTGCTGCCGCGGCTCTTTGCCGGGCCGCAGCTCGACAAGCCGCTGGCGCTCGGCATCGACGTGCGCAATCGCGATTTCTCGGTCCGTGCCCTGCTCGAGGTGATCGACGGCGGCGGGGGGCCGGCACCGGGCAAGATGGAGGTTCTGTATCTCGACTGCCGCCCCGACATCCTGGTGCGGCGCTTTTCCGAGACGCGGCGGCGCCATCCGCTCGCGCCCGGCGGCCGCGTCGAGGATGGCATCGCGCGCGAGCTCGATCTGCTCGGCCCTGTGCGGAACCGTTCGGATATCGTGGTCGATACCTCCGACATGTCGCCCCACGATCTGCGCGCCGAGCTCGAACGCTGGTTCGCGCCCGGCGGTGCCAAGCGGCTGTCGATCTCGGTGCAGTCGTTTTCATACAAGCGCGGGCTGCCGCGCGGGCTCGACATGGTGTTCGATTGCCGGTTCCTGAACAACCCGCACTGGCAGGCGGAGCTGCGCGCCGCCGACGGGCGGGACGCGGGCGTGCAGGCCTATCTGAGGGACGATCCGCGGCTGGCACCGTTTCTCGACCGGCTGTCGGCGCTGATGGAGCTGCTGTTGCCCGCGCACGAGGAAGAGGGCAAGGCCTATCTGGCGATCGGCACCGGCTGTACCGGCGGGCAGCACCGCTCTGTCGCGGTGGCGGAAATGCTGCGGACGAGGCTTGCGGAGCAAGGCTGGCCGGTGTCATTAAGGCATCGGGAACTGGAGCGGCGACAGCCGGGGGAAGGGCGGTCATGATCGGGATCGTGATCGTGGCACATGGCGGGCTCGCCCGCGAGTATCTCAGGGCGGTCGAGCACGTGGTCGGCGCGCAGAGCGGGATCGTGGCCGTCGCTGTCGAGGGCGATTACGACCGCGCGGACAAGCAGGACGAGATCTGCGCCGCCGCGGACGCGGTGGACAGCGGCGACGGGGTGGTGGTGGTGACCGACATCTTTGGCGGCTCGCCCTCGAACCTGTCGCTGCGCGCCTGCCGCCCCGACAACCGGCGCATTCTCTACGGGGCCAACCTGCCGATGCTCATCAAGCTGGCAAAAAGCCGCCACAGCCCGATCTCGATCGCGGTGCGCGCGGCGCTCGAGGCCGGGCGCAAGTATATCGACAGCCACAACGTTTCAACGGAATGAGGAAGAGCGCAATGACCGAGCGCATGCGGCGGCAACTCGAGATCGTCAACGAAAAGGGGCTGCACGCCCGCGCCGCCGCCAAGTTCGTCGAGGTGGTCGAGGGGTTCGACGCGCAGGTCGAGGTGAGCCACGGTCCCGAGTCCGCCTCGGGCGACAGCATCATGGGGCTTTTGATGTTGGCAGCGGCCAAAGGAAGCACTATTGACGTCGAGATCATGGGGGCCGATGCCGGACCGCTGGGCGATGCGCTGGCCGCGCTGGTCGCCGATCGCTTCGGCGAGGATACCTAGGCCGCGCATGGCACCGGCACAGCGAAGCGGGACGGACGACGTGAGCAGCAAGGCGCAGCCAGAGACCGGCGGAGAGACGGGCGGGCAGATGCTGTTCACCAGGTACGATCGCCGCAGCCTGACCTATGCCAACAGCTTTGACAGCCCCGCCACCGCCACGATCATCCGCGGGATGGAGTGGCTGACCGGCAAGATCAGCATCATCCGCATGATCCGCGCCTTCGAGAAGAGCGGCGCGCCCTCGGGGCAGGGGTTCTGGCGGGCGGCGCTCGATACGATGGGTATTCCGCTGCTGACGCCCGACGAGGAAATCGCCAACATTCCCGTCGAGGGCCCGGTGGTGGTGGTGGCCAACCATCCCCACGGGCTTGTCGACGGGATGATCCTCGCCGATCTGATCGGGCGGCGACGCACGGATTACAAGATTCTGGCGCGCGCGCTGCTGACCGGTATCGACGAGGTGGCGGCGTCCTACATGATCCCGGTGCCGTTCCCGCACCAGCCCGAGGCGCAGCGCAAATCCGTCGAGATGCGCGCGAGTGCCATGTCGCATCTCAAGGAGGGGGGCGTCATCAGCGTGTTTCCCTCTGGCGTGGTGGCGTCGTCCGACACGCTCTTTGGTCCGGTGATCGAGCGCGAGTGGAACGTGTTCACCGCGCAGATGATCCGCCGCTCGGGCGCGCAGGTGGTGCCGGTCTGCTTTCCCGGGTCCAATTCGCGCTGGTACCAGATGGCCAATTGCCTCTCGCCCACCATGCGGCAGGGGCTTTTGCTGCACGAGGTGGTGCGCAGTTGCGGCAGGCCGCAGAAACCCGTCGTGGGCAAGCCGGTGGACGCGGAGCGGATGCAGATGCTGGAAGGCGATCCGCGCGGCTTTATGGAATGGCTGCGCGCGCACACGCTATCGCTGGGAGAGCGGCGGGGGTAGCGGTCGGGCGACCGGGTTTGGTCTGGAGGGGACGTTGCGGCATCCGGGCGATGAGCCGCGCGGGCGCCAGCCCACGG
>JADQCC010000015.1 GCA_016278295.1 Roseovarius sp. | reverse complement strand
ACCACAGCCGCAGCGCCTGCCAATGGATCAGCGCCAGCACCCGGCGCGACCCGAACGGGCGGCGCAGCAGCGCCCCCGCCATGCCCCGCAGGCTCAGCGCGCGCACCGGGCCGGTGAGCGTGGCCACCACCCCGCCATTGCCCGCCGTCAGGTCGATCCAGATGCCGATGCGGTCGGGACGCAGATCAAACCGGAATCCATACTCCCCCTCGACCGGCTGAAACGGCGAGACGTGGAATACCTTGCGTGCGCGCAGCCTGTCCGTGGCGGTGATCGGCGCGTGGTCGTCGCGGTGGCACAGGTAGGAATGGCGATCGCCATAGGTGTTGGTCACCTCCGCGATGATGCAGCGGGTCGCGCCGCCGTCGTCGTGGCACAGCCAAAAGGCCACCGGGTTGAACACATGGCCCAGCACGCGCGGCTGCGCCAATAGCTCGATCCGCGCAGGCTCGGGCACACCGTGAGCGGCCAGCACCTCGCGCACCCATGCCGCCCCGCGCCCCTTGCCCGGCGGGCCGCCGTGGTCGCGGTCATGCAGCGACATCACCCCCGCGCGGCCCCGCGCAAACAGGCGCGGCGCGGTCGGCGCGATGGCCTCGGCGTCCAGCAACAGGTAATCCACCCGGTAGCGAAACGCATTCTCCACCGCGCCCTTGCGCCCGTGCCAGGTATGGCCCGCGATATGGCGGACAATGCTCATTCGGCGGCCACGTCGGCGGTGTCTCGGGCGAGGATCGCGTCGGCCACGTCGAGCCCGGTGGCAAGCCCGTCCTCGTGAAAGCCGTGGCGCAGCCACGCACCGCAGAACCATGTATGCCGCGCACCGTTGCCCGCGCGCACGCGCTCCTGCGCCGCCAGCGCCGCGAGGTCGTACACCGGGTGGCGCAACGTCACCTGGTCATGGATCAGCTCGTCGCGGATCGGTCGCGTGGTGTTGAGCGTGACGAAATGCGGATCGCTTTCCGGGATCGGCTGAAGATTGTTCATCCAGTAGGTCAGGTCGATCTGGCCCGCGCGCTTGGCCGGGCCCTCGGTATAGTTCCACGATGACCACACCGCCCGGCGGCGCGGCATGAGGCTCGCATCGGCGTGCAGCGTGATGTCGTTGGGCTGATAGGCAATGGCCCCGAGATTGCGGCGCTCCTCTGTGCTTGGGTCGGACAACAGCGCCAGGCTGTCGTCGGAATGGGTGGCAAATACCACCTCGTCGAACCGTTCCCACTCACCGCCCTCGGCGCACAGCATCACCCCGTGCGCATCGCGCCGCACGCCCCGGACCGGCGTGCCGCGCCGCAGCGCCACGCCGCGCGCCCGCATCGACGTCTCCAGCCGGTCCACATAGGCCCGCGAGCCGCCAGCGACGGTGTACCACTGATGCTGCGCGTCATACCCCAGTAGCCCGTGGTTCTTGAAGAAGCGTACCAGCGCATGCGCCGGGAAATCGAGCACCTTTTCCACCGGGGTGGACCAGATCGCACCGGAGAAGGGCGTGAGGTAATACTCGCGAAACCACCGCCCCAGCCGCATCCGCTCCATCAGCGCGCCGATGCTGAGGCTGCCATCCTCCGACACGGCCAACGCGCGCGCGTTAAAGCGAAAGATGTCGCGCAGCATTAGCCAGTGCCTCGGGTCGAGGGCGCGCGCCCCTTGGGCAAAATAGGCGCGCGCCCCCTCCAGCCCATATTCAAAGGCACCGCCGCGAAACGACGCGCCAAAGCTCATGGTGCTTTCCGTCACCGGCACACCCAGCCGGTCGAACATGGCCGTCAGTTCGGGATAGGTGGCATAGTTGAAGACGATGAACCCGGTATCGACCGGCTGATCGCCGCGCTTGCCCGCGATCACCGTGCGCGCGTGCCCTCCAAGCCGCGGCTCGGCCTCGTATAGCGTCACCGCGTGGCGACAGGCCAGCCGCTCGGCCACGCCCATGCCGGTGATCCCGGCGCCGATGACGGCGATCTTTCGTTGCGCGGGACAGGGCATGGCGGGGTGGTCCTTCAGTATTGAAACGCTTCTCATGTTTACGCGGCACGGTCGCCACCGGATTAGAATGCGTGCGGCGCGGTCGTGGAACGGTGATCGACCCGGCAAAGTGATCCGGCCCGGTGCGCGACGCGTAACAGGGGCATGTTCACCGACACACACCCCGCGACCGCCGACCGCGCCGCTCCCCCCTCGCCGCCCGCGGGCCTGCGTGCTATGTGGCACGCCGACAGACGCGATGGAGCGGGCAGCGGCGTGGTACCGAAGGACCGGACAACCAGGGGTCAGGACGCATGGGTGACATCCATGATCGCGGTGCGCGACGCGCGTGACGAGACGGCCTTCGCCCGCCTGTTCGACCACTTCGCCCCGCGGGTAAAGGCGTTCCTCATGCGCTCGGGCGCCGATGCCACGCTGGCCGAGGAATGCGCGCAAGAGACGATGGCGGCCCTGTGGCACAAGGCGCACCTGTTCGATCCGAACCGCGCCTCGGTCGCCACGTGGATATTCACCATCGCGCGCAACCGCCGCATCGACGTGCTGCGCCGCCAGCGGCGCCCCGAGCCCGAAGACCTGCCCTGGGGCCCCGAGCCCGAGCCCGACCAGGCCGATGCGCTGGCCCTTCAACAGGAAACCGCGCAACTGGGCGAAGCGCTGGCCGCCCTGCCCGAGAAACAGCGCGTGCTGATCGAAAAGGCCTATTTCGGCGATCTCACCCATTCCGAGATCGCCACACAGACCGGCCTGCCGCTCGGCACCATCAAATCCCGCATCAGACTGGCGCTCGACCGTCTGCGCCATGCAATGAAGTGACGACCATGACCACGCATGACATCAACCACCACCTGACCGACAAGCTGCTGATGGCTTATTCTGCGGGTGCATTGCCCGAAGCGTTCAGCCTAGCCGTGGCCACGCATGTGTCAATGTGCGACGAATGCCGCGCGCGGCTCGGGGCCTACGAGAGCCTTGGCGGCGCGGTTCTGGAACGGGCCGAAACGGTGGCGATGGCCCCCGATAGCCTTGGCGCGACAATGGCGCGCATCCGCGACGGCGCGCCGGTCGTCGAGCCCCCCGCGCCGCGCACGCGCGGCGTGCTGCCCGCGCCGCTGTGCGACTACGTGGGCGGCGATCTCGACGAGGTGCGCTGGCGGTCCGTCGGCATGGGGGTGAAACAGGCGATCCTGCCCACCTCGCGCGACGCCACGGCGCGGCTTCTGTTCATCCCGGCGGGGGCGGCGGTCCCCGATCACGGACATCGCGGCACGGAATTGACGCTGGTGCTGCAAGGCGCCTTTGTGGACGAGACGGCCCGCTACGGCCCCGGCGATATCGGAATCGCCGACGAGGATCTGCACCACATGCCCGTCGCCGATATCGGCGCGGATTGCATCTGCCTCGCCGCCACCGATGCGCCGCTGCGCTTCCGCGGGGTGATCCCGCGTCTGGCACAGCCCTTCCTGCGCATCTGACGATTTGCGCGCGGGGCCGGTTGTTCGCCCCCCGAACGAGCGCCCATCATGTCAATGTGACCGATATCCCCTTGATCCAGTAGCGGCGACAGGATGTAGACTGTGCCGAGGATTGACCCGACGGGCAGTGCATGGCGGATTGGCGACCGGCATCCGGATTTGGGGGGACGACGCCCACCGAAGTCCTGCCAATGGGTCCACAAATGCAGTGCCTGCGTCACGGAAGGGCGAAAATCGACATTGGCCCGCGTCGCAATCCGGCGCGCGGGCAATGCCCGCCGCTTGCCAATCTGGCGCGAGGGAGGGCCAAACCGATGAACCCCCACTATCGCGATACCCGCAAGATCGACCCGACGCGCGGCACCACGCTTGGCGACAACACCCCCAACAATGCCGACCGCATCGAGATCGGGCCGACGCGGCTCGCCTTCGACGAATGGGCGGCGGCGGGGCTGGAACTGCCGGATTTGCAGGCGATGCGCCGCTATCGCTGGGCGCGGCTCACGCGGCACATCGTGGACCGCGATTACGCGGGCCTGCTGATGTTCGATCCCCTCAACATCCGCTACGCCACCGACAGCACCAACATGCAGCTGTGGAACGCGCATAACCCGTTTCGCGCGGTGCTGCTCTGTGCCGATGGCCACATGGTGATATGGGATTACAAGAACGCGCCGTTCCTGTCGTCGTTCAACCCGCTGGTGGCCGAGGTGCGCTCGGGCGCGGACCTGTTTTATTTCGACCGGGGCGACAAGGTGGACGTGGCGGCGGATGTCTTCGCCAATGACGTCCGCACGATCCTGGCAGAGCATGCGCCCGGCAACACGCGGCTGGCGGTGGACAAGCCGATGATCCACGGGCTGCGCGCGCTCGAGGCGCAGCGCCTCACCATAATGGAGGGCGAGGAAGTCACCGAGAAGGCGCGCAGCGTCAAGGGCCCCGACGAGATCCGCGCGATGCGCTGCGCGAGCCACGCCTGCGAGCGGGCGGTGCGCGCGATGGAGGATTTCGCCCGCGCCAATGTGGGCGACGGCAAGACCTGCGAGGATGACATCTGGGCCGTGCTGCACGCCGAAAACATCCGCCGCGGCGGCGAGTGGATCGAGACGCGGCTCCTGGCCTCGGGGCCGCGCAGCAACCCGTGGTTTCAGGAATGCGGGCCGCGGGTGTGCCAGCAAAACGAGATCATCAGCTTCGACACCGACCTGATCGGCAGCTACGGCATCTGCGTGGACATCTCGCGCAGCTGGTGGATCGGCGATCAACGGCCGCGCCCGGACATGATCCATGCCATGCAGCACGCGGTAGAGCATATCCGCACCAACATGGAGATGCTGAAACCGGGCGTGAACATCCAGTATCTCAGCCGCAACACCCACGTCCTGGACGAGAAATATCAGGCGCAGAAATACGGCTGTCTCATGCACGGGGTGGGGCTGTGCGACGAGTGGCCGCTGGTGGCCTACCCCGACAAGATGGTCGAGGGGGCCTTCGACTACGTGCTGGAACCGGGCATGGTGCTCTGCGTCGAGGCGCTGGTGGGCGCGGTTGGCGGCGATTTCTCGATCAAGCTGGAGGACCAGGTTCTCATCACCGGGGACGGCTTTGAGAACCTGACGCGTTACCCGTTCGATGCGGCGCTGATGGGCGACTGACGCCGGTCAGCGCGACCGGCGCACATTGCCGTGCCAGTCCTCATAGGCGGGCGCGGCCCCCTCGACGGTGCGCGGTTCCGGGGTTTCACCGGCGACGATCACCGCCATCAGCAACGCCACAAGGCCAAGTGCCGCCGCAAAGCGGGGAACGCGACCGGCGCGAGGGGCCGGGGTGAGGCAGATATCCTGGGGCATTGTGCTGTCCTTTCCTTGAGCGTGGTACAAGGATAGATAGGCCCGCGCTTTCAATCGCCAAAAAGAATGTTTATAATGAAAACCATCAAATATCGTCATGTCAGGCGTTCCCGTCAAAGACCCCTGCACAAGGCGCGCCATTGCCGATATCCCCCGCCCGGCGGCACCCTCTTCTCAGCGCCTGCAAGGCGTCATGCAGAGATCTTCTTCATCCCCCCTCATTCCGCCGCCGTGCCCATCGGGATCGCCGCATTGTCACAGCCCGGATCGTAGAGAAAGGCGCGGTCGCGCCCGGCGTGCTTGGCGCGGTAGAGCGCGCGGTCGGCCTGCTGGATCGCGGTATCCATGTCGCCACCGGGCGGCAGCGCCGCAACCCCGAAGCTCGCCGTCAGGCTCAGGGTATGCGCGCCGTGGTAGATCGCCGAGGCCCGGACGCGCGCGGCGAGCCGCTCGGCCACGGCGAGCCCCTCATCGGCATCCGCGTCGCACAGCACAATCACGAATTCCTCGCCACCGAACCGCGCGACGATATCGGCATGGCGGCAATTCCCGGTCAGCATGGCGGCGAACTGGCGCAGCGCCTGATCGCCCGCGAAATGGCCGTAGCGATCGTTGAACCCCTTGAAATTGTCGATATCCGTGACGATCACCACGCAGGCCCCCGCAGTCATCGGCCCGCTGCGCTCGTAAAACGCCTTGCGCGTGTGCACGCCGGTGAGCAGGTCATGGTTGATCGCGTGTTCCAGCCGCGTGCCCAGGCGGTGTACCTCGTGCATCCGGCGGCCCACGAACCACGCGATCGGCGCCGCGAGCATCAGTGCCATCGCCGATCCGGGAACCAGCGTGCGCGCCGCGAGATCGGGCGGCAGCACCACGAAGCGCAGGCCCAGGCTGCCCAGCAGAACGATCGCCGAGATCGCCACCATGAATCGCCACACATCCCCTTTCGTGCGCACGCGCCAAGTCATTTCTCACCCTCCTCTTGCGCCCCGGCTCAGAATGGCGCGATCCGGGTTAATGACGGGTGGGGGCGCGCCGGAATAATGCGGTCAATTCGATGCGAATAGCACGAAGCCTCACCATCGCGTGACGACCCGCGTCCAATGCTGGAAGCCGCGGCGCAGCACGCCTAGTTTCTAGGCGACGGAATCGAAAAAGGACGGGACATGCCCACCGAACGCTTCACCTTCGCGGGCCATGACGGCCACGAGCTTGCCGCGCGGCTTGACCTGCCCGAGGGGCCGCACCTGGCCACGGCGCTCTTCGCGCATTGCTTTACCTGCTCCAAGGACATTCCCGCCGCGCGCCGCATCGCGGCGCGGCTGGCCGGTGCCGGCATCGCCGTGCTGCGCTTCGATTTCACCGGGTTGGGCCATTCGGGTGGCGAGTTCGAGAACACGTCCTTCGCCTCGAACGTGGCCGATCTCGAATGCGCGGCGGCGGCGCTGGCCGCGCGCGGCATGGCGCCGGGGCTGATGATCGGGCACAGCCTTGGCGGCGCGGCGGTGCTGGCGGCGGCGGGCGGTATCGACAGCGTGCGCGCGGTCGTCACCATCGGCGCGCCGTTCGATCCCGGCCACGTGACGCATAATTTCGCCGGCGCGCTGGAGCGGATCGAGGCCGAGGGCGCGGCCGAGGTCACGCTTGGCGGGCGGGCGATCCGCATCGGGCAGGGCTTCGTCGAGGACGTGCGCGCCGAACGGCTTGCCCCCAAGATCAAGAGCCTGCGGCGCGCTTTGCTCGTCTTGCACGCGCCGCGCGACGCGATGGTGGGAATCGACAACGCCGCCGAGATATTCAAGGCGGCCAAGCATCCCAAGAGCTTCATCACCCTCGACGGGGCCGATCACCTCGTGACCGATCCCGCGGATGCCGAATACGCCGCACAGGTGATCGCCGCATGGGCCGGGCGGTATCTCCGCCTGACGCCGCCCGCGCCGCCACCGGGCGCACCCGAGGGCGTCGTGCGGGTGAGCGAGGCCGACCCCGGCGGCTTTTTACAAGACGTGAACGCCGGGCCGTCGCACCACGTTCTGGCCGACGAGCCCGAGGCCTATGGCGGCACCGATCGCGGCATGTCGCCCTATGGCTTTCTCGCCGCCGGTCTCGGGGCCTGCACCTCGATGACCATCCGCATGTATGCCCGCCGCAAGCGCTGGCCGCTCGACCATGTCAGCGTCGATGTCTGCCACGACAAGGTCCACGCGCAGGACGCCGGCAGCCGAGTCGAGGCCAAGGCCGACCGCTTCCTGCGGGTGATCCGGCTGGAGGGCGACCTCGACGAGGATCAGCGCGCGCGCCTGATGGAAATCGCCGACCGCTGCCCGGTGCACCGCACGCTAGAGCAGAGCGCGGTGGTGGAGACACGGGCAGCGTAAGGCCCGCGGATGGGCCTGGAATGGATGGGGCGGATGGCCCTGCCATCATCGAAGCGGTGTCCAGGTTGCCCGTGAGCATGGCACCGGTGCCGTCGTCGAATTGGCCCTCGGGACGGGCAAGTGTAAGCGCGCCGCTCACACCGCCGCCGCGCCGCGCGCCGCCTGATCGTAACAGCCCGACAGCGCGCGCAAGAGCGCCGCCAGCCGCGACATCTCTTCCCGGTCAATTCCCAGTTGTTCGACCGAGCGCACCAGCAATTCCTCGCGCACGCGGCCATAGCGGGTGCAGTACTCGGCGCCCGCCGCGGTGATGGAGACGGTCTTTTCCTTGCCCTTGCGCCCGGTCTCCACCAGGCCGTGACGCTCCAGTTTCTTGACCGCGTAGCTGACGAGGTGGGTGTCCTCGACATTGAGCACGAGGCAGATATCCGCGAGGCTCTTGGGCCGGTCGCGATGATGCACGAGATGGACCACCAGCACCTCGAGCGGCGCGAGACCGGGCATCCCCGCGGCGGTCATGCAGCGCGACATCCAGCGCTGGAACGCGTGGTTGGCCATCGTGAGGGCAAACTCCATCTCCGACAGCTCGGGCATGCCAGAGCTGGCAAGATGGGCCGAGGACACGACCGGTCCCGGCATCAGCGGGCGAGCATCGTCTGCGGGATCCATAGGGCGATCTCCGGGAACAGGGTCAGGATGGCGGTGGCGGCCACCAGCAACAGGAAGAACGGAAATGCGTGGCGCGCGATCTCGAAGATGCCGCGCCCGGTGATGGATTGGAGCACGAAAAGGTTGAAACCGACGGGCGGCGTGATCTGGCTCATCTCCACCACCAGAACGAGGAAGATGCCGAACCAGATCGGGTCTATCCCGGCGGCCAGCACCATCGGCAGGATCACCGAGGTGGTCAGCACGACGATCGAGATGCCGTCGAGGAACATCCCCAGCAGGATGAAGAACACCACCAGCGCCGCCAGCAGCATCCCCGCCGAGTATCCCTGCTCTCCGATCCAGACCGCCAGCGCGCGCGGGATGCCGGTATAGCCCATCGCCACGGTCAGAAACGCCGCCCCCGCGAGGATGAAGGCGATCATGCAGGTGGTGATCGTGGCCCCGCGCAGCGCGCCCCACGTGCTCTGCCAATTGAGCGAGCCGCCCAAGCCGGAGAGGATCAGCGCGCCCAGCACCCCCACCACCGCCGCCTCTGTGGGCGAGGCAAGCCCCGCATAGATCGAGCCGATGACCGCGACGATGAGCAGGATCGTCGGCCCCAGCAGCACGATGGCGCGCAGCTTGTCGGCCCATGTCGTGGCGGGCTCGGCGACGGGCATCCGGTCGCGATGCGTCAGCGCCCAGAGCATGGTGTAGCCCGAAAACAGCGCGGCCAGCATCAGCCCCGGGCCGATCCCTGCGAGGAACAGCCGCGCGATGCTCTGCTCGGTCGCGGCGCCATAGACGATCAGGATGATCGACGGCGGGATGAGAAAGCCGAACGTGCCCGAGCCCGCCAGCGTGCCGATGATCATGCGGTCGTCATAGCCGCGCCGCGTCAGTTCCGGCACCGACATGCGCCCGACGGTGGCCGTGGTGGCCGCCGACGAGCCGGAAACGGCGGCGAACAGCGCGCAGCCAAAGATATTGGCGTGCAACAGCCGCCCCGGCAGCCGCGTGGTCAGCGGGGCAAGCCCCGAAAACATGTCCGACGACAGGCGCGAGCGGAACAGGATTTCGCCCATCCAGATAAACATCGGCAGCGCGGTCAGGTCCCAGATGTTGAGCGCACCCCACACCTTGGTGGCAAAGACCAGCTCCACCGGCGCCGACGACGCCATGAGCATCGCCGCCAGCCCCACGGCGATGAGCGCGAACCCCACCCACAGCCCCAGCGCGAGACAGCCGAAGAGGATCGCCACGAGGACGAGCGAGAGGACCTCAATGCCCATCGGTGCCTCCCTTCTTTTCCTGTTCTGCGCGGCGGTAATCGGGGGTCTGCCCGCGCAACAGCGCCACCAGCGCGTCGATTAGCGCCAGT
>JADQCC010000128.1 GCA_016278295.1 Roseovarius sp. | reverse complement strand
ATCTCGCTTGCAGCAACCCTCATTCAACTCCGGTAAACGTCAACAGCCCCTAGAAGTGAGACGATGTCGCCAAAGGGGTACGCAGCGATCCTTGCTTTCGTGAGGACTTCAGCGAGTTCGCTTTCTGTAAGGGTGCGGTCGCGCGCCTTCGGCGGCTTGTACCCACGCATGCCAGCAAGGGGGTTGGCATCGAGATATTGCTCCCGTACAGCCCAATTGAGCAACGTCCGGGCGGCAACCAACGCGTGATGCTGTTCACCACGCGATGTCTGGCATCCCTTGATCTTGTTTTGAAAGTCCTGCCGGGAAAGATCGTTCAGATTGCGTTTGCCGAACCGAAAATGGGAATCGAGGCGGCTTTTATAATATCTGACAGTTGCCGGTCGGTTCCGTCGCTCGGAGTCTTCCAGGAACAACCGACGGGCTTCGGCCCAGGTGATGGATCGCTGCCGATCTAGGCCCAGCGTAAAGGCTGCCTTTAGCTCCCTCGCTTTGTCTCTGGCCTGCTTCAGCGAGATAGTGGGGTAGCGGCCAATCGTCTTGCGTGTCCGGTTGGGTCCATAAACCACGACGAAGCTTTTTGATCCACCTTGGGAAACCCGAACGCCAAAACCGGACAGGCTGCTATCCCAGTAGGTGACCTGTCCGCAGTCGGGTGTAGGAAGCGACTTCAACGTTCTGTCCGAGAGTGGCGTGGTGGGCATCTTAGGCTCGCTATAGGCTCTCAAAAAGCGTGTTATTGGGGGTGTTATCGTGGTCAGCTACGTTAACCCTTATGCTTTATAATTACAATAAAAACATATAGTTGTGAAGATGTATGTTCAGCAATGGGTAGCATCGGAATTTGTTTGAAAATCCTCGTGTCGGTGGTTCGATTCCGCCCCCGGGCACCACTTTTTCGGCTAACGCACTGGTTTTTGTCCAGCTTTTGCCCACTCGCGACGCGCCACCGTTAGATTCGGAGCACTATCGGAACGATCAGCACAAGCGTGAAGATCCGAGCAAAGTGATGCATGGCTACATAGGCGGAATCGTATCCAAGCGACAGGCCGATGGCGGCCATCGCCTCGACCCCGCCCGGCGCGAATGCGATCCAGATTTGACCGAACGGCAGATCCGTCGCGACATAGGTGCAAAGCGCAAAGATGATCGAGACGACAAGGGCCACGCCGACCGTGGCCAACCCTGCTGTCGCATGGTGTCTGACCTGCGCAAATGTAACGCGGCTCATGCGCGCTCCGAGAACGGCTCCGGTCACGGCGAAGGCAGCAAAATTGACCCAGGTCGGGGGCACACCATGTGTCTGCCCGCTTGCGTGAGCGCCTGCGCTCATCATCATGCCGGCCAAGAGGGCCGCCGCGGGAAAGCCCACGCGTTTGCCAATCAGGCCGACCGCCACCGAGACCGCCAACAGCGCGGCGATAACGGGAGCCGACATCACCTCGACCGTTGCACCAGAGATCGCCGGTGGGCTGTCGAGTGCAACGGCAAGAGGAGGCACGGCAACGACCAGCACCAGGAGGCGCGTGAGTTGCATGAACATGACCGCAGTCGCGTCGCCATGCCCCTCGACCGCGATGGCGATGGCGTTCGACATGGTGCCCGGCGAACTCGCCAGCGTTGCCGTTTTGCCGTCCATGCCGAAGGCGCGTGTCAGGATCAGCCGCCCAACCAGGATCGTAGCGATCAGCGACGCGACCAGGATCGCAAGGCTGGTTGCCCAGGTGCCGACCTGATCGAACAGGCGTTGGTCGATGCCGGACCCCAGAGACACGCCAATCGTGGCGAAGGCGAGATCGCGCAGGGGATCGGGCAGGCCGCTGCGCACCCCCAGAACCGTCAGCAACGCCACAGCAAGCGTTCCTCCGATCAGCGCCCCTGCCGGCACCCCGATACGGGTGGCCAATGCCGCGCCCGCCAGACCGGCCACAAGGGTGAGCCCGTATCCACGCAGGGTGCTCGCCGTCATCAGCCGTTTTCCGAACTGGCCTCGCCCTTGATTCTGCGGGCGCGCCACCCGAGCCAGATCGGGGCTATGACCACCAGAAGGGCCAGCACATAAAGCGCGATGCTCTTGTAATCCTGAACGAGGATCGACCAATCCCCGCCCGAGATCGACAAGGCCCGGCGCAGGTTGTTCTCGAACAGGCCGCCCAGAACGAACCCGAGGATGACAGGCGCGAGCGAGAAGTCGAGCTTGCGCAAGAGCCAACCGAAAATCCCCAGACCGGTGATCATCAACAGATCGAACGGGTTCCCGACAATGGTATAGATCCCGATGAAGGCAAGGATCGCGATCAGCGGCGTCAGATAGTGCTGTGGAATCGTCAGCATCCGGGCGAACAACCCCACCAGCGGCAGGTTGATGACCAGAAGCGCGACGTTGCCGATATACATCGACGCGATCAGGCCCCAGGCGACCTCGGGTCGCTGGATGAACAACATGGGTCCGGGCTGGATGTTGAACATCAGGAGCGCGCCAAGAAGAATCGCGGTCGTGCCCGACCCCGGAATACCCAACGTCAGCATCGGCACCATCGCCCCCCCGGCAGCGGCATTGTTGGCGGCCTCGGGCGCGGCCAGTCCGCGCACATCACCGGTGCCAAAGGTATTCTCGCTATCCGAAATCCGCTTTTCCGTGCCATAGGCCACGGCCGAAGCAACCGAGGCGCCGGTGCCCGGCAGGATGCCGATGAAGAACCCGATCACGGACGCGCGCGCAATCGTCCACTTGCACTTGGCCAGATCCGCCATGCGGACAAAGCTCTTGTCCACCGGCAGCGACTTGAGCTTGCCGGAGACCTGGTGTTCGACCAGCGTCAGCAGTTCGGCCATGCCGAACAGCCCCACCACCACGATCAGGAAGTCGATTCCGGCAAGAATGTCGGGAATGCCGAAAGTATAGCGCGCAACGCCAGTATTCGCGTCGATCCCGATCGTCGCCATCATCAGGCCGATTGTCGCGCCGAGCAGCGTCTTGACGGTGCTCTTTCCCACCAGAGAGGCAAGCGATGCGAACGCGAATACCATCAAGGCGACGTAATCGGCAGGCGAGAAGGTGACGGCGAAGGACGCAAGCGCCGGCGCGAAGAGCGACAGCAGGATGACTGAGACGGTCCCGCCGACAAACGACGCGATGGCCGAGAGCGACAAGGCACGCCCCGCCGCGCCCGCCCGCGCCATCGGGTTGCCGTCAAGCGTTGTCATCACCGCGCCCGCGTCCCCCGGGACATTCAGCAGGATCGACGAGATCCGCCCACCATATTCCGCGCCGTAATAGATGCCCGCCAGCAGGATCAGTGCCGATTCCGGGCCGAAGCCCATCCCGTAGGCGATCGGCAGCAAGATCGCGACGCCATTGATGGGGCCCAATCCCGGCAGGGCTCCGATCAACGTCCCGGCGAAACATCCCGCCAGAACGAGAAACAGGTTGAACGGGTCAAGCGCGACGCCAAAGCCGGTTGCGAGACCACTCAGGACGGTTTCCATCACGACGTTCCTTCTTGCTGGCGGGCGAGGTCGAAGAGGGGTCCGATCAGGTCACCCTCCGGCAAGTTCAAGCCGAGCAGCATGACACAGAGCACGTAGCCGATCACGCCTGCGGCCACACCGAAGATCGCGGAGCGAAGCGCGCCTGCGCCCAACATCGCACTCAGCGCGACGCCGAACAGAGTGGTGGACAGGATGAAACCCAATGGCTCGTACAGTTCCGCGTAAGCGGCGAGCAGGATCACCGTGGCGGTCAGGCGGAACCAGGTCTGCCGTGTAACGCCCATTCTTGTGGCATCCGGCCGCCACAACATCACGAGCAGACAGGCGATGGCGACAAGAGAAAGAATTTGCGGCCAGCTTTCCGGGCCGAGCGGGTCATATTGAAACGGGGCGCGAATGGCGGTGAAAGCCATGATCGAGTAGGCCAGCGCCACAACCAGAAGCACCCCGGCAAAAATGCGGTCGACCATGACGGTCTCCTCGTGGATAGGGATGGCAAGACTGGATCGGCGGCCCGCATCCGGGCGATGCGGGCCGCCGGGGGGATTACTTGATCAGACCGGCCTCGATCGCGATCTCGCGCAGGTTTTGCACGCGCTCTTCGACAGAGGCCTGGAGCGCGTCGCCCGCCAGGTTGAGCGGCAGCAGACCCTTGTCCTTCTGCACCTGGGCGAACGCATCGGTGGCGTAGGCCACTTCGAACGCGTCCACCCATTTCTGGTAATCGGCATCCGAGACATCGCCGCCCATGTAATAGCCGCGCAGGATCGTCCACTCGACGTCGAATCCCTCTTCAATTGCGGTCGGGATCCCGTCGAAGGGCGCGTCCAGCCGCTCGGGCGACATGACCGCCAGAATGCGCATCTGACCGGAGTCGATATACGGCACCATTTCGCCGACATCGCCCATGTAGAGCTCAATCGAGCCGCCGAGAAGCGCGGCAATCGCATCGCCGCCGCCGTCGAAGGCGACATAGCGCATGTCCATCGGTGCTGCGCCCGCTTCCCGCAGGAGCAGCGCGCCTTTCATCCAGTCCTGCGACCCCACCGATCCCCCGGCGCCCACGACGACCGACGCCGGATCGGCGGCGAAATCGGCCATGAGCTGCGACAGATCCTGGTATTTGCTATCGGCGCGCACAACGACCGCGCCGAAATCGGCTCCGGCCGTGCCGACCCAACGCACGTCTTTTTCCGTGAAGTCGCCGTATTTGCCCGTCACGATATTCAAGAGCGACCCGGTCGAGAAGGCGACGATGGCAGAGCCGTCATCGGTGCGGGTCGTGTTGAACAGGTTATAGGCCACGGCACCGATGCCGCCGGGCATGAACGTCACCTGCACCGGCGCATCGACATGCGGGTCGAGGCCGGTCTGGGCGATGCGACAGGTCAAATCGAAACCGCCGCCGGGGTTGGCGGGGGCAATGCATTCCGGACTTTTGATCTGGCTTTGCGCAAAAGCTGGGGCAGCGAACGATGCGGCGACGCAAAGCGCCGCGCCAAGACGTGCGAATGACATGGTCTTCTCCCTAGATTAGATAAACTTGATCCCGGTCCTCCCCCGGAGATTTGTTCCTCGCAAAACAGATTGAGTTGGTTCTGACGCGAAACTGACAGGATGCTGACCCGGTCGCCAAACGGCCTTCCTGCACTTCCCGGTTCGACTGCGCCCTGCTAGTTTGAGCAGATGAGAATGCTTCTGGTCGAGGATAATGACGATTTGGCGGAGACGATCATTGATCGGCTCCGGGCCGAGGGTCATTCCGTTGATCGCGAGCACGACGGTAACGAAGCGAATGATCTTCTGCGTCATTTCGAGTTCGATATCGTGCTTCTGGACGTCAATCTGCCGGGACGGAGCGGTTATGACGTGCTGCGATCCCTGCGCGCGCGGGCTGACGACACACCGGTCATCATACTGACCGCGCGCAGCCAGATCGACGACCGGGTGATCGGCCTCGATGCCGGGGCCGACGACTATATGATCAAGCCCGTCGATTTTCGGGAATTGTCGGCACGGTGCAGGGTGCTGGCCCGCCGGCGGGCGGGCAGGGCCAGCAACATCTTTTCGGCCGGCCCCCTGACCTTTGACCGGGCCGCGAAACGGGCGATGATCCACGGACAGGATACCCAGTTGCGCGCCCGCGAGATCCAGTTGCTGGAAATCCTGATCGACAACATGGGGCGCATGCTGACCAAGGAAGACGTCGCCGACCGGCTGTACACGTTCGATGAAGCGCCCAGCATGAATGCCATAGAGCAACTGGTCGCGCGGCTGCGACGCAAGCTCGACGGCACGCCGATGGTCATCAAGACGGCGCGTGGCCTTGGATACATGGCGTATCTGGCGGACGATGACTGATACAGAGGGCCATTCGCTTCAGCGCCGTCTTCTCGTGACGATGGCGGCGGGCTTTGCGGCCCTTCTTGTCCTGATCTCGGGGCTGTTATGGACATATTCCCGCGCCGCGGCAAACCGGACCGTGGATTTGCCGCTCGCCGGGGCTGTCCTGGCGATCCTGGAACGCGTCTCCGTCGGCCCCGATGGGGCCACGGTGGATTTGCCCAGCGCCGCCATGGACATCCTTTCGCTGAACCCCATCGACAGGGTTCAATACCGGGTGTTCGTCCCGGGGCAGCGGGAAATCACAGGCACCGCGACCCTTCCGAGCCCGGATGATCTGAGGCCGTCCATATCCCCGGTCTTTTACGATGCGGAATATCGGGGCGCTGACTTTCGGTTCGCCATTCAGGGACGCCAGATCAGCACGCCGGACGGGCGCCAATGGGTCGTGGTCCAGGTGGGACAGACCGTTGAGTGGCGCACCGAGCAACACCTGTTATTCTTTGGCGCAGGGTTGGCCGGGCTCGCAGTCGTGTCTCTGATTGGCCTCGGTTTCGTCTGGGTGGCGATCCGTACCTCGCTCGCCCCCCTGCGTCAGATCGCGTCCGACCTTGCGCGGCGCGAACCAGCGGATCTGACCCTGGTCGAGGGCACGCCGCCGCGGGAAATCAGGGGGCTTTTCGATGCGATCAATGGCTTCATCAATCGGCTGCGCCGCAGCCGCACCCTGACCGAAACCTTTATCGCCGACGTCGCGCACCAGACCCGAACGTCGCTTTCGGCGCTACAAGGTTATCTCTCGCTTGCCGCTGACGCGAAAGATTACGACCAGATCCGCACGAGGGTGGTAAAAGCCGACCAACAGGCCGCGCGCACCGTGCGGCTGACCAACCAGCTTCTGGCCAATGCCATGGTGATCCATCGCTCTGACCGAACCAGTTTGCAGCCACTCGCGCTCAAGCCGCTGGTGCGCGATATCCTGGCCGAAAGCCTGCGGGACAGCAGGATGCGGCACATCACGCTTTCGCTGATCGACGAAGGCGTAGGCGCGGGCAAGGATTTGATCGCCGGAGACAGCGTTTCGATCCGAGAGGCATTGCGCAACCTGATCGAGAATGCCGTCCGGCATGGCCCGCCTGACACGACGATCGCGATCACGCTGGACGGGGACGACGACGCGATCCGTCTCAGTGTCGAGGATGCCGGCCCCGGGATTGCCGATGCGGACCTGGCGAGGGCCACCGAGCGGTTCACATCCCTGTCCGACAAGACGAAGGGATCAGGACTTGGCCTGTCGATCGTCAAGGCAGTGGCCGAAGGTCACGCCGCAGAGATGACGCTCGGGCGCTCGCCGCTGGGGGGGCTTGACGTGACATTGATCTTCCGGCGGATCGTCGCGATCCTCGTGCTGTCGGTCGGCGCGCTCCTCTCGGGCGAAAGCGCCTCTGCGCGGCCTCTTGTCATTCATAGCGCAACCGACACCCCGACCATGCAGCCTTTGATCGAGGCATTCGAAACGCGCAATCCCGGGGTCCGCGTGGAGTATGTCGAATTCCAGACGGTCCCCCTCTACCGCTCCATGCTGAGCCTGGCCGAGAGCGGACAACCCGATGTCGTCATATCCTCGGCGATGGACCTTCAGGTCGATCTGGTCAATCGGGGACTCGCACGGCGCATTTCGCTCGCGCCGGAGATCACCCCGCCAACCTGGGCGACATGGCGGTCCGAGCTTTTCGGCTTTACCTTCGAACCGGTTGTCATGATCTATGACAACCGGACGATATCCAGCGATGAGTTACCCACCAGTCACCGTGACCTGGCCACATTTGTGCGCGAGAACGAAGACCGCTTTCGCGGTCGCATCGGCGGCTACAACATTCGTGTCTCCGGCGTGGGTTACCTCTATGCGACGCAGGACAGCTTGCAGGGGCCGCAGGCGCTGCGACTGTTCGAAGTTCTCGGACGCGCAGAGATGAAATCATATTGCTGCACGTCGGATATGGTCGAGGCGACCTCTCGTGGCGAACTGGCTTTCGCCTTCAATGTCATCGGATCTTACGCCTCCGACCTCGCCGAGGCCGCACCGCATCTGGGCCTGCATTTCTTCGAGGATTACAACCTTGTAATGTCACGCACGGCCTTTGTTCCGAAAGGCGCGCAGAACGCCGAACTTGCCATGCAATTCATTCGCTTCCTGCTGTCCGAGGACGGTCAGCGCATCATCAGGGACGAGACACCGTTCTTGCCGCTCATCCGGGCACAGGATCCTGCGTCACAATTCGAGCAGCAAATCCAAGACAGGCAAGGGACGTTTCTGCCGATCCGGTTGACACCGGGCCTGTTGACCTATCTCGACCACCTCAAGAGAGAAGAGTTCCTGTCGGGTTGGGACGCGTCTATGGGACGAGCGCGCTGAATGGTTGCGGCGATTCACGCTGACCCACTTGCCGGTCCACATATCCCTCGACGATATCGACCGCCTGTTTCGTTGGCAGACCCGGCGGCAACAGCGTAAGAGGTGTAAGCGCGCTATCCTCCAGCGGGCCGATCCGAACTGCCGGACCGTAATCCCCTCGCGCCAGATCAAGGCTTCGATCATCATAGTCGAGATGAAAGGTCAACTCGGGGTTCATCCCGGCAAATCGCTGTGCGCTTTCCGTGGGGGCCATCCGTCCGGCATTGCGGCGGAACAGGGCCGCGCCCAGCTCGAGCGCAAGATCGGAGGTCCGTTTGCTGGATCGAGTGTGTGCCGCGCTTACATATCACGAGACAATGAAAGGAGGCCCACAATGCAACTTGCCGGCATACACCACCTGACGGCCATCACCGCTGACGCTCCCGGCAACAACCGGTTCTACACCGACACACTGGGTATGCGGCGGGTCAAGAAGACCGTGAACCAGGACGACACGTCCGCCTATCATCTGTTCTTTGCCGATGGGGTCGGCAGCCCGGGTAGTGATCTGACGTTTTTCGACTGGCCGGTCACACCCGAACGGCGCGGCACACACTCGATCAGCCGCACCGGCCTGCGCGTGACCGAGAACAGCCTGGATTTTTGGGCCAGCCGTTTGCGCGACGCCGATCTGACGGTTGAAGAGATTACCACGCTCGACGGGCGCGCCAGCCTCGGCTTCGAGGACCCGGAGGGTCAAAGATTTCGCCTGACGGCCGATGAGCCGGGGGAGGCACATCCGTGGGAGCGCAGCCCGATCCCGACAGAACATCAGATCCGTGGCCTGGGGCCCATCACGATTTCGATGCCCGATCTGGCGGGAACGGATCTGATCCTGACCAAGGTCATGAACATGGAGAAGGTTCGTGATTACGCAAGCCCGGATGCGGCGGGTCAGGTTCATGTGTACAGCATGGGCGCGGGGGGCCCATCGGCGGAACTGCACGTCGCGGTGCAACCCAATCTCCCGGCGGCGCGTCAGGGGGCAGGTGCCGTGCACCATGTCGCCTTCCGGGTGCCTGACGTGCCGACAATCCACAAATGGGCGCAGCGCCTGAACGATTTTCGCGTGCCATCCTCGGGCGAGGTCGAGCGTTATTATTTCCGGTCGCTCTATTTCCGTGAACCAGGGGGTAACCTGTTCGAGATCGCCACGGACACGCCCGGTTTCGCCGTGGATGAGCCGTTCGAAACCATGGGCGAAGCGTTGTCCCTGCCACCTTTTCTGGAGGCACGGCGAGAACAGATCGAAGCAGGGTTGAAACCGCTGGATTGATCGCTAAGGGGGCTGCCGTAAAACCGGCGGCCCCTTCTCATGCAGGGTAACAGAGTTGCTAACCATAAGGGGATTTTGCAAGATTTGCCTGCGAACGGAGGTACAGTAACGATGAACGAATTTCCGATCTGGCGAAAGCCGCAGCACCATATGGATGTCGAGAATCCGTCGAACCATGTGCATTGGGGCGAATTGTTCTGCGACCTCGTGCACGGGCTCTTCGCGGGCATGGTGAGGCGGCTATGCCGTTGATCACGGGCTGAGCGGTGTTCTGAGCCATCGTCGGCACCGACCGGCTTTGCGCTGCTTTGTCGCACTGTGCGAATGCAACTTGTCCCCCG
>JADQCC010000300.1 GCA_016278295.1 Roseovarius sp. | reverse complement strand
TCGGCCAACAGCCCCGCCACCGCCTCGCCGCCCGGCGTGCGCAATCGCGCGGCGTCAGCCTGCCCGATTCGCTCGGCCAGCCGTGCCCAATCCTCCTGGCGGGCGAGGCGCTGGCCCGCGTCATGAAACTGAATGCGGGCGTGTTCCTCGTCGCTGATAGCGAGCGAGGGCAGCAGGATGCGCCGCGTGAGGCTGTCGATATCGGTGCGCGGCCGTGCGAGGCCGAGCCGCCGCAGCAGCCGCCCGAGCACGGGCGCCCGTGCCGGTTTGCGCCACTCGGTACGCCGGGGGTTTTCAGACGGGGTGATCGGGTCGAATGCCATGGCGTCTCCGGCGAGCTGGATCGGACACAGCCTGCCGGGCCATTTCGGCCAAATCTGGGCGCGCCTTGGGTGAAGGCGGGGAATTGCCGATGCGGCCCGCGCCGGGCCCGGTCAGGCCTCGCGTATGCGGCCCAGCATCTCGGCGGTATCGCGGCTGAGCCCCGGCGCGGCGAGGATGCGGTCGATCTGCGCGAGAATCATGCCCTGCCGTTTCGCGTCGTAGCGCCGCCATGTCTCGAAAGCCGCGCACATGCGCGCCGTTGTCTGCGGGTTGAGCGGGTCAAGCGCGATGAGCATGTCCGCCATCAGCCGGTAGCCGCACCCCGAAACATGGTGGAACCCGGCGGGAAATCCGGCCAGCGCGCCCAGAACCGCGCGAAAGCGGTTGGGGTTGCGGATGGTGAAATCGGGGTGTTCGGTGAGGTGCGCCGCGGTCTCGGCGGCATCAGGGGGATCGGCGTTGAGGATCTGCATCCCGAACCATTTGTCGAGCACCAGCCGGTCGTGCCGCCATTGCCGGTAGAAGGCGTCCGACACCTCGGTGCCCTTGCCCGCGCGCAGCAGGCAGCCGAGCGCCGCGAGTTGCTGGGTCATGTTGTCCGCCGCGTCGTATTGCACCAGCGCCCGCGCGCCGCCATCGCGCCGGGTGATGAGGCCGAGCACGGCATTGGCCAGCGCCCGCGCGCCGGCCTGATCGGGGTCGGGGCGGTAGGGGGTGCTGACCTGATGCGCCGTGTAGAGCGCATCGAGCGTGCCCTGCATGGCGTCGGCGCGGGTGATGTCGAGCGCCTCGCGCGCCTCCCAGATGGCCTGCGGGTCGGGCGTGTCGCCGGCCTCGGACAGGGACTGCGCCAGTTCGTCCTCGCCCGGCAGGCCGAGGGCGAGGGCGCGGAACGCCGGGTCGAGCGCCTCGTCGCGCAGCATGGTGTGCACCGCGTCGAGATAGGCCGGGTCGGGGGCCGCGCCGTCGCGGATCATGGCCAGCAGCGTCTCGCGCGCCAGTGCGCGCCCGGCCTCCCACTTGTTGAAGGGGTCGGTGTCGTGGGCGAGCAGGAAGGCGCGTTCGGCATTGGTGGTCTCGCGCTCGACGATCACGGGGGCCGAGAAATCGCGCAGGATCGAGGGCACGGGCCGGGCCGCGAGCCCGTCGAAGGAAAAGCTCTGCCGCGCCTCGGTCATCTCGAGAATGCGGGTCGGTTCCACCTCGTCGCCATTGGGGCCAAGCAGGCCGGTGGCGATGGGAATGACGCGGGGGGATTTCTCGGGCTGGCCCGGTGTCGGCGGCGTGGTTTGCTCGAAGTGCAGGGTATAGGTGCCGTTCTCGAAGCTGTCGGTGACACGCAGGCGCGGCGTGCCCGCCTGCGCATACCAGCGCTTGAACTGCGCGAGGTCGCGGCCGGTCGCATCCTCGAACACCTGAAGCCAGTCCTCGATGGTGCAGGCCTGCCCGTCATGGCGGGCGAAGTAGAGATCGAGGGCCTTGTCGTAGTTTTCGTCGCCCACAAGCCGCTTGAGCATACCGATGAGCTCTGCCCCCTTTTCGTAGACGGTGGCGGTATAGAAGTTGTTGATCTCGATGAAACTTTCTGGCCGGACAGGGTGGGCGAGGGGGCCTGCATCCTCGCGGAACTGGCGCGCGCGCAGGGCAATCACGTCGGAGATGCGTTTCACCGGGGCCGAGCGCATGTCGGCGGTGAACTGGCTGTCGCGATAGACCGTCAGCCCCTCCTTGAGGCACAGCTGAAACCAGTCGCGGCAGGTGATGCGGTTGCCGGTCCAGTTGTGGAAATATTCATGCGCGATGATCGCCTCGATCCGCTCGAAATTGGCATCCGTGGCGGTCTCGGGGCTGGCCAGAACGCAGGAGGAGTTGAAGATGTTGAGCCCCTTGTTTTCCATCGCGCCCATGTTGAAATCGTCCACCGCGACGATGTTGAACAGGTCGAGATCGTATTCGCGGCCATACACCTCCTCGTCCCAAGTCATGGATTTCTTGAGCGCCTCCATGCCGAAGGCGCATTTGCCCTCGTCGCCGGGGCGCACCCAGATGTTGAGCGCGACCTCGCGGCCAGAGCGGGTGGTGAAGCGGTCGGAATGCGCCACGAGATCGCCCGCCACCAGCGCGAAGAGATAGGCAGGTTTCGGCCACGGATCGTGCCATTCGGCCCAGCCGTCGCCCTGCGCCACCGGGTTGCCGTTGGACAGCATGACCGGCATGTCGCCCTCGATGCGCACGGTAAAGACGCCCATCACGTCGGGGCGGTCGGGGTAATAGGTGATCTTGCGAAAGCCCTCGGCCTCGCACTGGGTGCAGAACATCCCGTTCGAGAGATACAGCCCCTCAAGCGCGGTGTTGGCCGCCGGGTCGATCTCGACCTCGGCCTCGAAGGTGAAGGGCGCGTCGGGGACATCGGCGGTGAGGCCGGTTTCCGTCACCTCGGGCGCGATGGCCGCACCGTCTATGCGGGCACCGATCAGGCGCAGGTTCTCGCCGTGCAGAAAGAACGTGCGCGATGCGGCCCCGGGGTTGGGGCGGAACGCTATCTTGCTGACAACACGGGTCTTTTCTGGATCGAGGTGAAAGGTCAGGTGCACCGCGTCCACGAGATAGGCGGGTGGTGTGTAATCCCTCAGATAGATGGGCTGGGGTGCGGCGTCCTTCATCCGGTCTCTCCTGCAAGCGTCGGCGCGACCCTAGGCGGATCGGAGAGGGCCTGCAACGGGGCGTTCCCCCGGCGCGGGCGGGCGGTGACGGCGCAAAGAGGGCGCGGTGTGGACGACGCGACCAGGGCCCGCCGGGATGCGGATGGCGGGGGATCCGGCCACGCCGCCCACGCGCGCATCATGGCGGGAAAAAATGAGCAAACCGTCAACAACCCTGTGCAAATCCGCGTCATCGCACGGGCACCTGTGCGCGGAGTGCACTTTCGTTATTTCGTTTCGCGCTATACCTTGATTTGAATCGTGCAGCAGAGCCACCAAGAAGGACAACCATGACGCGCCCCGTCGTCGGCATCATCGGCAACAGCTACGAGATCAACGACCGCTACCCGGCCCATGCCGGGGGTACGATCAACTCGGCCGCCGTGGCGGAAGTGGCCGGTTGCGTGCCGCTCATCATCCCGAGCGATCCGCGCTTCGTCTCGGTGGCCGAGCTGATGGAGGTATGCGACGGGTTCCTGCTGACTGGCGGGCGGCCCAACATCCACCCCGAGGAATACGGCGAGACACCGACCGAGGCGCATGGCGCGTTCGACCGCGCGCGCGACGCGATCAGCCTGCCGCTGGTGCGCGCCTGCGTGGCGCGGGGGCAGCCGTTCCTGGGCATTTGCCGTGGTTTCCAGGAGGTGAACGTGGCGATGGGCGGGGCGCTGCACCCCGAGATCCGCGACCTGCCGGGGCGCGACAACCACCGCATGCCGCCCGAGGGCACGATGGAGGAACAGTTTGCCCTGCGCCACAAGGTGCGGTTTCAGCCGGGTGGCGTGTTTCACCGACTGATGGGGGCCGAGGAGGTGATGACCAATACGCTGCACGGGCAGGGCGTGATCGCCGCCGGGCGCGATATCGTGATCGACGGCTGGGCGCATGACGGCACGCCCGAGGCGCTCTATGTGCGCGGTGCGCCGGGCTTTACCCTGTCGGTGCAGTGGCACCCGGAGTGGAATGCGGCCAACGACCCGGTCAGCCGTCCGCTGTTTGCCGCCTTCGGCGATGCGGTGCGGGACTGGGCGACGAAGACGGGCACGCCGCTGCGGCAGATGGCCTGAGCGGCGCGCGGTCAGGCGGCGCACCCGGCGAGGCGTTCGCGCAGCAGGGTCGCCTCGCGGGCGCGCAGGCAGGGGCGCGCCGTTTCGCGGTGGCGCGACGCGGTGCTGCGCAGTTCCGGGAAGATCGCGAACAGTTCCTCGCGCGCGGCGGCGTCCACCGCCGAAAGCGCCGCGTCGCCGGCAAAGAAGCTCTCGGCGGCAAAGCCCTCGGCATAGATCACTTCGTGGCGGTCGAACATCAGGTGGATATAGGTGACCGCCTTGCAAGGCGCGATGCAGGCATCGGCGCCGCCCAACAGATGCTTGGCGGCGACCAGCACCTCGTCGCAGCCGAACAGCAGCTCGGCATGGTAGCCGGTGACGAGCAGGCGGTGCTGCGGCGATACCAGCAACCCGCCCGTCCCGGTGCCGAAGATCGCAGGGCCCACGCGCACGGGTGCGAATGCGCCGCTTCCCGGCACGGTGCGCCGCCCCGTCCAGCGCACGGGCCGCGGCCCGTGATCGCGGGTGATGACCATGTCGCCCGGTCGCAGCGTTTCGACCGGGCGCTCGCCGCGGGGGGTGAGAATGCGCGTGCCGGGGGTGAAGCAGATGATGCTTTCGATCTCGGAGAACGTCACGAGGGTGCCGTCGGGCAGGGCGAAATTGCCCGACAGCCCGCTGGAATCATCGTCTTCGTTGGTGAAGGTGATGTCGCCCTTTCCCACGTCCTGGGTGAGGATCAGCGTATCGCCGTCGGTCTCGTCGCCCTCGCCGCCGATGATGTCGATGGCCCCGCTCTCGCCCGCGACCTCGGCGAGGGTGAAGGTGTCGTCGCCGTCGCCGCCCACGGCGCTGTCGCCCTGCGCGATGACAAAGCTGTCGTTGCCGGTGCCGCCGATGAGGGTATCGGCCCCGGCCCCGCCGTCGATCGCGTCGTTGCCCGTGCCGCCATCGACGGTATCGTCGCCCGCGCCCGACAGGATGGTGTCATCGCCGCCGCCGCCCTGGACGGAATCGTCGTCAGAGGCGTCGGAATGGTCGAGGGCGTCGATCATGTCGCCCTCGGGATCGCCTGTGTAGCCGGCGTCGATCACCTCGCCCGCGCCGGTGCCCTCGACGATGAAATCGGGCGGCGTGGTCGTGGTCTCGATGTTGACGAAGCCGGTGGCGGGGCTGCCGCTCTCGTCCACCGTGGAATAGGTGAATGTGTTGGTTCCGATATCGCCGTCGGTGGTGATGGCGATGGTGCCGTCGGCATTCAGCGTGACCTGCTCGCCGGTGGCGAGGGTGACGGTATCACCGGGGCTGACGGCGGTGTTGTCGATATGGGTGACGGTGTGCCCCTCGCCCTGATCATTGGCGAGGATGTTGTGGATTTGCGTGGTGCCCGGCCCCTGCGCCAGCGTATCAATCTCGGCGATGTTCATCGTCTGGATCGAATTGGCCATGATGAGCAGGTTGGAATCGTACACGCCGTCGCCGCCATCGCCGATGGCGATGCGGATATCGTTCTCCTCGCCCGGGTTGACCGGGGCGGTCAGCGACAGCACCACGGTGGTGCCGTCCATCTCGGTGTTGAACTGGTCGCCGGCGTTGTCGCGGTAGAGGTTGGCGTTGGACGTGTCGTTGATCGTGTCGATGGTGATGTCGGTGTTGCCGCCCTGTGCGAGCTCCAACGGGACATAGGCCCCGTTGACCCAGACACCCACGGCGTCGTTGAAGCCCGAGTTGACGTATTCCAGATATTCCTCCGAGGAGAACACGAACTGCATGGTCAGCGTGTCGCCCTCGGGCACGAAGGTAGCGTCCAGGATGGCGGCGTCGAAGATCTGCTGCCCCGAAATCGCTTCGAGCTGGTCATCGCCGCCGCTGTACTGGCCATCGTCGTCATCGCCTTCGCCGTCGCTGCCCCAGTCGGTCGAGGTGTCGGGGTCGGTGTTGGTGTTCAGCAGGCTGAAACTGTTGGTGAAATCCGTCACGCGCCCGGTCGAGAGGATCACCCCCTCGTTGCCGGGGCTGATCTCGCCCAGGGTGCCGGTGCCGCCCGAATAGGTGCCCGAGGCCCCCCCGGCGCCGCTGTAGCTTGCCGAGAGGACGGTGACGCCGTCACCGAACATGGTGTTGGCCATGTCCATCGCGGTGGCAAAGGTGTTGACGTTCAGCTCGCTTGCAATGGGCATGGCATCACTTTCCAACTCGGGCAACGCAGCCGCGCCGAGAGACGGCGCAGTCTAGGCCGCCGGTTCACTCTGGAACGTTAACGCCACTCTTTTGGCCTGCATTTGGCGCGGTCGGGGCAATTCGGCGGCGGGGCCCGCGTATCGTGTCGGTATCGTGTCGGTATTGCGTCGGTATCCCGTGCGACCCGGTCAGGCGGCGGGCATCAAGAGCCGCGCCTCGTGGCGGCGCAGGCAGGGGCGCGCGGTGGGGCCGTAGCTTTCGGGGTGGCTGCGCAATTCGGGAAAGAGCGCGAAGAGCTCTTCGCGCGCGCCCCCGGCGATGGCCGAGAGGCCGATATCGCCGGCGTGAAAGCTCTCGGTCGCCGCGCCCTCGGCATAGATCACCTCGTGGCGGTCGAACATCAGGTGGATATAGGTGACCGCCGGTTGCGGGCTCTCGGTCACGCTGATCCCGTCCACGAGATGCTTGGCGGCGACCAGCACCTCGTCGCAGCCAAACAGCAGCTCGGCCTTGTAGCCGGTGAACAGGAACCGGTGCTGCGGCGACACGGTGAGCGGCGCGCACGCCCCGTCGAGCACATGCGCGGCCACGCGGATCGGTGCGAAGCGGTCCGTGCCCGGCACCGTGCGCCGCCCGACCCAGCGCAGCGGTTGCGCCCCGTGGTCGCGGGTGATGACCATGTCGCCGGGGCGCAGGCCCTCGACCGGGCGCTCGCCGCCGGGGGTGAGGATGCGGGCGCCGGGGGTGAAACAGATGATATTCTCGATCTCGGAGAAGCTGACCTGCCTGCCATTGACTGTGAAACTGCCCGACAGGCCCCCCGCCGAATCGTTGCCATTGGTGAACGTGATGTCGCCCTGGCCGACATCGGCGGTCAGTTGCAGCGTGTCGCCACCCGTCTCGCCGCCCTCGCCGCCGGTGATCGTGATCGTTCCCGTGCCCGACCCGGCGGGGATATCGAGCACGAACAGATCATCGCCGTCGCCGCCAAGCACGGTGTCGTTTTCGCCTGCGGCCAGCGTATCGTCGCCGCCGCCGCCGAACAGGAGATCGGCCCCCGCACCGCCGTCGAGGCTGTCATCGCCCGCGGCCGTCTCGACCCCGAGGATGAGCTCGCTCTCATCAAGGCTCGTTTCGATGCCGCCCGGTGCCGTGACCGTGCCCGACAACACCTCGCTCCCGGCGTTTTCCCAGACGCGCACCTCGATCGTGTAGGTCTGACCCGCCTCCAGCGTCACCTCGCCCCAGCGCGTGGTGGCGCCCTGGTGAAAGTCGTTGTCGAGGAACGGCCCGTCATTGCCGGTCTGGTTGGTGAAGTTGAGCGGTTCGCCCTGCGAATCCAGGATGCGGAGGGTCGAGCCGTCGTCGGAGGTGGTGGTGAAGCGGTAGGTGCCCGCATCGGGCGCGTAGAGCGTCGAGGTGAAGATGACGCCGAAATCGTCGGGATCGCCCTGCCCGGTGGCCGCCTGACCGAGCGCGTCGATATCGAGCGTGTCCTGCGTGCCAGAGCCCGCGAGCGTGCCGTTCTCGATGGTAAAGGCCTGCCCGTTGGCCGAGGAGAAATCCTGCGTGTAGACCTCGTAGGCCCAGCGGGCGCCGGTGCCGTCGCCGTAGAGCATGTCGTCGCCGCCACTGCCAAGCACGGTGTCATTATCCGCCCCGCCGATCAGCGTATCGCCGCCGTCGAGCCCGTCGACGAAATCATTCCCGGCGCCGCCGTCGATGTAATTCGTGGTGGTGCCGCCGTCGAAAACGCCGTCAAAGCCGGTCAGCGTGTCGTTGAAATCCGATCCGATGATGCCGTCAATTCCAGAGCCGGTATCGCCCGTTGCATCGCCACCACTGTAGGTGCCGGTGCTGAGATCGACATTCACGGCCGTGTCCGAGGCGGAATAATCGACAATATCAAGCCCGGCCCCGCCACTGAGCGTATCCGCCCCCGCACCGCCGATCAGCGTGTCATCGCCGTCCGCGCCACCAATGTTGTCATTGCCAGCGCCGCCAAGGACTGAATCGTTGCCGGTACCGCCGAACACCGTGTCATCGCCCCCGCCCGCGACCACGGTGTCATTGCCTGTCCCCGCCAGGACGGTGTCATTGCCGCCGCCGACCGAGTCGCCGTCGGCATCCACGTAGCCCGCGTCGATACTGTCGTTGCCCGTGGTCCCGTCGACCTCGAAGCCGGCCTCCACATAGTCGTCGATACTGAAAGCCGGGTCGCCCGCGGTGACATCGGGATCGGTGTCATAGTCGAGCGTCTCATAGCTTCGCCCGGCGACAAGCGGCGTCTCGGACAGGGTATAATAGCCGGTCGCGCCGCCGCTGGTGACGCCAAACGTGATGACGTTGAACGTCTCGCCGGTGACGGTATCGCGCAGGGTCCAGCTTTCTTCGGCAAAGATGCCCGCTCCGGTCGAACTGGCGCCGCCAACCGTTACGTCTGCCGTGGCGCTCTCGCCGCCCGCCGCGTTGCTGTCGAGGGTCTGGCCTTCGAGGCCCGGCTCGGTGTCGGTGATCGTCGCAGTGCCGGACGGCTTGGCCTCTCCGATCCAGATCGCGGTATTGCCGACCGTTCCAGACAGGATGAAAAACGGGTCGTTATTGTAGATATTCACCGTGTATGTCGGCACTGGCCTGGTCCTTCCTCATCGCCGCTGATCTGCGCCAACTGGCCAAACGGGATTTGGGTTGGTTTCCCGTCTTGTTTCCAAAACGGATACAGTGCCGGTGCGGCGGCAATTGGTGCACATTCTGTTCAGAATGAGGCGTATTGTTCAAAATAAGGCGTATTGTATCGAGTTTCGGATCAGTCGGAGGGGCAGGGGTCAGACCTGCCCGCCCGCGATCTCGATGCATTGGCCGTTGACGCTGTCCGATCCCGGACCGCACAGCCACAGCACCGCCTGCGCCACCTCGTCGGGGGCGATCAGGCGGTTGTGGCGGTTGGTGGCGATCATGGTGGCGCGGGCGACGTCTTCGGTCACGCCCGCCCGCGCGGCGATCGAGGCCACGTTGCGGCTGACGATCTCGGTATCGACATAGCCGGGGCAGACCGCGTTGAAGGTGAGGCCGGTGCCGAGGTAATCCTCGCTCAAGCTCCGGGTGAGGCCGATCAGCCCGTGCTTGGAGGCGGTGTAGGCCGATGCGCCCTTGAGCCCCCGCAGCCCGGCGATGGAGGAGACGGCGACGACGCGGCCCCACCCGGCGCGGCGCATGTCGTGCAGGCATTCGCGGATCGTCCAGAACGCCCCGTCGAGATTGGTGGCCATGATGCGGCGCCAGAAATCGGTATCGGTCTTGTGCAGCGCGCGGCCCTCGGCGATGCCTGCGTTGGGGATGCAGATCTGCACCGGGCCGCGTGCGGCGACCGCCGCGGCCACGCCTTGGGTGACGCTCGCCTCGTCGGTCACGTCCATCACCTGCGGATGGAGGCGCGGGCCCGCCGCCGCGTCGAGCACCCCTGCGCGGCGGCCCGTAATGGTGACCTCGGCCCCCGCATCGGCGAGTGCGCGGGCGATGGCGAGGCCGATGCCCGTGCCGCCGCCGGTGACGAGAGCGTGTTTGCCGTCGAGTGTCATGGGGCCTCCGGTTTGGGTGTGGGCAGCGTAGCGGTGATGGGGAGAGGGGGGAAGGGGAAGGTGAGAGGGGCGGGGTGGCCAATGAGCGGTCGTTGGACGTCAGTGTCGGGCCG
>JADQCC010000254.1 GCA_016278295.1 Roseovarius sp. | reverse complement strand
CCGTCGATCAGGGCGCGCGCCTCGCGCATCACCTGGTCATGCGGCTTGGCCGGGCGCGGGTCGGCCAGGGCCTCCTGCACCTTGGCGCGGAACCAGGCATCGTATGCCTCCGGGTCTGCGGTCAGCCCGGCGGGCATGCCGCCCTCGGCGGCTACGCGGGTCAACAGGATACGCACCGCGTCGGACAGGGTCAGGCCGACACCGGCCAGCGCATCGGCGGCCTCTGCCTTGAGGTGGTCGTCCACGCGGACGTGAAGCATCGAAGTCTGAGCAGGCATGGCATGTCCTCCTTGGAGGCCCCAATATGTATCTCAATTGAGATACGCGCAAGGCCGGCATGGATATGGACCTATTGCCGTTCAGTGGCAGGATTCTGAAGGAGGGGAGCCTGGGCCTTCCCCCGCCTTCCGACCTCAGGCGGCGGTTACGGTCCGGTCAGCCTTCATAGACCCGCTTGACGTCGCGGGCGACGTCTCTCCAGGTGCGCAGGGTGGGCGCGGCGGCTGCGATGCGCGCCCGGAGATCCTCGGCAAACCCGCGGTCGTCTTGCAGGCGCGCGATGAGCCCGGCAAGCTCTGCGGGCTTGTTGGGGTCGAAATAGAGACCAAGATCGCCACAGACCTCGTAGAGCACGGGCGCCGTTGAACAGATCGCCGGCGTCCCGTTCCACAGGGCCTCTCCCGCCGGCAATCCCCACCCCTCGATCCGGCTCGGCAGGACCAGCGCCACGGCATTCCGGTAAAGCTGGTTGAGCTTGGTCTGGTTCGGGTTGGGCACCATCTCGATGAAGGCGCGGATCCGGTCGTAGCGGTCCTTCTTCAGATAATCCCGGACATGTTTGCGGGGCGCGCCCGCGAGGACAAGCCGCGGGACGGTCCCGCCGGATTCATCGAGCAGGCGCATCGCCTCGAACACCGCTTCCAGGTTCTTGCGGCCGATCGTGGCCCCCACCGTCAAAAGATACGGCGTGGCCGGAATATCGTCGGTCGCGGGTTCCGTGCCGTCACGGGATTCATGGCACAGAGGCACGGTGACGACGTCCGGCAAAGGCGGCAGAATGCCATCGCGGGAGAAGCTCTCGATGTCGGATTTCGTGAACCGGGAAATCGCGATGATCCTGGAGGCGCGATCTATCACGCGGCAATTGTCACCGATGAAGTGCAGGGGAAACGGCTTGGGATTCTGCGGCGAGAAATCGTGCAGCGGAAACATGTCGTGCAACAGCGGAATGAAATCGTAGGACACACCGGCGCTATCGAGCGCGTTCAGGGCCGCGACCAT
Organism: Roseovarius sp.; assembly: GCA_016278295.1. Classification (GTDB taxonomy): domain Bacteria; phylum Pseudomonadota; class Alphaproteobacteria; order Rhodobacterales; family Rhodobacteraceae; genus Roseovarius. The sequence continues at coordinate 8,810 of JADQCC010000254.1, read as the reverse complement.
GTGTTTCGGACGCCCCGTCGAAACCAGCGTCTTGCCGTTCATGTCCAGCTTTTCGAGGGACAGCCCCGCCCGCCGCCAGCGGGACCGGTTGATCCCGCGAACGAGCATCTGCGCCAGCGGCAGCAGGGCGTCGCGGACCCGGTTCCGGGAATAGAACGTCTTGCGCAGGTGATGTATCTGCCTGACGCCTTTCGGGATGTTCATCTCGACCCGCCCGGTTTCGGCGTCGATGCCGGGATGGACCTCGAAGAACGTGTCATGCGCGTGCGAGAAGATCGCAAAGCGCAGGTCCGGGTCGACCTGGTGAAGCTCGCGGCCGATTTCCTCGACGACACGAACGATGCCGTAATAGGGATATTTCCCCGTGGCGGCCACGAACACTTCCGTCAGGTCATAGACGACATTGGTCATAGGGAATTTCTGATCCTTCGCACCCTTCGCCACCTGATACGGGATAGCAAGGAGGAGTTACACCCAAACGGACATGATGCTTCGCGCATGACACGCAGCCGGACCATAATCGGTGATTTCGCAGCCCATTACGAGTTTGCGGGCTTCCGAACGCGGGCGTCGGCAGTTTCCAGCCGGGCGGCGCGCGCCCCGTCGGGATCCCGGCATGATCCCTTGCGCGGTATCGGGCATCGGGTTTCACCGATGCTACTGGCAGAGACGTCGTGCCATGTCCGGGAACACCCGGTATGCAAGGCTTCCCGTGGCAGAACTGGCGGAGACGACACCGATGACATCGCGTGAGCCGGTCAGCGTCACCGGCGCGCCGGATGTGCCCGGGGGCAGGGGGCAATCGAGCCGTATCAGCGTGTCCCCGGACATGGATTGCACCGAACAGGCGGTTTTCTGCAGCGCATGCGCCCTCGGCGCTCCGTATCCCCGCACCTCCACCCGTGTGCCCGGCGTCGGCGGCGCGGCGGTCAGGCGAAATCCGTCAGGATCGCCTTTGAGGCCGCACAGGGCGGCGATGTCGCGCCCTTTCACGATCCGGTAGGATGTGGCCGGCGTCTGGATCTGTTGCTCCAGCCGGCCGGTCTCGTATCCCAGCAGGACATGGACGGTATCGGTCGGTATTTTCGGCAGGCAATGCGCGGCCGTGACCACCTGTCCATCCCGCGTGGCGAAGGCCGTGCAGTACCCTCTCGTCCTGAAACCGGCATGATTCAGCCGGGCGATCCGGGGATCGGGGGGGATGCGGGTCTCGCCCCACGCCCCGGGCCCGCCAAGAAGGATCAGGGACATGCACAGGACAAGGACCGAGCGGCGCACCGCTGGCGGCGCGAGACGGGCTGTATCCAGGAAACAGACCGCTTTATTCCCTGGGTAATCTGTCATATGGCTCCCCCTTGTCAAAGGACACGCGGGCTTGAACGGGATCTGTGCGGGCTTGGCGGCATGGCGGGCCTTTCGGTCCTTGATACAGGAACAAGATGGCATGGTTTTCAGCAGATTCCGCAAGACCAAACCTCTCTTTTCCAAAAAGGACCGCGAGAACCTGCGCTGGTTCTGGGACAATTACCTGAAAAGCAAATCCCCGTGGCTCCTGGTGGTTCTGGGGACAATTCTGGTCCAGGGCGTGGCCTACCAACAGTTCCTGGCCCTGACGGAAAGCGGCCTGCGGGTGATTTTCGAAAGCGGCAGCGCCTGGGAGCTTGCCCGTGTTTGCCTCATCGTGTTCCTCCTGTTCGCCGTGCGCGGGGTGATGTCCTATCTCAGCCCGCGGCTGTCGGTCTGGCTGGCCAGCAACGCGGTGCTGGAAATGCGCGACGACATGATCGACCACCTCATGCGCCTGGACCTGGCGTTCTTCGAGCGGACAAAATCGGGGCATATCATTCTGCGGCTGGTAAACCAGGCGCAGGAGCTGAGCACCTTTGTCGGCCAGGCAACGGTCAATGCGATCCGGGATGCGGTGACGGTCCTGATCGTCTCGGGGTACCTCATCTATCTCGCACCACAACTGTTCCTGGCGGCGATCATGGTCATCCCGGTCATCATCATGATGATGATCCTGGTCTCGGAACGCATCAAGCATATCCAGGCAAACGCAGAAGCCGCCTTGGGAAATTACATGACCAGCATCGAGGAAATGGCCGGCGGCATGCGCACGGTAAAGATCGCCAGCCAGGAACCGAGCGAGAAATCCCGCATGCAGAAGGCGGCCCGGGATATCCGCAGCCTGTCGATCCGGCTGCAGGCGGCGCAGGCCCTGGTTCTGCCTTCGATCGATTTTTCGTCGGCGTTCGTCTACGTGCTCGTGATCGGGGGAGGGGGGTACATGGCGCTGCACTCCGAGTATGCGCTCGACAGCGCCGGCGTCATCACCTTCCTGCTTGGGCTCGTGCTGCTTTTCGATCCGGCGAGGATGGTTGCGCAGTTCTTCGCACGGCTTCAGGCAAGCCTGATCCTGCTCGACGGCGTGCGGTCTCTTTTCCGGGAAACGCCTACGATCACGGATGCCCCCGATGCTGTCGAAGAGTTTGATCGGGAAGGTGATATCGTCTTGCGGGACATCACTTTCGGCTATTCGCCAAGAGCGCCGCTTTTCAAGAATCTCAACATGACGTTCCAGGGGGGCAAGACGACAGCCATCGTCGGGGCGACGGGCTCTGGCAAGACCACGATCCTCAGCCTGATCGCGCGTCTCTACAACGTCAAGGGTGGTGAGATTTCCATCGGGGGACAACCGATCGACAAGCTCAAGATCCACGCCCTGAGAAATGCGTTCTCTGTCGTGGCGCAGGATATCGTCATCTTCAACAATTCGATCTGGGAGAACATCCGGTACGTCAGGCCCGATGCCAGCGAAGAAGAAATCTGGGCCGCCGCGGAAAATGCGGCGATCGCGGATCTGATCCGGGACCGGGAAGATGCACCGGTCGGCCCCAAGGGCGCACAGCTTTCCGGGGGACAAAAGCAGCGAATTGCCATTGCCAGGGCGTTTCTGCGCTCGGCACCGATCCTTCTGCTCGATGAGGCTACCTCGGCTCTTGATCAGCGCACGGAGCAACGTATTCGCGAGACGCTGTCCAGGCTCACGCATGAGAAAACGACGGTCGTGGTGACGCACCGCTTGTCCTCGGTCACGGAAGCTGACTGGATCTACGTGATGGAAAGCGGCCAGGTGGTTGAAGAAGGCACGCATAAAGAACTCATCGCCGCAGGCGGGCTTTACGCCTCCATGTACGAGGCGCAAAAGCGCGGATACGATTAACCTCCTGGCCAATGAGCCGAGCAGCACGATGATAGATCAGCATGACAGTTGTTTCCTACGCCCAGAACTTTGAAGACATCATGCTCCTGAGGGCGTTGGATGATGTCTCCGAGGGCTTCTATATAGACATCGGAGCCTGCTCCCCGGATGCCGACAGTGTCACCCGGCTGTTCTATGACAGGGGCTGGCGGGGGATAAACGTAGAGCCGCATCCGGGGCACCTTCAACAGCTTGAAAGCAAGCGTCCGGATGACACAAACCTGGGCGTCGTCGTGGCCGGGAAAGGCGGGACCGCCCTCTTCCACCAGGTGGGCGATACCGGGTTGTCTTCCACGAACCCGGAGATTGCCAGAACCCACGAAGCAACCGGTCTGCCTGTCACCGAGTTAGAGGTTCCAGCGACAACGCTCCGCGACTTGTGGACCGCGCATGTCCCCGAGGGACAGGCCGTTCATTTTCTCAAGATCGATGTGGAGGGGGCGGAGGCCGCTGTCCTCGCCGGGGGTGACTGGGAAACCCACAGACCGTGGATTCTCGTCATCGAGGCGACCGCCCCCAACAGTCAGACCCCAAATCATGCCGAATGGGAAAATGTCCTGTTGGACCACGGCTACAGCGCTGTCTACCGGGACGGGCTGAACCGGTTCTACCTCGCGAACGAGCATCGCGAGCGGGCAGGGGCGTTTTCGGCGCCGCCCAATGTTTTTGACGATTTCACCCTGTATTCGCAGGTTCTCATCGAGCAGCAGGCGCGCGCGCTCGTCACCGAGGCACGCGGCCTGCGCGAGACACTGGAGCAGCACCAGCAGGAGATCGCGAAGCTTCGGGGTGAGCTCGCCAGGGAAAAGAACAAGCGGGCTGATCTCGAAAGGGAGGCCCGGTACCTCACGCGGCCTCTTTGGCGGCGCATCCTGTTTCACACGGGCGGAAAGCCCCGGCGGCTCTTGTGGCGATCGCTGTTTCACAAGAACGGGAAGCCAAGAGGCGTGTTCCGCGACCTGATTCTCCAGAAGGATGGAAAACCAAGGGATGTCTTCTCTCAATGGATGACGAGCCCGGAGTACCAGGCGCTCCCGCGGGCCATCAGGTTGATCCATCAATCGGATGACGGCACGCCCTATGAGCAGATGTCGGTAAGGTCCCGGTATTTTTTCGATCGTTTGAGTGCGGGACAGGACCAATAGATGCGTATCGTTATCGACTTCCAGGGCGTCTCGGAGACGTGGCGCGACACGCCCGCTGAACGCCGGCAGATGGACTTGCTCCGTGATATCGCACAGGGCGGCACGGGGCATGACATCGTCGTGGCCCTTGCCGCTTCTGACACGCAGCTTGTCAGGGATGTGCGGGCGCTTCTTGTTGATGTCCTCCCCCGGAGCGCGCTTCGCATCTGGAGTGCGCCTGGCCCGGTTGCATCTGAGAGCGCCGGCAACCTGGCGCGCCGTGAAAGAGCAGAGCTCATCCGGGAAGCGTTTCTGTCCTCCCTCGCGCCCGATCTCGTGTTGGTCAACGGCTTTCATGCAGGTCACGAAGACCGCAGCGTCGCGAGCATTTCAAAACTGGTATCCCTGCCGACGGCCGTCATGGTTTATGCGGCTCCAGAGGATACATCTCCGGACCCCAAAGCCGGAATTCTGGAGCAGGTTCGAAACAGGCTGCGCACCGTATTCCGGGACCCCAGGGCGCTCTGGACACGAACGCCGGAACCGGACCGGTCCCGCCGGCCCGGACCTTGCCCGGGCCTCACGAACGAAAAGCAGGGATGCCTCGAGAAGGCCGACCATGTCTTTCTGATCGGCAATGATCCAGACCCGGAGCGTCTCCTGGCAGAGACCGGCGACGGCTTGAGGGTCACGACATTCAACCTGGCCGACACCAGTCTTGAGCAGATCGCACAGGGCCTGCTGGAGAAAAGCAAAGAGCTCGGGCGCCAGGGCGCCCGGTCTGATACGGAACCTGCCGCGCACCGCAAGAGGCTGGCCTATGTTTCACCCTTGCCGCCGGCAATGTCCGGCATCGCGGAATACAGCGCACAGCTCGTCCCGGAACTCGCCCGGCACTACGAGATCACCCTGATTTCCAATCAGGAGCATATCGACCTCCCGGACCTCGACCCATCCATAGATATCCGGGGCGTCGACTGGTTTCACCGCAACAGCGGGCATTTCGATCACGTGCTCTACCATTTCGGAAATTCCCCGATGCACGGGTACATGTTCGATCTTTTGCGCAGCATACCCGGCGTGGTTGCGCTTCATGATTTCTTTCTGCTCGATGGCCGGGCGCGGTATAATCCGAACCATCTCCGGGATGTTGTTCTCCAGGGATATGGCCTGCAGCAGTTTGCCGCCGCCGCACGCTCCGGCGCGGGCAGGCCGGACCCATCGAGCCTGCCGGGAAACCTGGACGTTCTTCAGAATGCGACAGGGGTCATCGTGCACAGCGACCAGCCCTTTCAGCTGGCGCAGGAGTGGTACGGACCCGAGGCGGCAAGAGGCTGGCACAAGGTGCCGCATCTGAGGCCGTCCGCGGATTACACAGCTTCGGACAAGGTGGCGGCACGCAAGAAGCTCGGGTTCTCGGAAGACGAGCTCGTCATCTGCAGTTTTGGCCACATCGTGCCATCCAAGCTCGGGCTTTCCATCCTTGAGGCCCTGCAAAACGCGCCCCTGGCCGAAGATCCCGAATGCACGCTCGTGTTTGTCGGAGATGCCCAGGAGAAATACGAGCATGAGTTGCGTCAGGCGGCGAGCGATCTCGGGGCAGCCCGCTTCAGGATAACAGGATGGGTGGGCTCGGACACATACCGGGAGTATCTGCTTGCAGCAGACATCGCGGTTCAATTGCGCGGCAACAGCCGGGGAGAGACCTCCGGCTCCGTTCTCGACTGTCTGAACTACGGTGTTCCGACCATCGTGAACGCACATGGGAGCATGCGCGAGCTCGATCCCGAGTGTATCTGCCAGATTGCCGATCCGGTTGATCGGGCAGAGCTTGCAGAGGCGCTGAAGGACCTCGCATCCGATCCAGCACGCCGCGAACGCCTCGGGGCACGCGGCCGCCAGATGGTCACGGCACAGCATGACCCGAGGGTCTGCGCAGAGCTTTATCGCAAGGCCATTGAAAGCGCGGAGAACGCCAACGGAAAGGCGGTGGCCCGCCTGCCCGACAGGCTGGCCGCGCCCGGCCTGGAGAGGCGGGAGACCGCGTCACTGGCACAGTCCCTGGCACAAAGCTTTCCGCCTCATCCCCGCCGTCCCAGCCTGTTTCTCGATGTGAGCGTGGTAGCGGACAACGATATTCATACCGGCATCCAGAGGGTGGTGCGGTCGGTTCTGCAGGCCCTGCTGTTGAGGACGGATATTCCGTACCGGGTTATCCCGGTGCGCTTTACCAATGATGGCGAGTATCTTGCTGCCTACGCTTATGCCCAGAAGCTCATGGATATTTCCCTGGGCGGGGTGCAGGACGAAATCATCGATGTCTATCGTGACGATCTGTTCGTCGTGCTCGACCTGGATTTCCGGTACAACACGCTTCGGCGCGAAGTGTTTGGAACCTTCCAGAACAGGGGCGCGCGTATCTGGCACGTCGTTTATGATTTGCTGCCCGTCAAGCTCCCCCAGTGCTTTCCGAGCGGCGCCCCGGCGAACTTCTCGGACTGGCTGTCTCTGGTCGGCTCGTTCGATGGTGCCATCTGCATCTCGAAAGCCGTTGCAGACGATCTGAAGGGCTGGCTGAAAGAGCATTCGACGGACAACGGAAAGCTCCCGGACGTTGGCTGGTTCCATCTTGGCGCCGACATAGAGAACTCCCGGCCAACGACAGGCTTGCTGCCCGACGCGGACAGCCAACTGGCCCAGCTGGGACAGAGGCCGGCCTTTCTGATGGTTGGAACCATCGAACCGAGGAAGGGCTACACACAAACGCTGGATGCGTTCGAGATGCTTTGGGCAGAGGGCATAGAGGCCAACCTGGCGATCGTCGGCAAGGAGGGGTGGGATGTGGACCCGCTGGTTCGACGGCTCAGAGAGCATCCCGAGCGTGGGGCCCGGTTGTTCTGGTTCGACAATATCAGTGACGAGTACCTCGAGCGTATCTACCAGGCCAGCACCTGCCTTGTTGCCGCAAGCGAGGGCGAGGGGTTTGGGCTTCCACTCATCGAAGCCGCACAGCACAAGCTTCCGATCCTGGCGCGCGATCTTGCGGTGTTCCAGGAAGTTGCCGGCGATCATGCCGTGTACTTTACCGGTCTCGAGGCTGGCGACCTGGCGGATGCGGTCCGGGACTGGCTGACAGCATGGAAAAATGACCGGACAGTTGCGTCCGACCGGATGCCCTGGCTGACATGGGAAGAGAGCGCCGCGCAGCTGTTGGAGGCAATCGCAGCCAAGTAGGCTTTGCCTGCCACGGAGGACAGTATCGATGTCGAGCAAACATTCAGGCCTGCGCGGTATTCTCTCGGCGGTCACAGGGCGCCACGCGTCCGGGCCGAACTCCGCCAATGAGAGCGCCGCCCAGGATGTGCCGCCCATCGACCTGGAGCAAGCGCTTGGGCCACGCAATGACGCGCGGGCAACGCGTGACTGGATAGAAAGAATGGCCGCGGATTACCTGGGGCCAGATGTCGATCCGGGCCTGATCGACGAGATCGAGGAAAGAAACCTGACCATTGCGCAGATGGAAGAGGCGCTTCTGGCCCATGACGATCAAAAGCTGTCTGGACCCATCATATCCAGGTATGACCGCAATGCGGGCCTGCGCATACACTTTACGAGCGATCGCATGTTGATCTACATACCCGCCGCCAGAATCGTGTTTTGCCCGATTGGCAAGGTGGCCAATACGGCCGTCAAAGGCTGGGCGATAGAGCTGTCAGGACGACAGGTGGAGTCCGAAGGCGCAATACACCGCACGATCGATCAACAGGACGTGCCTTTGCAGGTGCAGGCATGGACAAGATGGCGGTTCGATCAGATCTGCCAGGATCCGGAATGGGCCTTTGTCGCCCTGGTCCGGGATCCGGCTCTTCGCCTGGTCAGTGCATATTGGGACAAGTTTGTCATACAACGCTCCTTCGAGAACACGCTGCAACATACCCGGCCCGTGCTCGAATGCGTCTACGGGACAGAGAATCTCCGCGAAGAGGATGTGGAGACGGGCATCTCGTTTCGTCAGTTCTGTCAGTATCTGGACGCAGCGTCTCGGAAAGCAGTGGATTCACACTGGGCGCCACAATACCAGTATCTGGAAAACTTCCACTGGGACCGTCTCTTCAATCTCGACCGTGTGCAGGATTTCGAGAGATTTGTCAGAAAACGCTGCGCGCCCGAGTATCGCGGGATTCCTCTTGGCATGAGAAACGCTGTGCCCAAACACAAGGGCAACAAGCGGAATGTAGAGCCATTGGTGGATGTCTTGCCGAACGAGCTCTTGTCCATGTCGGCAAAGCGCCCGTCGGTCCATGCCTTCCTGACGCCTGACATAGAGAGCTTTATCTCGAACTATTATGCGCTGGACTATGTCCTGCTGAATGCCGCTGGCCGGCCCCGTACCTGGCCGCTTGGCTCACGGTTCTGAAGTCGGG
>JADQCC010000178.1 GCA_016278295.1 Roseovarius sp. | reverse complement strand
CGCGGCCACCATGAAGATGATGAGCAACACAAGCATCACGTCCACGAACGGCGTGACGTTGATCTCGGCCATCGGCCGCGTGCGCCCGCGCCCGCGCCTGCGCCGCCCGCCGCTCTCCCGGCTCTGAACGACCCCCGCCCCCATCCTCAGCTATCCAACTGGCGGCTGAGGATGGTGGAAAACTCGTCTGCAAAGGCCTCGTATCCCGCCACGATCCGGTCGACATCGGCACTCAGCTTGTTGTAGAAGATCACCGCCGGGATCGCCGCCAACAGCCCCAGCGCGGTGGCCAGAAGCGCCTCGGCGATACCGGGGGCCACCACCACAAGGCTGGTGTTCTGCTGCGCCGCGATCGACATGAAGGCGTTCATGATCCCCCACACCGTGCCAAAGAGCCCGATGAATGGCGCGGTGGAGCCCACCGTGGCCAGCACCTGCAACCCGCCTTGCAGGCTGTCGGCCTCCTTGGCGATGGCCACGTCCATCGAGCGGTCGATCCGCGCCGCCGCCCCGGCGATCAGCACGCCATCGTTGCGGTGGCTGCGTCGCCATTCCATCATCCCGGCAGCGAATATCCGCTCGGACTGCCCGGCAGGATCCGGCCCGATCTCGTCGAACAGGCCATCGAGCGGTTCGCCAGACCAGAAACGGCGGTCGAACACGGCGGCCTCGCGGCGCGCGCGGCGATAGGTGATGAGCTTCTGAATGATGATCGACCACGCCCAGAACGATGCGATGATCAATATCAGCATCACCAGCTTCACGATGAACGTGGCGCGCGCGAACAGCGCCCACATGGAGAAATCCATCTCCTGCGCCAATGCGAGGGTTTCCGCTTCCATTTGCCTGCCTTCATGCCTCGGATGGCCGTTCCCCGGCCTTATCAAGGGCAAATTACCCGATTTCCAAGGGGAAAGCCATGCGCATCCGCCGCCTCACGCGCGATTGAACGGAACGGGCCGCGCTTGCGGCGGATATTCGCCTGCACGGGAGGTTCAGACGCTCTCGGTCAGCATGTAACCGCGCCCGTGCACCGTGCGGATGCGTCGCGCGCCCGCCTCGGCGCTGTCAAACAGTTTGCGGCGCAGGCGGCTGACGATCCCGTCCACCGCGCGGCCGTTGATCGCGTGCCCGCCGCCCCGCGCCGAGGCGATGATCCGGTCGCGCGACAGCACCGCGTTGGTATTGGTGGCAAGCACCATCAGTACGTCGAATTCGGCGGAGCTGAGATCCACCACGCGGTCGCCGACGCTCACGATGCGCATGACACCACAAATCTCGATATCGCCGATGCGGCGCAGAACGTCGTCGGACAGCGGGCGCGCGCCGTCCCCATTCGCGGCGATGCCGACGGTGCGGCGCAGGATCGTGCGAAGCCGAGCGCACAGCTCGCGCGGGCGCACCGGCCTTACCATGCAGTCATCGGCCCCCATTTCGAGCGCAAGTACGGTGTCGATCTCGTTGGCGCTCTGGCGCAGCATCACGATTCCGGCGGGCGAGCCGTTGCGCAGGTCGCGCACCACGTCGACCCCGTCCCGCCCCCTGGCGCGATCGCCGACGAGACAGATATCCACGGCCTCGCGCGTCACGGTCTCGGGTACGGTCAAATCATCATGACACCGCGCGAGATCGAAGCCCTCGCCCTGCAAACAGGCCGCGAGCATGGCGGCATGTTCTTGATCGTCGTCGAGGATGAGGGCCTTGAAAGCGGTCAACCCATTGTCCAGCTGTTGATAATCCTGAATTTGAAAGTAACCAAATTATGAACCAGACGTCAATTCCGGCTCTGCGTTCACGGCGATTTCACAATCCGCAAACGTGCATTTGCACAAGCTTGTACAACCCTGCCTAATTCCAGACAAATTTGAGGGAATAATAGTTATTGTTGTAAAAGTGTGTGACGCACAACCAATGGCAGAAAAATATGCCGGATCAAGACACTGAAAGAAAAGGAACCGGAAAATGAGTATCCAGTTCTTCACGCCGCGCGGGCCGAAGAATGAGATGATAAAGCTGCCCTCCGCCCTTCGCAAGACGGTGCGCTGGCTGCCGCAGATCGGCGATGTCTTTCCCGATTTCAGCGTCGAGACGACCGAAGGCGACCTGAATTTCTGGGAATGGGCAGAAGGGTCGTGGATTCATCTGTTCAGCCATCCTGCGGCCAATACCCCGGTCTGCACCACCGAGATGGCGTCTATCACGGCGCTTTCCGAGGACTGGCAGGAGATGAATGTCAAACACCTCGCGCTCAGCGGATCGAGCCTCGGTGAACAGCGCGCGTGGCACGGCGATATCGCGCGGCTCTTCGGGCTGGAGGTCGATTTTCCCTGCGCCCATGACTCCGGGTTGCAGCTGTCGCGCCTCTTCGGGATGATGCACGACAAGGCCGACGCGGCCCGGCCGATCCGCAAGAGCTTTCTCATCGACCCGGGGATGCATGTGGCCATGATGTTCGAATACCCGACATTCCTCGGACGCAACTTCGAAGAGCTGCTGCGTGTGGCGCGGGCGCTACAGATGCGCGCCACGACCGGTGCGGCGACGCCTGCGGACTGGCACGGCGGCGATCTGGTCATCATCCCCGACAACCGCTCCGAGCAGGAGGTGATGCGCCAGTTCGGCACCGGGTCCGAGCTGCTTTTGCCCTATTTGCGCGTGGCCGGCACGACCTGATCCCACGGCTGATTGAGGATGACGGCGGGCAGGCGCACCGGACGGCCCGCGTGCGACAGGCAGGCCACCGTCACCACCGCGCGGAACAGCAGGTCCCCGCCGCGCCACACCGATTGCGCCATCTCCAGCCGGGCCCCGGTCGCGCGCAGCGTCCGCGTCTCGATCCCGAGCGCATCGTCGAGCCGCGCGGGAGCGAGGAAATCCGCCTCCACCCGCCGCACGACAAACACGGTGCCGGCCTCGCGCATGGCATTCTGGTCCAGCCCCAGATCGCGCACCCACGCGCTACGGGCGCGCTCTATGAATTTCAGGAAATTGGCGTGATAGACGATACCGCCCATGTCGGTATCCTCGTAATGGACCTGGACGGGGTAGCGATGGGTCATGGCCTGCCTCACTTGTTGCGCGGCGCAGCCTAGGATCGCGATCCGGTCAGGTCCAGCCGATACCGGCGCGGCAAGGGCGGAGCGCTGGCTATCGGACGACGGCGACGTATCCGGGGGGCCTTGCCACTCATTCGAGATCGAGTTGCAGGCAAACAGGAAGCTCCGCCACCTCGGCCGGATCGGCGCATTCCGGGAACCGCGCGCTGTATCTGAATCCCGGCTTTTCATAGAGATACAGCATTTCCCGGTTTCCGATCGGCGTGTTGACCAGGGACATGCGTCCCCCCATCCGCCGCGCGCGCGGTCGCTAATGTCCGCACCAGCCCATACCCCCGGCGATCCCCCGCCGATCCACCTGCAAACAGCCCTTTCGCCCGGCCCGCGTGGCCCCTATAACGGCGCATGGCCCCGGGGCACCCCCGAGTCGCGGGGCCTTTCACCTATGGGGCAACAGGATACGGGCGCAGATGGCGATGTTTGACAGAATTCCGAGCTTCTTTTCCTCGGACATGGCGATTGATCTCGGCACCGCCAACACGCTCGTTTACGTCAAGGGCCGCGGCATCATCCTCAGCGAGCCGTCGGTGGTGGCCTACCACGTCAAGGACGGCGTCAAGAAGGTGCTCGCCGTCGGCGAGGACGCCAAGCTGATGCTGGGCCGCACCCCCGGAAGCATCGAGGCCATCCGGCCCATGCGCGAGGGCGTGATCGCCGATTTCGACACCGCCGAGGCGATGATCAAGCACTTCATCCGCAAGGTGCACAAGCGCTCGACCTTTTCCAAGCCCAAGATCATCGTCTGCGTCCCCCACGGCGCCACGCCGGTCGAGAAACGCGCCATCCGCCAATCCGTGCTGTCGGCCGGCGCCCGCCGCGCCGGGCTTATCGCCGAGCCTATTGCCGCGGCCATCGGGGCGGGCATGCCGATCACCGATCCCACCGGCTCGATGGTCGTCGATATCGGCGGCGGCACCACCGAGGTGGCGGTGCTGTCCCTGGGCGACATCGTCTATGCCCGCTCGGTGCGGGTGGGCGGCGACCGCATGGACGAGGCGATCATCAACTACCTGCGCCGCCAGCAGAACCTGCTGGTGGGCGAGGCCACCGCCGAGCGGATCAAGACCACCATCGGCACCGCGCGGATGCCCGATGACGGGCGCGGCGCATCCATCCGGGTGCGCGGGCGCGACCTCCTGAACGGTGTGCCCAAGGAGACCGAGATCAGCCAGGCGCAGGTGGCCGAAGCACTGGCCGAACCGGTGCAGCAGATCACCGAGGCGGTGATGGCCGCGCTCGAGGCGACGCCGCCGGACCTCGCCGCCGACATCGTCGATCGCGGGGTGATGCTGACGGGCGGCGGGGCGCTTCTGGGCGATCTGGATCTGGCGCTGCGCGAGCAGACCGGGCTCGCCGTCTCGATCGCCGAGGACAGCCTCAACTGCGTGGCGCTGGGCACCGGCAAGGCGCTCGAGTTCGAGAAACAGTTGCGCCACGCGATTGACTACGACAGTTAACCGGCCCACCTTTTAACTCCAAAGGGGTTGCCAGTGGCCAGCGACCGCGGACAGAGCAACGACTACCGGGGCCCGCTGAGGCGATTGCTCCTCGGGATTCTGCTTGTCTGCCTCATGGGCCTGTTCCTTCTCTGGCGCATCGACAACCCTCGGGTCGAACGGTTCCGCGCACAGGTGGTGGATCAGGTCGTGCCCTCGATGGACTGGGCAATGGCGCCGGTCACCGGCGCGGTGCGCATCCTGCGCGATTTCCAGTCCTACCAGCGCATGTACGAAAAGAACCGCGAGCTGCGCCGGGAATTGCAGCAGATGAAGGCATGGAAGGAAGCGGCCCTGCAACTGGAGCAGGAGAACGCCCGCCTGCTCGACCTCAACAACGTGCAGCTTGATCCGCGGCTTACCTATGTCACCGGCGTGGTGATGGCCGATAGCGGATCGCCCTTCCGGCAATCGGTGCTGCTCAACGTGGGCGCGCGCGACGGCATCATGGAAGGCTGGGCGGCGATGGACGGGCTCGGGCTTGTCGGGCGCATCTCGGGGCTTGGGCAGAATACCGCGCGCGTGATCCTGCTCACCGATACGTCGAGCCGCTTGCCGGTGACGATCCAGCCAAGCGGGCAGCGCGCGCTGGTCATCGGCGACAACTCTTCCGCGCCGCTCCTCGATTTCATCGAGAACCCGGACCAGGTCCGCCCCGGCGACCGGGTGCTCAGCTCGGGCGATGGCGGGGTGTTTCCGGCGGGGCTCGCCGTCGGGCAGGTGGTGGCCGACCCCGGCGGGCGGATGCGGGTGCGCATCGCCGCCGACTACGAACGGCTCGAATTCCTGCGCGTGCTGCGCAGCTACGATCACGAACGGATCGACGATCCCGGCGACCTGATCCTCCCGGCGCCCCCCGCGCCGCAGGCAGCGGCAGAGGCTGGCAATGGCTAACACCGGCACGCTTCACCTGTGGCTCATGCGGGCGCTCTTTGCCGCGCTGACCGGCGCGCTCGTCTTCGCGCGGCTGCTGCCGCTCGACACACTGCCGCCGGGCTGGGCGGGACCGGATCTGTTCCTCGCGTTCGCCTTTGCCTGGGCGGTGCGGCGGCCGGAATACGTGCCCCCGCTACTCGTGGCCGGGCTGGCGCTGGCGATGGACCTGCTGTTGCAGCGCCCCCCCGGCCTGTGGGCGGCACTGACGCTTCTGGGTTGCGAAACGCTGCGGCGGCGCGCCTCCGCGCTGCGCGACCTGACCTTTCTCGTGGAATGGGCGACGGTGGCGGGCACGCTGGCGGCGATGACGCTCGCCTACCGTCTGGTGCTGGCCATGCTGCTGGTGGACCAGGCGCCGCTCGGGCTCAGCCTGATGCAGCTTCTCTCGACCCTCATCGCCTACCCGCTGGTGGCGGCGCTGTCGCATCTCGTCTTCGGGGTGCGCAAGCGCGCGCCCGGCGAACTCGCCACCGGGAGGCAAATGACATGAGACGCCCCACCCGCGACCGCGCCGAAGGCCAGCGCCGCGTCACGAGGCGGGCGCTCGTGCTGGGTGGCGCGCAAGTGGCGGCGCTTGGCGCGCTGCTCTTCCGCATGCACCATCTCCAGGTCGATCAGGCCGACGAGTTCCGCCTGCTGGCCGATGAGAACCGCATCAACCTCCAGCTTCTCGCCCCCGCGCGCGGCCGCATCTTCGACCGAGAGGGGCGCGTCATCGCCGAGAATGTGCCCAGCTACCGAATCACCATCGTGCGCGAACAGGCGGGCGACGCCGAGGCGGTGCTCGAGCGGCTCGCCCTGCTGGTCGATCTCGCGAAGGGAGAGCTGGAAAAGGCCCGCCGCGATCTGACCGAGCTGCGCGGCGACACCCCGGTGACGGTGGCCGACCGCGTGGATTGGAAGGCGATCGCCCAGGTCGCGGTCAACGCCCCCGCCCTGCCCGGCGTGATGCCCGAGGTGGGGCTGTCGCGCCGCTACCCGCTGGGCGCCGACTATGCCCACACCATCGGCTATGTCGGCGATGTCAGCTCGCGCGACATCGAACGGCTGGAGGCACCCGAGGCGCTGCTGCGCCTGCCGCGCTTCCAGATCGGCAAGATCGGGCTCGAGGCCGAGCTCGAACGCACGCTGCGCGGCGAGGCGGGCACCCGCCGCGTCGAGGTCAACGCCGCAGGCCGGGTCATGCGCGAGCTCGAACGCGAGGAGGGCCGCCCCGGCGCGGATGTCCAGATCACCTGCGACAACACGCTCCAGACCTATGCCCAGGCGCGGTTGCGCGGCGAGGGGGCGGCGGCGGTGATGCTCGACTGCGAGAGCGGCGATATCCTCGTCTGCGCCTCCAGCCCCGGCTTTGATCCCAACCTCTTCGTGCGCGGCATCTCGTCAGGCGATTACCGCGCTCTGCTCGACGACCCGCTGCGCCCGCTGCCCAACAAGGCGGTACAGGGCATCTACCCGCCCGGCTCCACCTTCAAGATGGTGACCGCGCTCGCCGCGCTCGAGGCCGGGCTCGTCGATTACAACGAAACCGTCTACTGCCCCGGCTTCAAGGAGATCAGCGGGCGGCGTTTCCACTGCTGGAAGCGCGGCGGGCACGGCAATGTCGATCTGCACCGCTCGCTGCGCAACAGCTGCGACGTCTATTACTACGAGATGGCGATGCGCGTCGGCATCGAGGGCATATCGGAGATGGCAAAACGGTTCGGGATCGGGATACGGTTCGACCTGCCGATGACCAGCGTGGCCGAGGGGCTCGCCCCCTCGCGGCAGTGGAAGCTCGCCTATCGCGGCGAGCCCTGGATGATCGGCGACAGCGCCAACACCGCGATCGGGCAGGGCTTCGTGCTCGCCTCGCCACTGCAACTCGCGGTGATGTCGGCGCGGCTCGCGACCTCGCGGGCGGTTGTTCCGCGGCTGGTGAAATCCATCGACGGGGTGGATCAGCCCACCGGCCACGGCGACAGCCTCGGCCTCAACGAAAATCACCTCCGCGAGATCCGCCGCGCCATGTTCGCCGTCAGCAACAGCCCCCGCGGCACCGCCTATCGCAGCCGCATCGCCGAGGACAGCCTGCGCCTGGCGGGCAAGACCGGCACCAGCCAGGTGCGCAACATCTCCACATCAGAGCGCGAGGGCGGCGTGCGCTCCAATCGCGACCTGCCCCGCGCGCAGCGCGACCACGCACTGTTCGTCAGTTTCGCGCCATATGACGCGCCGCGTTTCGCACTGTCGGTGTTGGTCGAGCACGGTGGCGGCGGCTCGACCGCGGCGGCGCCCATCGCACGCGACATCATGCTTCAGGCGCTCTATGGCGACGATCCCCCGCTCTCGGCCTATCCCGCCTCCGACCGCCCGCTCATCCGCACCCTGCAGGAAGAGCTGAAGCGCGAGCGCGAGCGCCCCGCCACGGAAACGAGTGACCGCGCATGAGCTATCTCGAACATACCGTAAAGTCGGTCCCCGCGGGCCCGCGCAAGATCCTGTACCTGAACTGGCCGCTCGCCATCCTGCTGGCCACCGTTGCCGCAATCGGCTTCCTGATGCTCACCTCGGTGGCTGGTGGATCGCTCTCGACATGGGCCGAGCCGCAGATGAAACGCTTCGCCGCGGGCTTCGCGGCGATGATCGTGGTGGCGCTGGTGCCGATCTGGTTCTGGCGCAACATGTCTCTGCTGGCTTATCTCGTCTCGCTGGCGCTGCTGATCGCGGTGGCGCTTATCGGGATCGAGGGCAAGGGCGCGCAGCGCTGGCTCGATCTTGGCCCGATGCGCGTCCAACCCTCCGAGATGGTCAAGATCACCCTCGTCATGGTGCTCGCCGCCTATTACGACTGGCTGCCCATATCGCGCATTTCGCGGCCGGTCTGGGTGCTCGCCCCGCTTGCGATCATCCTCGTGCCGGTGGGCATGGTGTTGCGCCAGCCCGATCTCGGCACCTCGATCCTGCTGGTGCTGGGCGGCGGCGCGATGATGTTCCTCGCGGGCGTCCACTGGGCCTATTTCGCCACCGTGATCGCCCTGGGGCTAGGCGCCGTCACCGCCGTATTCACCAGCCGCGGCACCGATTGGCAACTGCTCGAGAATTACCAGTACCGCCGCATCGACACCTTCCTCAACCCCGACACCGATCCGCTCGGCGCGGGCTACCACATCACCCAGTCCAAGATCGCGCTGGGCTCTGGCGGCTGGACCGGGCGCGGCTTCATGCAGGGCACGCAGACACGGCTCAACTTCCTGCCAGAGAAACACACGGATTTCATCTTCGTCACGCTGGCCGAGGAGTTCGGATTCATCGGCGCGGTCTCGCTCCTCGGGCTCTACACCCTCGTCATCGTGTTCTGCATCGCCTCGGCGCTCACCAATCGCGACCGCTTCTCGTCGCTGCTGACGCTGGGGGTGGCGGTGACGTTCTTCCTGTATTTCGCCATCAACATGGCAATGGTCACGGGGTTGATCCCGGTGGTGGGTGTGCCGCTGCCGCTGGTCAGCTATGGCGGCTCGGCGATGCTGGTGCTGATGCTTGCCTTCGGCCTCGTGCAAAGCGCGCATGTCCACAAACCGAGGTAACCCTTGACCGCCAACATCCTCTTTGCCGCCGGTGACACGCGCTGGGCCACCTACGAATCGCCGCTGCGCCGCGCGCTCGACAGCAAAGGCGTCACCGCCCACCTCGCCACAGAGATCCCGCCGGAAGAGGTGGATTATATCGTCTACGCCCCCGACAGCCCGGTGCAGGATTTCACCCCCTTCACCCGCGCCCGCGCGGTGCTCAACCTGTGGGCCGGGGTGGAAAATATCGTGCCCAACCCGACCCTGCATATTCCGCTGGCGCGCATGGTCGATCACGGGCTGACAAGCGGCATGGTGGAATGGGTCACGGGCCACACGCTGCGCCACCATCTCGGGATGGATACCCACATCCTCCACCAGGATGGGGTGTGGCGTCCCGACGCCCCGCCGCTGGCCTCGGATCGCCGGGTCAGCGTTCTCGGTCTCGGCGCGCTGGGGTGTGCCTGCGCGCAGATGCTCGCCACGCTGGGGTTTGCCGTGACCGGCTGGAGCCGCACGCCCAAGTCGATCGCCGGACTGCGCTGCCTCGCAGGCGAGGACGGGCTGCACACGGCGCTTCAGGAGGCCGATATCCTCGTCCTGCTTCTGCCCCTCACGCCCGAGACGGAGAACCTGCTCGACGCCGCACGGCTGGCCACGCTGCCCTCCGGCGCGGTGATCCTCAACCCCGGGCGCGGACCGCTGATCGACGACGCGGCCCTCCTCGCGGCACTCGACACGCGCCATATCGGCCACGCCACGCTCGATGTCTTCCGCGAGGAACCGCTGCCACCCGCCCATCCCTTCTGGGCGCATCCAAGCGTGACGGTGACACCGCACATCGCCTCCGAGACGCGGCCCGAAACTGCGGCGCAGGTCATCGCCGAGAACATCCGCCGCGGCGAGGCGGGCGAGCCGCTCCTGCACCTGGTGGATCGCGGCGCGGGATATTGAGGGGGCCAGGACGGGACTGGCCTTGAGCCGCCGTAGGCCGTCAGTGTCGAGTGACCCGCACAGCAAGGTAAGATCAAGAAAGTTTAAAACTTTCTTGTACGGAAT
>JADQCC010000115.1 GCA_016278295.1 Roseovarius sp. | reverse complement strand
GTGGCGGTGGCCATGTCGGTGCCGCTTGATGCCAGCGCCCCGTCGCCGCGCATCCACCACAACACCTGCACCAGTCCCGCCACCGCCAACAGCGCCATCGCGGCGCTGACCTGCCCGGCCAGAAGCGCCCCGCCCGCGAGCGAGACGGCGATGAACAGCGCCGGGGTGAGGGGGGTCTTCCAGCGCGGAACGGTGCGCAGTTGCGCGTAGATCATCGAGGTCGTGTACACCGTGGCCAGCGCCAGCACCGCCCCCAGCCAGCCAAGAGGCGCGACCCGCGTGCCCCAGAACACCAGCGCCGCGCCGTAAACGCCCATGACCACGAGCGCGGCCACCGAACAGACGCCTTCGCGCGAGAGCCAGCTCGACCGCCACTGGCTGAATGCCTTCCACGCGCGCTCGGGGTGGCCGAGGTGGAAGGTCGAGGCCAGGAGCCCGCCCGCCGCGAGCGCATAGCCCACGGCAAAGAAGGCGAAGGCCACCCAGCCGGTGACGTCGGGCAGGCCGAGGCCCAGCCAGAACAACAGGCCGAACCCGGCGCCGGAGAGAGTGGTGAAGGCGATGACGGAACGCGCGGGATGCATGTCAGAGCCTTTCCAGCGTGCGGTCGAGCCAGCCCAGGAAGCCCTTGGGTTCCTCGGCCACGGGGGCGAGCAGGGGGGCCAGAACGTCGACCTCGTCGAGCGTGTCGCGCGGCCGCGGCGGCAGGTACTGGTTTACCGGCTTGGTGCCCTGCTCGGGCATGAGATCCATCCCGCCGCGTTCGGCCACCAGTCTGGAGACGTCGCTGTCGGGGTCGCCCAGATCGCCGAAATGCCGCGCACCCGCCGGACAGGTGCGCACGCAGGCGGGCACGCGGTCCTGCTCGGGCAGGTTGTCGTTGTAGATGCGGTCGACGCAGAGCGTGCATTTCTTCATCACGCCCTCGGCGGCGTCCATTTCCCGCGCGCCGTAGGGGCAGGCCCAGGCGCAGAGCCCGCAGCCGATGCAATCGCTCTCGTTCACGAGCACGATCCCGTCCTCACCCCGTTTGTAGCTGGCGCCAGTGGGGCAGACGGTGACGCAGGGCGCATCCTCGCAATGCAGGCAGGACTTGGGGAAATGCACGAGCTGCGCGGCGGGGTGCGGCATGGCGGAGGTCGCCAGCGGTTGCACCTCGTAGCTGTGCACGCGGTTAAGGAAGGTGCCGGTGGGGGCGGCGCCGTAAGGGTCCTGATCCGACAGCGGCGCGCCGTAATTCTCGGTATTCCAGCCCTTGCAGGACACCACGCAGGCATGACAGCCGACGCAGGTGTCGAGGTCGATCACGAGGCCCAGCTTGCGCTCGGTTGTTTCGGGAAGGGTGGTCATGGTCAGCCCTCGTGCGTGTTGAGACCGCAGGACTGGGGCGCCGCCCCAGACCCCGGGGTATTTTTGCCAAGAAGAAACAGGGTCATTTCCCGATCTTCCATTCGAGGTGATCGGGGCCTTGGCCGACGGGTGACCTGATCGGGGCGAAGGCCGGTTGCGCCTCGGCGGGCGCCTCGGTCTTTTCGATCTTTACCCGCAAGTCGAACCATGCCGCCTGCCCGGTGACCGGGTCGGAATTGGACCAGCGCAGGCCATCGCCCTTCTCGGGCAGCAGCTCGTGGATCAGGTGATTGAGCAGAAAGCCGCGGGTGGCCTCCGGCGCGTCCTCGGAGAGTGCCCAGGCGCCCTTGCGCTTGCCGATGGCGTTCCAGGTCCAGACGGTGTTTTCGTTGAGCGCGGCCATGTGCGCCACCGGCACGGTGATTTCGCCATGCGCCGAGGTGACGCGCGCCCAATCGCCGTCGCGGAACCCGTGTGCCTCCCATAGTTTCGTGGGCAGGTAGAGCGGGTTCTCGCCGTGGATCTGGCGCAGCCACGCGTTCTGCGTGCCCCAGGAGTGATACATCGCCATCGGGCGTTGCGTCAGGGCGTGGATGGGGAATTCTTCGGTGTCGATGCTGTCATCCTCAAGCGGCGGATACCAGATCGGCAGCGGGTCCATGGTGGATTTGATCCGGTCGCGCAGGTGATCGGGCGGCTGGCGGGTGCCATGCCCCTCGGCGGCAAGCTGGAAGCGGCGCATCGGTTCGGCGTAGAGGTCGAAGATGTAGGGTTGGGGCGTGTCGAAAATGCCCATTCCCACGGCCCAGTCCTGGTAGGCCATGTTCCACGGCTTGTAGTAATGCGCGCCCGCGGGAATGTGGCTGACGAAGAAGCCGCCATTCCCGATATAGCGGTCGAGCTGCGCGGGGTTGGGCGCGCCGCGACCGACGTCATCGCCATTGCCGCGAAAGCCCGAGAGCGGGCCGATGCCCGGCTTGCGCTCGTGATTGACCATGTAATCGGCGTAATCGGTGTAGCGCGGCGTGCCGTCCTCGGCGGTAAAGCCGGGCAATTTCAGCTTGTTAGCCAGTTGCACCAGCACCGTCTGAAAGCCGCGCACGTCACGGTCGGGCGCGACCACCGGCCAGCGGATTGCATCCGCCGCGGCATCCGCCTCGCAAATCGGGCGGTCGAGAAGCGAGATGCAATCGTGGCGTTCGAGATAGGTGGTGTCGGGCAGGATCAGGTCGGCATAGGCGACCATTTCAGAGCTGTAGGCATCCGAGTAGATGATGTGGGGGATGACATACGCGCCGGTCTCGTCCCTGTCGGTCAGCATCTCCATCACGCCGCTTGTGTTCATCGAGGAATTCCACGACATGTTGGCCATGTACATGAACAGCGTGTCGATCTTGTAGGGATCGCCGGCATGGGCGTTGGAGATGACCATGTGCATCAGCCCGTGGGCCGACATCGGGTTTTCCCAGGTAAACGCCTTGTCGATGCGGGCGGGGGTGCCATCGGCGCGCAGCGCCAGATCATCGGGGCCGCGCACGTAGCCCAGGTGCGGGCCGTCG
Organism: Roseovarius sp.; assembly: GCA_016278295.1. Lineage (GTDB taxonomy): Bacteria > Pseudomonadota > Alphaproteobacteria > Rhodobacterales > Rhodobacteraceae > Roseovarius. The sequence continues at coordinate 7,425 of JADQCC010000115.1, read as the reverse complement.
AGCGGGTGTTCCGGCGCGCTCTTGCAATGCGGCGTAGGGTGGGCGCTCACCGGTTTGGGGTAGGGCGGCTTGAAGCGGAAGCCGCCAGGCACCTCGACCGTGCCGAGGATGATCTGTAGCACATGAAGCGCGCGGCAAGTCTGGAAGCCGTTGGAATGGGCCGATATTCCGCGCATGGCGTGAAAGCTGACCGGGCGGCCGGTCATCGTCTGATGCGTCTCGCCGCGGAAATCGGTCCATTCGTGATCGAGGGTAATTTCCTCTTCGAAGGCCACGCGGGCGATCTCGGTGGCGATGCGGCGGATCTTGTCGGGGGTGACGCCGCAGCGCTCTGCCACCGCCTCGGGGGCGTATTGCGGATCGAGATAGCGCTCGGCCATCAGGTGCATCACCGGGCGGTGCGTGACGCCATCGACCTCGTGGGTGGCGCCGAGATCGGGGCGCACGCCGGGGCTATCGAAGGCCGTGAGCTTGCCGGTGTTGCGGTCGATGACTGTCGGTTTTCCGTCGGTATCGCGTAGGAAGAGCCCATGCTCGGGCGAGTCCGGGTCGGCGTTCACCAGAACCGGGGCATTGGTGTAGCGGGCGAGGTAGTCGAGGTCGATCTTGCCCGCGCGCATCAATTCGTGGATCAGCGACAGGATGAAGAGGCCATCGGTGCCCGGTGTGATGCCCACCCAATCGTCGGCCACGGCGTTATAGCCCGAGCGGATCGGGTTTACCCCGATCACCCGCGCGCCGCGCGCCTTGATGCGGCCTAGCCCCATCTTGATCGGGTTGCTGTCGTGATCCTCGGCCACGCCGAACAGCATGAAAAGCCTGGTGTGATCCCAATCCGGCTGGCCGAATTCCCAGAACGCCCCGCCCATCGTGTAGATGCCCGCCGCGGCCATGTTGACGGAGCAGAAGCCGCCATGTGCCGCGTAGTTGGGCGTGCCGAAATTCTGTGCCCAATAGCCGGTGAAGCTCTGGCTCTGATCGCGCCCGGTGAAGAAGGCGAGCTTGGACGGGTCGCTCTTGCGGATCGGCTCCAGCCAATCGCAGGCGATCTGCAGCGCCTCGTCCCAGGAGATTTCCTCGAATTCGCCCGAGCCGCGGGGGCCCACACGTTTGAGCGGCGCGCGCAGGCGCGAGGGCGCGTTGACCTGCATGATCCCGGCGGAGCCCTTGGCGCAGAGTACGCCCTTGTTGACGGGGTGATCGCGGTTTCCCTCGATATAGGCCACCTTTCCGCCCTTCATGTGCACGTTGATCCCGCAGCGGCAGGCGCACATGTAGCAGGTGGTCTTGCGCACCTCGTCGGAGACGTGCGGAGAGGTGTCGATACGGGGTTGCTGTGTCATTGGCGGCCTGTCCTCCCTTGGCCCGACGTTAGGCCAGGCTGCGGGCCTGTGCGACCCGTATTCTGCAATCTTCGCGTTCCGTGAACGTGCGTTTCGCTCTTTCTGAAAGTTGTGGCACAGCGTTCCGTTTTCATCGTGCGGATGTGTCGAGCAGCATCAGCGCGTCGGCGGCGATCACGCGTTCCTCCTGCGCCGGGACGATCCAGGCGGCGATCGCCGAATCCGGCGCGTGCAGGCGCGGCCCGTCATTCTCGTTGGCCGCCGGGTCCGCCCGCAACCCGAGCCAGCCGAGCCCGGCCATGATACGTGCGCGAATGGGGGCTGCGTTCTCGCCGATGCCGCCGGTGAAGGCCACGGCGTCGAGCCCCTCCATCGCGGCGACGAGCGATCCGGCGTGGCGAACGGCCCAGTAACAGAAATGGTCGATGGCGAAGCGGCTCTCGTCGCTGTCACCGCCAAGCAGCGCGCGCATGTCCGAGTGCCCGCCAGACAACCCGACTAGCCCGCTGTTCCTGTTCAGCAATTCATGGGTGGCCGCGATCCCGTCCTCGTCAGCCAGCCGCAGCACGGCGTTGCCGTCGATCTCGCCCGTGCGCGTGCCCATCGTCAGCCCGCTGAGCGGCGAGTATCCCATCGTGGTGGCGACCGATTTGCCGTCGCGGATGGCGCAGATCGAGGCCCCGTTGCCGAGGTGAAAGGCCAGCAGGCGTGCGGGCAGCGGCGCGCCGGTGATCGTCGGCATGGTGCGCACCACCGACGCATAGGAGGTGCCGTGAAAGCCGTAGCGGCGAATGCCGCGCGCTTCGATCTCGGGGGGTAAGGCATAGCGCAGCGCAACCTCGGGGTTGGTGGCATGAAACGCGGTGTCGAAGCTGGCGGTCTGCGGGAGGCGCGGGGCGAGGCGCGCCAGCGTCTTTATGGCGGCGAGGTTGTGGGGGTTGTGCAGGGGCGCGAGGGCGGCGCAGCGGTCGATGGCGGCGATGGTGCCCGGTGTGACGCGCACCGGCGCCGTCAGTTCGGTGCCGCCATGCACCACGCGGTGCGCCGCGGCGCGAAAGCGGGCAAGGGGAAATCCATGATTATCAAGTTCCTGGAGGATGGATTTCAGGGCCGATGCGTGATCGGGCAGGGCATGCGCGGAGGCATGTCCGCCGATCTTCAAACGACCCGTGCCGCCGATGCCGTCAGCGATACCGCTGAGCCGTTCGGCAAGCGCGCCGTCGAACACCGCCAGCTTGATCGAGGACGACCCGGCATTCAGGACCAGTACGAGATCACCGCTTGCCGGGTCCGTCATCGGCTCAGACCCGCGGATCGCGCATGTCGGCGGCGTCGATCCCGGCCACGGCGACGGGCTCTTTCATCGCGTCGCGGCGGAACGGCTCGCCCAGCTCCTGGTTGAGCAGCACCTCGATCAGGGTCGTGGTGTTGTTTTCCATCTGGTCCCTGATCGCCTGATCGAGCGCGGCGGTGAGGGCATCCATCGTCTTGACCTGAACGCCCTTGAGACCGCAAGCCTTTGCGATTCCGGCATAACTCACTTTCTGGTCAAGCTCGGTGCCGACGAAATTGTCATGGAACCACAGGGTCGAGTTGCGCTTTTCCGCGCCCCACTGGTAGTTGCGGAAAACGATCTGCGTCACCGGCGGCCATTCCTCGCGACCGATGGCGGTGAGTTCGTTGACCGCGATGCCAAAGGCGCCGTCACCGGCAAAGCCGACCACCGGCACGTCCCGGCAGGCGATCTTGGCGCCGACGATGGCGGGCAGGCCATAGCCGCAGGGGCCGAACAGGCCGGGGGCGAGGTATTTGCGCCCTTGCTCGAAGGAGGGGTAGGCGTTGCCGATGGCACAATTGTTGCCGATATCCGACGATATGATCGCCTCCCTGGGCAGCGCCGCCTGGATCGCGCGCCACGCCATGCGCGGGCTCATCCAGTCGGGCTTGTCGGCGCGGGCGCGCTCGTTCCAGGTGGTGCCGGGGTCGTCTTCCTCGTGATCCATCGAGGAAAGCTGCTGCGCCCAGGTGGATTTGGTGTTTGCTATCAGCGCCTTGCGTCCGTCACGGTCGGTATCCCCTGCGGTGTCGGAGAGGCGCGCGAGGATGCCCCCGGCGACCTTCCTTGCATCGCCGACGATGCCGACGGTGACCTTCTTGGTCAGGCCGATGCGGTCGGGGTTGAGATCGACCTGGATGATTTTCGCGTCCTTGGGCCAGTAGTCGATGCCATAGCCCGGCAGGGTCGAGAACGGGTTGAGCCGCGTGCCGAGGCAGAGCACCACGTCGGCCTTGGAGATCAGCTCCATCCCCGCCTTGGACCCGTTATAGCCCAGCGGCCCGGCGAAAAGCGGGTGCGAGCCGGGGAAGGCGTCGTTGTGCTGATACCCCACGCAGACCGGCGCATCGAGCCGCTCGGCGAGGCGGCGCGAGGCGTCGATGGCGCCTGCCAGAACGACGCCCGCGCCGTTGAGGATGACGGGGAATTTCGCGTCGCTCAGCAGGGCGGCCGCTTCGGCGATCGCGGTCTCGCCGCCGGAGGGGCGCTCGAATTCCAGCACGTCGGGCAGGTCGATATCGACCACTTGCGTCCAGAAATCACGCGGCATGTTGATCTGGGCCGGGGCCGAGGCGCGTTTTGCCTTTAGAATCACGCGGTTGAGCACCTCGACCACGCGGGTCGGGTCGCGCACTTCCTCTTGGTAGGCGACCATGTCCTCGAACAGTTTCATCTGCTCGACCTCCTGAAAGCCGCCCTGGCCGATGGTCTTGTTGGCGGCCTGCGGGGTGACCAGCAGCAGCGGGGTGTGATTCCAGTAGGCGGTTTTCACGGCGGTGACGAAATTGGTGATGCCGGGGCCGTTCTGCGCGATCATCATCGACATCTCGCCACAGGCGCGGGTATAGCCATCGGCCATCATTCCGGCGCTGCCCTCGTGGGCGCAATCCCAGAAGGTGATCCCGGCGCGTGGGAACAGGTCCGAGATCGGCATCATGGCCGATCCGATGATGCCGAAAGCATGTTTGATTCCATGCCGTTGCAGGGTCTTCACAAAGGCTTCTTCGGTGGTCATCTTCATCGGGTGGCTCCTTGGGTCTGGGCGCGGGAGGCGCGCGAGGCATGTCCGGTCGTGCGGACCCTAGCCGGGGGGTGGCGTGGCGAGTAGGGCCAGATTGCGGCGTCAGATATGCCCAAAATAGTCTATTATTGAGAATAAAAGTATCATTAATTGAGATTATTGTTCAACGGTATTGAGGAGGAAACTGTTCATTTTTTGATAATCATTTGATTCTATGGTCATAAATATCATTCTGGAAGGGCGGTTCCGTGCTCCGATCTGATGGCCAATTCACCCGCCAGCCGGGCGATCCCCTCGGCGATGCGATCGGACGGGATCGAGGAATAGGCCAGCCGGTAGAAATTCTGCGGGCGCCCCGGCCCGTGGAAGAACGGTGCACCCGGCTCGATCAGCACGCCCCGCGCCCGCAGCCGGGCGTCGAGATCCGAGGTGTCCACATCGCGGGGGGCCTGCATCCAGATCGACGAGCCGCCGAATGCGCCGCGCCCGGCGATGTCGAGCCCGTGCGCCGCGAGCGCCGTCTCCATCACCTCGCGCCGCCCGGCGAATACCCGCGCCATGCGGCGGATCAGGCTGTCGTAATGGCCGAGGCTGAGGAAATAGGCCGCGGTGCGCTGCATCAGCCCCGGGGGATGCCGCAGGACCGAGGCGCGCAGCGCCCGCGCCTCTCTGATAAACGCTTTTGATCCAACGAGATAGCCAAGGCGCAACCCTGGGAAAACCGACTTGGAAAAAGACCCTACGTAGATGACCCTTCCGTCGGTATCGAGCGACTTGAGTGCCGGGAGGGGGGGGTGGAGAAAGGCCATCTCGAACTCGTAATCATCCTCGACGATGAGCGCCTCGCGCTCGGCGGCCCGCGCGAGCAGCGCGCGGCGGCGGTCGAGCGGCATGGTGGCGTTGGTGGGCGATTGGTGGCTGGGCGTCGTGAAGATCACGTCGGCGTGGCGCGGCAGCGCCTCGGGGGGCAGGCCGTCGCGATCCACGGCCACCGGGTGGAGGTGACAGCGCGACTGGGTGAGGATGTCGCGCAGCGCGTGGTAGCACGGGTTCTCGATCACCGCGGTTCGGCGCTGCGTCAGGAGCACCTGCGCGGCCAGCCAGAGCGCGTTTTGCGCCCCCATTGTTATAAGGATTTCAGAGGGTTGGGCGAGAATTCCACGGCGCGGCAGGATGTGACGGGCGATGAATTCGACCAGCTTTGGGTCGTCGCGGTCGTAGTGGTCGGCGCTCAGCGCGTGGAAATCCCGCGCCCCCAGCGCCCGCAGCGCGCATTGCCGCCAGTTGGCGTGGTCGAAGAGCTGCGGATCGGTCTGGCCATAGATGAACGGGTAGGGGTAGCGCGCCCAGTCGAGCGGCTTTTCCGGGGTGTCGCCATCGCTGAAGCGCCGCCCCAGCGCGCGCGTCCAGTCGACCGTTTCACTGTGCGGGGCGGGATCGGCGAAGGCCGGAGGTTCTGGTGCGTTTTCAGAGACATAGTAGCCGGACCTGTCGCGGCTTTCGAGGTAATCGCTGGCCTGCAACTCGGTCAGCGCGAGCGTCACGGTGATGCGGCTGACGCCGAGATGCGCGGCGAGGCGGCGCGAAGACGGGAGCTTTTCCCCCTTGCGGAACCGGCCTGACAGGATGCCTTGGGCGATCATCTGCCGGATCTGCGCTTGCAGCGTGCCCTCTGCGTCGGGGGCGAGGAAAAAGGTTTCGACAGGAATCGCCATGTCGGAATGGTAGACTGGACCTAGCCGCCGTGCAATCTGGTCTGATGGCGATTTCACGAACCTTGCGGTTCGGCGCGCGAACCGCAAGGTTCGACCCCGGGAGCGCACGGTGCCCCCCCGCGCGCACAAGCCAAGGGAGGAAAATACCATGATCGCGGTGATATTCGAGGTGATCCCCGGCGAGGGACAGACCGACCCCTACCTGGAGGTGGCGGCGAAGATGCGGCCCCTGGCCGAGGCGGTGCCGGGCTTCATCAGCGTCGAGCGGTTCCAGAGCCTCACGCAGCCCGGCAAGATCTTGTCGCTGTCGTTCTGGGAGGATGAGGCGGCGGTCGCGCAGTGGCGGCGGCTGGAGGCGCATCGCGGCGCGCAGAAGGCGGGCCGCGAGGTGATGTTCGACGATTACCGCCTGCGGGTGGTGAGCGTGATTCGCGACTATGGCAAGGTCGAGCGCGCAGAGGCCCCCGAGGACAGCCGCGCGGCGCATGGCGGCTGACACAAACCATCGCCGAGCTGTGATTTGCGCGCATCCTCTGGTCCGGCTAGCCCTTGGTGCATCATTCCACGCGACGGAGCCGGATCATCATGGATGCCACCCGCCTGAGCCCGCAGGACAAGCTGGATGGACTGGCGCTGCTGATCCTGCGGCTGGGGCTGGCGTGGTTCATCTTTCTGTGGGCGGCGCACAAGATCATCACGCCCGGGCAGTACCAGAACCTTGCGCGGAATTTCGACGGGGTCGAGGTGAGCGTGGGCCAGGTCATGCTGGGCGGCTGGGTGCAGATCGCGCTGTGCGTGCTGGTGGCGCTCGGGGTGCTGCGGTATCTGAGCTATGGCAGCCTGCTGGGGATGCATGTCTTTACCGTCACCCGCCGCTGGGAGGGGTTTCTCGATCCCTTCGCGCTCAATGACCGGGGGTTTCCGGTGAACCGCAACCAGGTGATCGACCTGGCGGTGCTGGCGGCGTTCATCGCGCTGGTGCTGCTGATCCGGCGCGATCACTTTGGCGTCGGTGGCTGGCTGGCGCGCCACGACCGACCGCGCTGGTGGCTGTGACGCCTGTTAGCGCGTGTCGCCCGTCACGCGGTTGACATGGCCCATCTTGCGGCCGGGGCGGGCCTCGGCCTTGCCGTAGAGGTGGATCGAGGCGCGCGGGTCGCGCAGCAGGTCGGGCAGGCGGTCGATGTCGTCGCCGATGAGGTTCTCCATCTCGGCGTCGGCGTGGCGACGACCGTCGCCGAGTGGCAGGCCGGCCACCGCGCGGATGTGCTGTTCGAACTGGTCGACGGC
>JADQCC010000070.1 GCA_016278295.1 Roseovarius sp. | reverse complement strand
CCACGGCATCGCCGTCCGCGGGCGCGGTCGTCGCGGGGGCCGCGATTTCGTGGGTCGCGGCGGCGGGTTGGGCCGGGGGTCTTGCCGCCGGTTGGGCCGTCTTGTCCGGCAGGTCGTAGCGATTGACCGGCGCGTCGCCGATCGCCTCGGTCGCGCCAAGTTCGATCTGCCAGGCGAGGCTTGCGAGGGCAGTCTCGGATGTGAGGGGCGATTCCATGCTGACACGCTATCGCGCGGCATCGGCAGGGGAAAGAGGGCAGGCCGTCGCGCCGCGATCGTGTGAAGAGAGTATTTATGGAAAGATGAAGCCCGGTGCCGCGGCTTGCCCCTGCGGCACCGCCTTTCTATAAGCGGGGGAAACCGCATCGGAGGCGGCATGACCTACCCGCACGCGCATCTTCTCGGGATCGAGCCGCTCAGCCCCGGCGATATCACCGGCATCCTCGACCTGGCCGAGGAATACGTGGCGCTCAATCGCAGCGATGCCAAGCACCGTGACGTGCTGAGCGGGCTGACGCAGATCAACATGTTCTTTGAGGCATCGACCCGCACGCAGGCGAGCTTTGAGCTGGCCGGCAAGCGGCTGGGCGCGGATGTGATGAACATGGCGATGCAGGCCTCGAGCCTCAAGAAGGGCGAGACGCTGATCGACACCGCGCTCACCCTCAACGCCATGCATCCCGACCTTCTGGTGGTGCGCCACCCGCATTCCGGCGCGGTGGATCTGCTTGCGCAGAAGGTGCGCTGTGCCGTGCTCAACGCCGGCGACGGTCGGCACGAGCACCCCACGCAGGCGCTATTGGACGCGCTCACCATCCGCCGCGCCAAGGGGCGGCTGCACCGGCTCAACATCGCGATTTGCGGCGACATCGCGCACAGCCGGGTGGCGCGCTCCAACATCCTGCTGCTGGGCAAGATGGAGAACCGCGTGCGCCTCGTCGGCCCGCCGACGCTCATGCCCGCGGGCATCGCCGAGTTCGGGGTCGAGGTGTTCGACGACATGAAGGCGGGGCTGGAGGGCGTGGACGTGGTGATGATGCTGCGGTTGCAGCGCGAGCGGATGGATGGCGGCTTTATCCCGTCGGAGCGCGAGTATTACCACCGCTTCGGCCTCGACGCCGAGAAGCTGGACTTTGCCAACCCGGATGCCATCGTGATGCATCCCGGGCCGATGAACCGGGGGGTGGAGATCGACGGCGAGATCGCCGACGACATCAACCGCTCGGTCATACAGGATCAGGTCGAGATGGGCGTGGCGGTCCGCATGGCGGCGATGGAACTGCTGGCGCAGGGCCTGCGGGCGCGCCGCGCGGCATGAGTACCATGCTCCATGTCCCCGCGTACGAGGCGCATGTGGTGCGCGTCTTTTCCGTGCTGGAGGACGCCGGTGCGCCGCTCGATGACGCGGCGGTGATGGATGCGCTGGGGGCCGACGGCGCGTTGAACGGCCGCGAGATCGAGCTGTTCGACCTGGGCGATCTCGGCACCATGCCGCTGTCCGAATATCTGGTCGAGGGGCACGGGATCGCGCAGGCAGAGATCGCGGAAATGCGCCCGCAGGTCGACGGGCTGACGGGCCGGGTGCTGATCCTGCCGTCGCGCGCCTTCGGCGGTCGTGCGACGGTGCTGCGCACCGGGCGCGGTCTGCGCCTCGTGGCCCGGTTTGAGGAGGATGTGCCAGAGGTGCGTTTCGAGCGGCTGCCCGCGGGCGGTGCGGCGGGCAGTCTGGCCCCATCCGCGGGCCCCGGACATTCGCACCGCGCGGCGCGGCTTGCGGCGGGGGTGTTCTTTGCGGGGCTGGCGCTGCTCGTGGCGCTGGCGATCTGGCTGGCGATGGCACCATGAGCGAGGGGCCGATCCATTCCTTGACCCCCACCACCGCGCTCGCGGTGGGCGAGCGCGTGATCGAGAGCTTTCACCCCGACCGCGCGACCTATTGGCGCGATCACGCGTGGCTCGCGGCGGGGGCGATGGCGCTCGGGATGGCGGTGCTCTGGGCCGCTGGCAATCCCCATGTCTGGACCGGTGCCGTGGGCGGGCTCGCGGCGGTGGCGGTGCGCGCCTTTTACGTGGCTTCCGACGAATTGCAGGCGCGCTGGGACCTGACCGACCGGCGGCTTCTCGGGCCGCTCACGCGAGCGGTGCGGCTGACGGAGATCAGGACGGTGCGCGGGCTGGGCAGCGCGGTGCAGGTGGTGACGGTCTCGGGCGACAAGCACCTCATCAAGTATCAGGCGGACCGTGCGGCGACCGGGGCCCGTATCCGCGCCGCCGCTGGCCTGCGGGAGGGATGAGCCATGCAGGAGCCGAAAGACCCGCGCATGTCCGGCAAGATCGCGATGGCGGCGCTGGCGGTGATCGCGGTACTGACGGTGGTAATGGTATGGGTGGCGGGATGAACGAACTGGGCAGGCAAGGACGGGACGGCATGACCACCACACTCTTTACAAACGCCCGCCTGATCGACCCCGAGGCGGGGACGGACGGCCCCGGCTGGCTGCTGATCGACGGCGGCATGATCGCCGGGCGCGGCAGCGGCGAGGACAGGCCGCAGGCCGAGGTCGTGGTTGACTGTGGCGGGCAATGCCTGGCCCCCGGCATCGTCGATATCGGGGTGAAGGTCTGCGAGCCGGGCGAGCGGCACAAGGAAAGCTATCGCTCTGCCGGGCTGGCGGCGGCGGCGGGCGGTGTGACCACGATGGCCACCCGGCCCGACACGCTGCCCGCCATCGACAGCCCCGAGGTGCTGGAATTCGTCGAGCGCCGCGCCAACGAGGCGGCGCCGGTGAACGTGCTGCCGATGGCCGCGCTGACCAAGGGCCGCGAGGGCCGCGAGATGGTCGAGATCGGGTTCCTGATGGATGCGGGGGCCGTGGCCTTTACCGATTGCGACCACGTTGTCCGCGACACCAAGGTGCTGGCCCGGGCGCTGAGTTATGCGCGCAGCCTGGGTGCGCTGGTGATCGGCCATCCGCAGGATCCCGGGCTGAGCGCGGGGGCGGCGGCGACGAGTGGAAAGTTCGCCTCGCTGCGGGGCCTGCCCGCCGTCTCGCCGATGGCCGAGCGGATGGGGCTCGACCGCGACATCGCCCTGCTGGAGATGACGCAGGCGTGCTATCACGCTGACCAGATCACCACCGCCCGCGCGCTACCTGCCCTGCGCCGGGCCAAGCGTAACGGGCTGGATATCACGGCGGGAACGAGCATCCATCACCTGACGCTCAATGAGCTCGATGTGTCGGACTATCGCACCTTCTTCAAGGTCAAGCCGCCGCTCCGGTCCGAGGAGGACCGGCAGGCGGTGACGGAGGCGGTGCGCGAAGGGCTGATTGATATCATCAGTTCGATGCACACCCCGCAGGACGAGGAGAGCAAGCGCCAACCCTTCGAGGCGGCGGCGAGCGGGGCGGTGGCGCTGGAGACCCTGCTTCCGGCGGCGCTCAGGCTTTACCATGCCGAGGCGCTCGACCTGCCGACGCTGTTTCGTGCGCTGTCGCTCAATCCGGCGAAGCGGCTGGGGCTGCCTGCCGGGCGGCTTGTGCCGGGGGCGCCCGCGGACCTCGTGCTGTTCGATCCTGGCAAGCCGTTCATCCTCGACCGGTTCGCGCTGCGTTCGAAATCCAAGAACACACCGTTTGACGGGGCGCGGCTTCAGGGTAGGGTGAGCGCCACCTATGTCGCCGGAACCCGCGTTTACGAGGCCGAGTAATGCCCTCTGTCGAGAGCGTCGCCAGCATCCTGATCCTGTGGGCCGGGCTGGGCTATCTGCTGGGCTCGATCCCGTTCGGCATGGTGCTGGCGCGGGTGATGGGGCTGGGCAACCTGCGCGAGATCGGCTCTGGCAATATCGGGGCCACCAACGTGCTGCGCACGGGCAACAAGGCGGCTGCCGCGCTCACGCTGCTGCTGGACGGCGGCAAGGGGGCGCTGGCGGTGCTGCTGGCACGGGCGATCGCGGGCGAGGACGCGGCGCAGCTCGCGGGGATAGCGGCCTTTGCCGGGCATTGTTACCCGGTCTGGCTGGGGTTTCGCGGCGGCAAGGGGGTGGCCACGTTCCTTGGCCTGCTGCTGGCGCTGGCCTGGCCCGTCGGAATCGCGGCGTGCCTGACATGGCTGGCCGCGGCGGTGGCGGCGCGCATCTCGTCGCTGGCGGCGTTGGTGGCGGCGGTGCTGACGCCGCTCTGGGCGCTGGTGCTTGGTCACGGCGCGGCGGTGGCGCTGACGACCTGCCTCGCGGCGCTGATCCTGTGGCGGCACCGCGGCAACATCGCGCGGCTGCGCGCGGGCACCGAGCCGCGGATCGGGCAAAAGGACAAGTGACAAAGGCAAGGAGTTTCGAGACATGGATTTCATGACGGCGGTCAAGACGGTTCTCACCGAGAACTATGCCAATTTCAGCGGACGTGCTGCACGCTCCGAATTCTGGTGGTTCGCGCTTTTCGTCTTGGTGGTGAGTCTCGTGCTGCAATTGATCCTCGGCGATATCGTCAGCGCGATCTTTTCGCTGGCCGTGCTTTTGCCGAGCATCGCCGTGGCCGTGCGCCGGCTGCATGATGTGGACCGCTCGGGCTGGTGGTATCTGCTGGTGCTGATCCCGCTGATCGGCGGGCTGATCCTGATTTTCGCCTTTTTCATCCATCGCGGCACGGCGGGTGACAACCGTTTCGGCCCCGATCCGCTGGCCGGTCAGGGCTGACCCTGGGCGAGGGCGCTGCCCCCGGTCGCGCATCTGCGAGGCGCCCGCAGAGGTATTTGAACCAAGAAGAAGCCGGGGTGCGCGGGTGGTTGACAGCGCGCGCGCGGGGTATATAAGCGCGGCTTCATTGGTGTTGGTGGCCCCCGCAAGGGGATGCCTGTCGGGAGCAATCCAGAGGACAACGCCCTTCGACATATAAAGAAGGAGATCAGCCGTGACCAAACGCACGTCTGCCAAGTACAAGATCGACCGCCGCATGGGCGAGAACATCTGGGGCCGCCCCAAGTCGCCGGTCAACCGCCGCGAATACGGCCCCGGTCAGCACGGTCAGCGCCGCAAGCAGAAAATCTCCGACTTCGGCCTGCAGCTGCGCGCCAAGCAGAAGCTCAAGGGCTATTACGGCGATCTCACCGAGAAGCAGTTCCGCCGCATCTATGCCGAGGCAGAGCGCGTCCGGGGCGATACCGGCGAGCTCTTGATCGGCCTGCTGGAGCGCCGTCTCGACGCCGTCGTCTACCGCGCCAAGTTCGTGCCCACCGTCTTTGCCGCGCGGCAATTCGTGAACCACGGCCATGTGATGGTGAACGGCAAGCGGGTCAACATCCCGTCCTACCGTGTGAAGGAAGGCGACGTGATCGAGGTGCGCGAAAAGTCGAAGCAGCTTGTCTCTGTTCTCGAGGCCGTGCAGCTCGCCGAACGTGACGTGCCCGATTACATCGAGGCCGACCATTCCAAGATGACCGCGACCTTTGTGCGCACGCCGGGGCTGGGCGATGTGCCCTATCCGGTGATGATGGAGCCCAACCTCGTCATCGAATACTACGCGCAGAACTAAGCGTTCTGACCAGATGCGAAGAGGCCGCGACGGGGAACCGCCGCGGCCTTTTTCTTTTGTTGCTGGTCAAGCCGGGGCACCAAAGCTAGAACCACCTGCGAGACACGAGGGATGACATGATCAGGATCACGCCGCAGCCGGGCATCATGGAAATCGCGCTCTACAAGAGCGGTGAGGCCGTGATCGAGGGCAAATCCGAGATACTCAAACTCTCGGCAAATGAGAACCCCTACGGCCCCTCGGACAAAGCCAAGGCAGCGTTTGCACGCTCTGCCGCGACGCTGCATCGCTATCCGGGCACCGATCATGCCGAGTTGCGCGCCGCGATTGCCGAGGTGCACGGGCTCGACCCCGAACGGGTGATCTGCGGTGTCGGCTCGGACGAAGTGTTGCAGTTCGTGGCGCAGGCCTATGCCGGAGCGGGCGACGAGGTGATCCACACCGAGCACGGCTTTGCCATGTATCCCATTCTGGCGCATGCAGTTGGCGCCACGCCGGTCTGTGTGGCCGAGCGGGAGCGCGTGGTGGATGTGGACGCGATCCTGAATGCCTGCACGGCGCGGACGCGGATCGTCTTTATCGCAAATCCCGGCAATCCGACCGGCACCATCCTGCCCGAGGCGGAGTTGGCGCGGTTGGCGGACGGTATACCAGAAGGTGCTATTCTGGTGCTGGACGGCGCCTATACCGAGTTTGCCGCAGGCTATGACGGCGGTGTCGCGCTGGTCGAGGCGCGCGACAATGTCATCATGACGCGCACCTTTTCCAAGGCTTATGGCCTGGGCGGGCTGCGGATCGGCTGGGGCTATGCGCAAACCGCGATGATCGAGGTGCTGAACCGTATTCGCCAGCCCTTCAACCTCTCGCCCACGCAACTCGCCACCGCCGAGGCGGCGGTGCGGGATCGAGAGTGGCTGACACGCGTGGTCACTGACACGATGCGCAATCGCGCATGGTTGACCGAGGCGCTGCGCGAGAGCGGCGTGGCGGTGGACGAGAGCCACGCCAATTTCGTGCTGGCGCGGTTCGCGTCAGAGGACGAGGCGGCGGCCTGTGATGCCGCGTTGCGCGCCGATGGGATCATCGTGCGCCGGGTGGGCGGCTATGGTTTTCCCCAAGGGTTGCGCATCACCGTGGGCGACGAGGCCGCCTGTCGCCGCGTGGCCCATGCCGTGGCGCAATTCCGGGTGGGCACGCGATGAGCGTGATCTACGATCGCGTGGCGCTCATCGGGCTGGGGCTCATCGCCTCGTCGATGTTTCATGCCATCCGCCGCGGCGGGCTCGCGCGGGAGGTGACGGGCCATGCCCGCAGCCCCGAGACCCGCGCCATCGCGCGCGAGATCGGCCTGTGCGACCGCGTCTGCGAGACCGCCGCCGAGGCCGCCGACGGGGCCGACCTGGTGGTGCTTTGCATTCCGGTGGGGGCGATGGGGGCCGTGGCCGAGGAGATCGCCCCGGTGCTAAAGCCCGGCGCGACGCTGAGCGACGTGGGGTCGGTCAAGAAGGCGGTGATCGAGGCGGTCGCGCCGCACCTGCCCGAAGGTGTACATTTCGTCCCCGCCCACCCCTTGGCGGGCACCGAGCACTCCGGTCCCCGCTCGGGCTTTGCCGAGTTGTTCGACAACCGCTGGTGCCTGATCGTGCCGCAGCCGGGCAGCGATCGCGCGGCGGTCGAGCGGCTGGAGCGGTTCTGGCAGGCGCTGGGCAGCCATACCGACGAGATGGATGCCGAGCATCACGATCTCGTCCTTGCTGTTACCTCCCACGCGCCGCATCTCATCGCCTACACGATGGTCGGCGTGGCCGACGACCTGCGCCGCGTCACCGACAGCGAGGTCATCAAGTATTCCGCCGCCGGGTTCCGCGATTTCACCCGCATCGCGGCCTCCGACCCGACCATGTGGCGCGACGTGTTCCTGAACAACAAGGAGGCGACGCTGGAAATTCTCGGGCGTTTCACGGAGGAGCTGTTTGCGCTTCAACGCGCCATTCGCACCGGTGACGGCGATCACCTGCACGCTTATTTCACCCGCACCCGCGCTATCCGCCGTGGCATCATCGAGGCGGGGCAGGACGTGGACGCGCCGGACTTCGGCCGGGGAAAGAAGGCATGAGACGCGCGGTCTTCCTCGCCGCATTGGGTCTGAGCGTTCTGGCGACAGGGTGCGGGCGCGGTAATGACGTGGTGACGCGCGGCGCAGGGCTTTGTGGCGATCCGGGGCTGGTGGGCACGGTTTCGGGCGCCCTGCCCGGTCGGATCGCGGGCTGCGGGGTCGAGCGCGCGGTGCGGCTCGAATCGGTGCATGGCGCGCGCCTGAGCCAGCCTGCGACGCTCGATTGTCGTACCGCGCGGACGCTCGGGGCCTGGGTCGATCAGAGCGCCGGGCCCGAGGTCGGCCGCATGGGCGGGGGTCTCACCGGTCTGCGTGTTGCGGCGCATTATGCCTGCCGGACCCGCAATAGCCAACCGGGCGCGGAGATTTCCGAGCACGGCAAGGGCCGCGCCATCGACATTGCCGCGCTGCAATTGCGCGACGGTTCCGAGATTTCGGTGCGCGATCATTGGGGACAGGGGCAAAAGGGCCGGGTACTGCGCCGCGTCCAACGGAAAGCCTGCGGCCCCTTCGGTACGGTGCTGGGTCCGGAATCAGATCGATTCCACCAAGACCATTTTCATTTCGATACGGCTCGGTATCGTGGTGGTTCCTACTGCCGCTGAAATGCCGCTGACCCGTGCTGCGACGAATCCGCCCGGGGCCCATGTCGGCAGTCGCGAAACCGCGCGTTTTCGCGGGTCTGGAGCGGCGATGCTTTGCGCCGGGCACGGGCAGGCCGGGATCGGCACTTGTAATCTTATGGCAAGGGCGTAGCTTTATTGTAGCAGAAACGGAGGTTGACCATGCCCAAGCTCATAAAGCTCTACATCACGCAG
The DNA here is from genome assembly GCA_016278295.1 of Roseovarius sp. Lineage (GTDB taxonomy): Bacteria > Pseudomonadota > Alphaproteobacteria > Rhodobacterales > Rhodobacteraceae > Roseovarius. The sequence continues at coordinate 1,911 of JADQCC010000070.1, read as the reverse complement.
GTCGCCATCGGCTTTGGCATCGCCGGTGTGTTTGTTGCGCTTCTGCTGTGGTTCGATATCGCCAACCTGTGGCACCTTGTCACCAATAGCAGCGACGGGCCGCTTGCGGTCCTGATCCTATGGCTGGCAAATGGTGTCGTCTTTGCCGGGGTGCAATTCGCCATCGCGGTGATGCGGATGAAGGATGACGATGACGACGATCACCACGGCGGGCTGCGCCAGCATGTCATGCGCCGCGACTATGCCACGATCCCCGCCCGCGTCGATGATGCGCGCCGGACGTTTCGACCCAGGGGTTGAGCCGCGCCAGACGGACCACTGATCAAGGGCCCCCGCGGGGGCCTTTTCGCGTTGCGTGGATCTCGGGCCAGCGAATCGGGAAGAGGAGAGGGGTGTGACGGGCCCGCACGCAACCGTGGGGTTCTCTCATTCCCGAGGACCTGTGTATACAGGTGGGCGCCGGGTAACCGGACCACGATCCGGACAGAGCCAGCTCCCTCGGAATTGCTTAAGGCCACCGGAATGCAACCGTTCACGAGAAGGGCAGCACCCGCCACACCCCACAGCTAAGCGCTTGTGCGCCCCGCGGCAAGGGGTTGCGTGCGTTCCTCATTCGTTCAAAATGTCGATATGGCAGTCCCGCATGATCCGTCCCTGCGTCCCGGACAGGTGCTCGCCCGTGGCGTCTGCCGCCACCTGGCCAGCCATGATTTCGCCGTCCTGACGGAATTCGTGCCCGAGCGCGGCAAGCGCGTGGACGTCATGGCGCTGGGTCCGAAGGGCGATATCTGGGTGATCGAGTGCAAATCGGGCCGCGCCGATTTCGCCTCGGACGCCAAGTGGACAGGTTATCTCGACTGGTGTGACCGTTATTTCTGGGCGGTGGACGCGGGGTTCCCCACCGATCTGCTGCCCGACGATACCGGCCTCATCATCGCCGACGGCTACGATGCCGATATCATCCGCATGGCCCCGGAAACCCGGCTCGCGGCCGCGCGGCGTGCCGCACTCATCCGTCGTATCGCCCGCGACGCCGCGCGCCGTCTGCACCGGCTCACCGATCCGCCGCTATGATCCGCGCACCCGGGCGGCGGCCGCGGCGGCGCGGATTTCCTCGGCGATTTCCTCGGCCTCTTCGGGCTCGAAATCCATCGGAACCTCGATGCCCTGCGACTCGATGAACAGGCGTACCATGCCGTTATCCGTTGGCCCGATCTGGAGATTGGCCTCGATCTCGCGTTCGTCGTTGATACCCATGACCGCCTCCTGAAACTTGCGATCTGCTACGCTGTTCACGCTTGATTGGCAAGTCTGCGCGCGCTTTGATGGCCAGCATGACCGAGGCCGCGATCCGCCCCTTCCGCCCCGACGACGCATCCTGGCTGGTCGAGCGCCATGCCACGCTCTACGCGCGCGACGAGGGCTTTGACGAGACGTTCGGCGCGCTGGTCGCAGAGATTCTCGACGCGTTCATCGCGGATCACGACCCGAGCTGCGAGGCGGGCTGGATCGCTCATGTCGGGGATCGGCGGCTTGGCTCGATCTTCTGTGTGCGCCAGTCCGAGGGACTCGCCAAGCTGCGGCTGTTCCTCCTGATGCCCGAGACCCGCGGGCAGGGGCTCGGGCAGCGGCTTCTGGATACCTGCACCGGCTTTGCCCGCGCGCACGGATATAGCGGCATGGCGCTGTGGACGCATGAGAGCCACCGCGCCGCCTGCGCGCTCTACGCCCGCAACGGCTGGCGCCTTATCGCCTCGAAACCGGTGCGCTCTTTTGGCTGCGATCTTGTCGAACAAAGCTGGGAAATCGCTTTTCGTTAGGCTTGCAATCGGCAGGCGGCATAGGTACATCCCCCGTCAGTGCCGCCTTAGCTCAGTTGGTTAGAGCGCTGGATTGTGGATCCAGAGGTCC
>JADQCC010000067.1 GCA_016278295.1 Roseovarius sp. | reverse complement strand
TCACGCAAGGACGTTAATCATCATCAATTCGGCCGGACCGTCCACAGCGACATAGGCATGGGGCTGTTCTGAATCGAACAGGATGCTGTCGCCTTTGTTGAGTTCGGCAGTTTCGTAAAGCTGAGACAGAAGCTTTATTTTCCCGGACAAAACGTAAAAGAACTCTTGCCCTGGATGCTGGTGCCAGCCCCCATTCTCTTCGAAGTCGGTGGCGGTGATTGTTGTGACCCAGTAGAGTACCTCGTGGTCTTTGAATTCGGTACACAGCGGCCGAAACCGCATCCCTGGCGTGGCATGCAGATCCTCTTGGGAAGCCCGGCTGATCGTGCGTCGCCCACCCGCCGATGGCCGCCCCTTCGACAGGAAAACCGAGGCCGGAACTTCGAGCAACCCGGCGATCTCCAGAGCCAACTCGACCGAGAGCTTGGATTTTCCGGTTTCGATCTTGGACAGCTGGGATGCAGAAATACCCAATTCCGTCGCTAGTGAACGCAGACTAATGCCTTTTCGGGTGCGCTGCGTACGTATCGCGTTTTCAAAAGACATCTTTTCTCTACGCCCTTTATCGAGGTCTATTCCAACGGACATTCGTCCTCTGCCCTGCCACACACCGCGTAACTTGAACGCGCTTTCCGAAAACTCGGGGTTTCCGTTCAGCCAGAGAGACGGCCGAAAACGCAAAAAGGACGCAATGTACGCGAAAAATATTCAAGAAGTGCTCCTGCCTATGTGACCAAATCGCATAGCCTGCAACTTGTTTCGCTTGCGGCTACGTGTTTACACATCTGGAAACATTTCTTCAAGACTGGAACTGCCCCACACGGCTCCGCCAACATAACGAAGCTGACGAGCCATGACGGGGCTAAAAAGGTAAGAACCCGGGCCAGCGAAACTCGGCGGCCCGGATTCGCCTCTTGAGTCGAGGCCTTGGGTGGGCCTAAGAGTCAGGTGCGTGCACGATCCTCGTATTCCGCCACGTACATCTCGTCGACAAACATTTCCTCGAGTTCATCGTCGTGAAGTTTCCCGATCATCTCGTAGCGCGTCCGATCACTGCTGCGGAGATGGAGCGCGTAGAAGAAACCAAGGGCTGCGATCCCGACCACATACAACGGGATCAGCTTCACAACTAACGTTTCGCTGTCGGCGAGGAAGGTGATATTTTTCAGAAGTAGTACCACTACCACGGCCTGCGCGGCGGCGCCGAGCGCCGGGGCGAGCAGCGTCTTCCACCAGGCCAGCGGCTCATCGCGACCAATGCGGTTGAAGTAGCCGATCACGGCCAACGATACGATCAGCTGAACGACAATCACTGCTAGGGTGCAGAAGATTGGCAGCCAGGTACCCAGATGCAGGAGCGGGTCGCCGCCACCGAAAGCGAAGAGCGCCACGGTGAAGATGGCGATGATTGCTTGCACGCCGGCCGCGATATGCGGCGACTTATGCTCGGTATGGGTGCGGCCCAGTACCTTAGGCAGGATCCCGTCTCGACCCAGCGAGTAGAAGTAACGTGTGGCGTTATTGTGGAAGGCGAAGGAGCAGGCGAAAAAGCTTGTCACCACCAGGAAGTCCATGACCACTCGGACTCCGTGAAAGGTGTAGATATCGGCCAACTCAAAGAAGTACTGGTCGACCAACGTTTCCGCTTGCGTGGTCGACTCGCTGCCAAAACCGACAAGACCAGCATAGGCTGCGAAGGTGTAGAACAGACCCAGGGTGAGAACGGCGATATAAGTCGCGCGCGGCACAGCTTTTTTGGGGTCCATGGTTTCTTCGCCATAGATTGCGGTGGTTTCGAAGCCGATCCAGGACCAGAAGGCCAGAAAAAAGCCAACACCGACGGCGGGGGCGGCGCTCCAGCCAGAGGGGTCAAAGACGTAAGGCATCTGGCCCTCTGCACCGCCGACAACAGTCGTGGTCAGACAGATAGCGGCAATGATCAGAACTTCGACGATCAGCAAAATGCTGAGGATCTTCGCACCATAGCTGATCCGAAAGGTCGAGATGATCCACATCAGCACAAGAGACGCGGCACTGCACCAATACCATGCGACTTTAATACCGAGGTAAGTCTCGAGCAGATGCGCCGTGTAGAAACCGAAGCCGCCCGCAATCGCCGGAGAGATCATGCTATAGGCAGACATCACGGTCAGACCGACGGCCAGACCGGTGGGTTTGCCTAGACCCTGCGTTGTGAACGTATAAAACGCACCGGCCGAGGTGATCCGCTTTGCCATCTGGGCGAATCCGACTGTGAAAACGAGAAGAATGAGGGTAGTTGCGGCATAGGTCAGTGCCGTTGCCATTCCTGCGCCCCAGGCCATGGAGATCGGGATATAGGCAGAGACCACAACCAGTGGGGCAGCCGCTGCGGTGACCATGAAGACGATATGAAAGAAGGTGATCGAGCTCTTTAGGAGCTGTGTTGAAGTATCAGCTGTAGCTGTACTTGGGTTTGACATCTGTTTTCTCCCTGATTGGACGATGTTTCTAGCATTTGACGCCGGTCCGTTGACGTCTCCAAAGCTCCGTCACAGCATCTGCTCCTCCTGTGATCAGAAGAAGCATTCTTCTGACCTTTGTTGTGCGAAGCGATCTCTTATCGGTTGCTCGGCTGAGATTCTTTTTCGTTGGGCCGGAAGCACCATGTGCTCCAGCCAATTCATTAATTCGATGGGCCTGAAGTCGAAGCTCGACAGGTCGAGTGGCCTGAACAGGGCCATATCCGCCTCGGTCGGCGGTCTGTCCGGGGCGAAACGGTCCAGCGCTTTGGCAACGGCTTCGATTGCATCGAGCGAGCTGTAAACCTCACCGTCGACCAGCTCCTGGATGCTGCCGCGCATGAAGCCTGCCGTGTCGGGGCCATCTAGCTCGGGATGGTACTGGACGCCCCAGAAGACGGATTTCGCGCCGGTGATCTCCACCCCCTGAATGAAGTGCCGGTTGCAGGCGGTCACGCGGCTGCCGGGGGCAAGCCGAGTCACTTGGTCGGAATGAAAGCCAAAGGTGTCGAAGGTCTCAGGTCGGCCCAAGTGCATCGGGTGCCCGCGCCCCTCTTCAGAGAGGCTTACGCCGAAGGAGAAGGGTGCCTCGCACTTGCGGTCCTTGGCCTGGCTGGGTCCGACCTCGCCGCCGGCGGCGACGGTGGCCAGCTGCAGACCCCAGCAGATCCCGAACATCGGGGTGCCGGACTCGAAGGCGGTACGGGCGAAATCGAGCTGCCGGCGGGTACCTTCTGTCATCTTGTGGATGTTGGAGTTCGAGCCAGTGAACAAAATGCCGTCGTAGTCCGAAAGCGGTCGCTGCGGCGTTTGGCCGGCATCTGTGGTCAGGAGGATTTCGCTTTCGATATCCGGCCGCAAGCGGCCCAGCAGCTTCTCGAACATACCGCTAGACGCGCAGCCGTTATAGGCGGTGAAAATTGCGCGGTCGGCCTGTTCATTGCCTTCCGAGATGAGTATGCGTGGCTGAGTCATCGTCGGGTATTCCCTTCTTTCCAATGGTTGCAGCCGCGTTCCCGCCGTCTGTCCGTACACTGCCGGTCCTGCCGGCGGGCCTGGGCAGGGCGGACGTGATGCTGCAACCAGTTGACTAGCTCGACCGGTGCGAAATCGAACCTGTCGAGGGAGAGAGCGCCCAGTTGGTCGCGGTCTTCCGCATTCGGCCGGTAACCTGGACCGAGGCGGCGCAGAACCTTGGCGGAGGCAGAAAGGGTATCGGCATCTGGGTAGTAGCCGGCCTCGACCAGCGCTGGAGCAAAGCCGCAGGTGAAGCCGGCAGCCTGGGCACCATCGGCCTCAGGATGGTATTGCACGCCCCAAAAGACGGATTTCTGGCCCTGGAGTTCCAGCGCCTGGATACAACGGCCATTGCGGGCGGTTACAGTGGCGCCGGGAGGCAGGTCGAAGATCACGTCCGAATGAAATGCGTAGCTGTCAAATACGTTAGGACGGTTCAGGTGCATCGGGTGATCGCGGCCGGCGGGGGTCAGCGCGATCCGATGCGCGAACGGCCATTCGCCGCGGCCATCAGCGGCACCGCTGGGTCCGACCTGACCGCCTGCAGCTACGGTGGCAAGCTGTAACCCCCAGCAGATGCCGAAGAGCGGCGTGCCCGAGGTAAAGGCCTTCTGCATGAAGGCGATCTGGCGGCGGGTGCCGTCCGTCATATCTTGGATGTTGGACATCGACCCGGTGAACAGAATGCCGTCGTAGTCCGTAAGCGGCTTTTTGGGCCTTTGCGCTTCGTCGGCCGCGAAGAAAATCTCTGTCTTCAGATCGGACCGGATGCCGTGAAGCACCCGGTCGCAAAGCCCACTGGATGAATGGCCGGCACTGCTGATCAGGCGCGCCCGGTCGCTGCATTCATTGCCTTCCGAGATGAGGATCCGCAGCGTAGTCATCCGCCAAGACTTCCGTTACTCGGAGATAATGATCGTGCGCTCGGGGCAGTTCGCCGCGGCTTTACGAACATTGTCCTGCTGGTCCGCGGGAACGTTTTCCATACCCTCACGCACGTTTGCATAGCCCTCGTCATCGATTTCAAAGACATCGGGGGCAAAGAACACGCAGCGGGCATGGCCTTGGCACAGGTTCTCGTCGATACAGACTTTCATAGTCTCCTCCTTCGGTCAGAACTTAATGTTGAGCGGGCCAACGCCGTGCCATTTCTGGTCGGGGTCAGCTGGCGTGAAGGGCGGGACGACCTTGAGGAACTCCTCGATGCCGACCACCAGTTCCCGACGGCCCAGGTTGGAGCCCAAGCAGCGGTGAATGCCGCCGCCGAAGCCAAGGTGACGGTTTTCTTGGCGCAGGATGTCTACCTTGTCGGGGTTCGGGAAAATCTCTTCGTCGCGGTTGCCCGAGCCGAAAGCCAGAACGACACGGTCCCCGGCCTTGATCTCCTGTCCGCGCACCACGGTGTCCTTGAGACAGGTGCGAGCCATCGCCTGAACCGGAGACAGGCAACGCAGGAATTCCTCGCAGGCCATGGGGATGAGGGAAGAGTCATCGCGCAGCTTCTGCTGGTCTTCCGGGTTATGCGCCAGATGCCAGATGCCGGCACGGATCGCCCAGGCCGTGGTGTCGAGACCGGCAAGGAAGAGCAGGTAGCAATAGCGCAACAGTTCGTCGCGAGTCAGCGGTTTGTCATTAATCTTTGCACGGCAGAGATAGTCGATCAGCGTGGAGGATTCCGGATCGTCTTTCCAGTTGTCGAGCAGGTTGTCGAAGTAGTCGTAAACGGCCTTTTCAGCGGCACGCATCACCTCTGGGCGTTCAACACGCTCATAGATGATGTCATCGACCCATTGGTCGAACTTCGGCCAATCTTCTTCAGGATAGCCGGCGAGGTTGCTGAAGATGATGGTCGGAACCGGGCGGGCATAGCCATAGGATGCATCCGCGCCGGAGCCCTTCGCAAGAAATTCCGCAGCTTGTGCCCGAGCGGTTTCACGAATCGGCTCTTCCAGCTTCTTCAGTTCCTTCGGCGTGAATAGCGGCAGCAGGATGCGACGATAATCCGTATGCTCGGGTTGGTCGCTGTCGATCGGCGGCAGTTCGGCATCTGTCACCGGGGGAAACATCATGCTGGGACGAACGGACCATGTTTCCGGGTCTTGCTCCGCGGCAAAGATGTCATCGCTCTTGGTGATGAACCAGAAGCCGCCATATTTCTCACTGCGGCCCACAGGGCATTTTGAGCGGAGCGTTGCGTAGGTGTCAAAGATCGTGTCAAGCGCTTCTCCGTGGAAGTCGAAGTTCGCTGCAACGTCCTTGACGTCCTTTTCCTTGGCACTTGTCATTTTTCAGTCTCCTAAACATTTGCTTTTCAGCTGCCCTGATCGCGCCGCAGCCAGGCCCGATATGTGTTTGGCTGTGATGACGGGATCAGATCACTTCCAGATAGCGATTGAGCTCCCAGTCAGTGACTTTCGAGTTCATACGCAGTAGTTCCCACCGCTTCATTCGCACGTAGTGGTCGACGAATTCCTCACCGAAAAGCTCACGCACCAGCGGGCTGTTTTCGAAGAGATTCGCCGCTTCCTCGAGTGTGCTTGCAAGCGGGGTGGCTTCTTCCGGGGTCGCGCGATAGGCATTGCCCTTGAAGGGTTCGCCGGCGTCCATGCCGGTCTCAACGCCCTTCAGTCCGCACAGTAGGCTGGCGGCGATCACTAGGTAAGGGTTAGTGTCGGCGCCGGGGATGCGGTTTTCGATCCTTGCGGCCGGACCCTTCGACGGGATGGCGCGGAAGGACACTGTCCGATTGTCAATGCCCCAGGACGAGTTTGCCGCCGCCCAAGCCCCGACGTTCATCGTACGCTTGTAGGAGTTCACGTTCGGCTGGTAGATCGCCGACATGATCCGCGAGTTTTCCTTCATACCCGCCAGGAACGACAGACCCAGATCCGACAGCATCAGCGGATCGTCCGCGTTGCAAAACAGCGGCTTTCCATCCATGTCAGACAGGCTCATGTGCATGTGGCCCGACGAACCGGACCAAGCTGCATTGGGTTTGGCCATGAAGCAAGCGGTCATACCGTTACGGGCGGCCAGTTCCTTGACCGCGTATTTGGCGAACAGAGCGCCATCCGCCGCGGCAAGCGCATCATCGTACTTCAGGTTGAATTCGAACTGACCGGGGCCGTGTTCGCTGATCGTTGCCTCAATGGTGAGGCCGGCTTCTTGGATATAGCGGCGCAGCTGGCCGAACAAGTCGTCCGAAGTCGCATAATGCAGCATGGAATAGCAGTGGCCAGCACGACGAGCGGGGCTCAGGGTGCGGTAGTCACCTTCGGCCATGTCCGCGATCGAGCCTTCAAAAAGATAGAACTCGAATTCATAGGCGGCCTTGGGCTGATAGCCCATTGCATTGGCCTTTTCGACGGCCTTGCGCAAGATGTCGCGCGGGGAATAGACCACGGGGGTCATGTCCATTTCCACCATCTCGCAGATGACAGAGGCGACCCGCGGCTCCCAGGGGATCAGGCGCAGCGTGGACAGGTCGGGAATCAGTTTGATGTCAGGGTAGCCGGTGTCCCAATTGGTATAGGCAAGGCCTTCCACGACCTCGTCTTCGACATCCCAGCCAAACAGCACATTTGCAATGTGGGTGCCGTTCTCTGCGACGGAAGTCAGGAAGTACTCCGCACCGAATTGCTTGCCTCGCCACAGACCGTCCAGATCCACGGCGCCAACCCGAACGGTGTCGATATTATGTTCGTCCAGAAAGGCCCGTGCTTCTTCGATGGATGTAATGTTTGCGTCAGTGGGCATTGATATCTCCCTCTTGAGGTGTTTGTGGATGGCAGTGTTTTTGTTCTGTTATTCGCCATTTATTAGTTTGAGTACCCTGGGATGATCGCTGCAGATCTTCCCGATTTTCCGCGCACCGCGCGGAGAACCAATTGGGGCATCTCTTCCGGGAAGTACGGTCTCGAAGAACTCGTGTGCTTCCTTCAAATCGCCGTCATCTCCATCCGGTGCGGCATAGGAGATTGCCTCAACCGGGCATTCGAATTCGCAGGCTCCGCAATCGGTACACTCATTTGGATGGATCCAGACGCGGCCGTCGGCCTCGTAAATGCAGTCCACGGGGCAGACGTCCACGCAGGCTTGATCCTTGTTGCCAATGCAGGCGTCGGAAATCACATAAGGCATGAGTTAAACCTCGTTTGTGCTGTGCCCTGGAAGGATAGGCATTCCGGGATTGATTGCTGCGGCGGCATGGTTCACGGCGATGGCGGCCTCTCCGAAGCCGACGGAGATAAGCCGCACCTTGCCGGGGTATTCGCTGACGTCGCCAATCGCGAAGACGCGTGTCAGTTGGGTTTCCATGTCCGGCTTGACCGGGATGCGGAAGCCGTCGATACCGAGGCCCCAGCTGCCCATCGCACCAAGGTCCGAGACAAAGCCAAGCGCCATGATGAACTTGCCAAAGGACAGGTCGACGTTTCCCACCGCGTCGTCGCGCACGGTCAGGATCTCTGTATCGCCTTCCTTGCGATAGCCCAGAACCTCGCCGGGCGCGATGATCTTAACGGAGCTGTTCTTCATTTCCTCAACGCTGCGCTCATGGGCGCGGAAACGCGGGCGGCGATGGATAATAGTCACGGACTTGGCGCGCGACTCTGCGGCCAGAGCCCAGTCCACCGCGCTGTCGCCGCCACCGGCGATCACCACGTCCTGACCATCCAAGACAGACAGGTTGGGGACAAAATGCATGATGTTGGGGGAAGAGGTATCCTTGAGCGCTGGCAGGGAGCGCGGTTCGCAGCGGCCGAGACCGGCCGCAATCACGACTGATTTTGCATGAAATGTCAGGCCGCTGTCGGTGGTCAAGCGGTAGGCGTCGCCTTCTTTTACCATCTCGGAAACGGTCTCTTCCAATTTCAGGTTGTAGTCCTGGCGGCGCGACTGCTCGAGCAGACCGGCGACAAAATCTGCGCCCTTGACGGCCGCGAAACCTGCTACGTCGTGGATCAATTTCTCGGGATACATCGTCGAGATTTGCCCACCCACTTGCGGCAACCCATCCAGCAATACAGTGCGCAGTCCGCGGAACCCGGCATAGTAGGCGGCATACAATCCGGCGGGGCCGGCACCGATGATGGCTATGTCATAAGAGGCTTCGGCGCTCATACCAGCTTCTTTCCCTGTGTCTTCTTTCTATTAAATGTTTCCTAACCGGATACATGTTTCTATTCAAGCATCATTTTTGTCACTCGCCTTCGTCGAGCCCGTCAGCGGCAAGGATGGCCAAACGGGCAGAACTCCTATCCCGGAGTCGCGGCTCAAATGAAACGCGAGCATAATTATAAATGAAAACAGTTGGTTACTTTGGTCGTGCCGTTACACAGACTCGATGAAACATTGAACTAAAACTGATTTTCCGTATAGTGCACATGTTGCCCAAACTAACACGTCACCTTTTCAGGGACCGGTTTTGGCACAAAGAGTGTGCAACCTCGGCAGGTGCCACTGCATTTCCGTGCGACGCGGGCGCTGTCCGGAGGTCAACACGGGAGCAGATTCGCCGGAAACAGAGATCGCTCATGACATGTCAAGCAGGCGAGATGAAAGGCCCCGAAATCGCGACCACTTCGGCAAAGCCCATAGTCGCCGTTCTGGTCTGCGATGGGTTTGCGCCGTTCCAGTTCTCGGTGCCGTGCGCAATCTTCGGGAACTTCCTGCCAGGGTCGGATCTATTCGACATGCGCATCTGTGCCGTGGAGCTTCAGCCCCTGCACAATGAATTTGGCATGTCGATTGTCCCGATGGGTGGAACAGAGACGATCGCCACGGCGGACGTGATCGTGATTCCTTTTTGGAACGGCCTGGACAAGCGACCTTCGGCAGATCTGGTCAATGCGTTGCGGCGGGCCAACGACAAAGGCGCAAAGATCGTCGGCCTGTGCCTGGGCGGCTATGTCCTTGCCTATGCTGGGCTTCTTGATCACCGAAAGGCGTCGACCCACTGGGAGATGGTCGAGGACTTCCGAACCCGTGCCAAGCCTTCAACGGACGCGTGCTTTGGGTTGCCAACTTCAGCCATATGCCGCCTTTACGCCAAGGCACTTGCTCCGCTAGAAACACTTGACCTGGATGAGATCGCTATGCGGCAGACAACTCCCAGAATATCGGTTGCTCTCTTTCACTTCACCGCCTCCCCAACCTTCCCAGCCGGGCCAGTTGCGCGAGCATCTGCGACCCTGTCCGCGGTGAACCTGTACGACTTACTTGACCCGTCTGCCCCATGCCTTGCCTGACCGGCATCTGCTGCACTCCGAAGAACTGCCGCGCCCTGAGGGCCGCGTATTCTGCACCACTTGCCCCACCTATCAGGTAGCGGTTGTAGGCCTGCTGGCTGCCCATGGCGGCGCGGGCGAAACCGTAGCTGCCGCCGAGACCACTTGAAAGGGCGGGCATCATGATGTTTCCCGAGATCGCACGGACGATGAAGGGCGTGGCGATGATAAAGCCTTTGGCCATTAGAACCATCATAAAGAAGGGGATGAGCGCGCCGATGTTGGAGGCCCCCTCTGGGTCACCGAGTTCGCCAATGAGCGCGGAAGAGACGCCTGTGATCGTCGCGAACACGCCTGCCACGACGATGGGGTAAAGCGCAAAGGAAATCAGCGCGGACAGCCAGCGCGCAAAGTAATCCTTGGTCACCTCGAAGAGGGTCAGGAAAATCATCACCGGGGCGATCCCGATCAGGAGCGCGATCATTAAACGCGAGGCCACGAGGATAAATGCGGCCAAACCGCCAAGGATCGAAAGCAGGAGGACGCCCACGATGTCGAGCATGGCGCCGGCCATCCAATTCAGCTCGGACCCGGCAGCGTTCAGATAGTCGCCCAGTTCCGCGATCAGCCGGTCGAATTCCTCCGCGAAGGTGCCTGAAGGGCCCGGGCTGCCGCCGCCGACGGAAGCTACAAGCGCGCCCGCGATACTGTCGATCCCATAGAGAATGGCAGACGAGAAGGCGTTGA
>JADQCC010000119.1 GCA_016278295.1 Roseovarius sp. | reverse complement strand
CCTTGAATCAGAACTCACAACAAATGGGAATCCTGAACGTCAACAACCCCTAGGGGGGTGATACCTGCCCCGCGCGTTTGGTGCGCGGCAGGGCCGGGCGGGGGGCTGGCCGGCGGTGGGGGACGCGTTTTTCAGCAACCGTCCTAGGTGTCGCGCACCGCGCCGGTGGCCAGCACGTCGCCGGTGGGCGCGCCGGTGGGCGATCCGCCCGGGGGCTCGTCAGAGACCGCGAGGACGGCACCGGGCAGGCGCGGGCGCAGGGCGTCGGGCACCGGGATCGACCCGCGCCGGTCCTCGGGCAGAACGCCGAGCGAGACCGGCGCCGCCTCTCCGGCAATCAGCCACAGTTCCAGCGCGCGGCCCGGCGCGGGCGCACCCGCCGCACGGTCGATCAAAAGGGTGCCGGTCGCGGCGTCATAGACGGCATCGACCACCAGGCTGCGATCCTCGGCCGCCACCTCGGCGCGGTAGAGCGCCTCGGCGGGCACCTGCGGCGGCGTACCCCAGTCGCCACCGGTAACGAGCGCCAGGACCAGCACCGCCGCCGCCGCAAGGCCGCCGCCCCAGAGCGCCAGCCGCCGCGTCCAGCCGGCGCCGGGCCGGGCGTCGGGGAACAGCCCCGCCTCGAGCCGCTGCCAGACATGGGCGGGCGGGGCCTGCGGCGCGATCTCGTCGGTCATGGCGGCGAAATCCGTGGCCCATTGCGCGTAGGCGGCGCGCAGGTCCGGGTCGCGCCCCATGCGCGCCTCGAACGCCGCCGCCTCCTCTGCCGAAAGCAGGCCGAGCGCGTATTCGCCCGCGAGGATGTGGTCCTCGTCCCGGTCTGGATGGTCCTGATCGCTCATCGCGACAGACACTCCTTCAGCTTCATGAGGCTGCGGCGCAGCCATGTTCGCATCGTGTTGAGCGGCACGTCGAACCGTGCCGCGAGATCGGCATAGGTCTCGCCGTCCAGATAGGCACGGCGCACGGCCTCGGCACGCGGCGCGGCCAGTTCGTCCATGCACGCGTCGAGCCGCCGCCGCTCGGACGCGGCGATGGCCTGCGTCTCGGGCCCTGCCCCGGTGTCGGCGATCCGCTCTTCCAGCACGTCGGTCGTCCCGGCCCGGCGCAGCTTGCGCAGACGGTCGACGGCGCTGTTGCGCGCGATCGTTATCAGCCAGGTCATGGGGCTCAGCCCGTTGACATTGTAACGCGCGGCATTGTGCCATATCTTGACGTAGATTTCCTGCAACACATCCTCGGTCTCTGCGCGGTCATTCAACACACGCAGGGCAACGCCCAGGAGTTTCGCCGACGTGGCGTCGTAAAGCGCCTTGAACGCCGCCCGGTCCCCTTGCGCGGCACGCAGGATGTGCCGTTCTATGTCGTCGCGCGTCGCCATGTGCCCGTCACTGTCCCGTTCGCACCCCATCCTAGCACGCCGGGCCGGTATGACCAGTGCGGACGCGCCATGAGGCCAGCCCGATCTTGCCCCTTCCCCTTGCCCTTCCACGCGATATGTTGCACCACGACACCGACGAAACAGCGACCCTATCGAAGGACCGGCGAATTGGCTGACGGCACGATTGACATCAACGCGAAACCGACCGAGGAAATCGCCGTGCGCGAGGTTTTCGGCATCGACACAGACATGATCGTGAAGGGCTTTGCCCAGCGCAGCGACCGGGTGCCGGAGATCGACTCGACCTACAAGTTCGATCCCGATACCACGCTGGCCATCCTCGCGGGGTTCTCGCACAATCGCCGGGTGATGATCCAGGGCTATCACGGCACCGGCAAATCCACCCATATCGAGCAGGTGGCCGCGCGGCTCAACTGGCCCTGCGTGCGGGTGAACCTCGACAGCCATATCAGCCGGATCGACCTCATCGGCAAGGACGCGATCAAGCTGCGCAACGGCGTGCAGGTGACCGAGTTTCACGAGGGCATCCTGCCCTGGGCGCTGCGCAACCCGACGGCCATCGTGTTCGACGAATACGACGCAGGGCGCGCGGATGTCATGTTCGTGATCCAGCGGGTGCTGGAGGCGGATGGCAAGCTGACACTGCTGGATCAGAACGAGGTGATCACGCCCAACCCGTTCTTCCGTCTCTTCGCCACCTCCAACACCGTGGGTCTGGGCGACACGACGGGCCTCTATCACGGCACCCAGCAGATCAACCAGGGCCAGATGGACCGCTGGAGCCTGGTGGCCACGCTCAACTACCTGAGCCACGACGCAGAGACGGCGATCGTGCTGGCCAAGAACCCGATCTTCAACACCGCCGAGGGCCGCAAGACCGTCAGCCGCATGGTGACGGTGGCGGACCTGTCGCGCACCGCCTTCATGAATGGCGAGCTGTCGACGGTGATGAGCCCCCGCACCGTGATCTCCTGGGCACAGAACGCCACCATCTTCCGCAACGTGGGCTACGCGTTCCGGCTGACCTTCCTCAACAAGTGCGACGAGTTGGAGCGCCAGACCGTGGCGGAATTCTACCAGCGCTGCTTTGACGAGGAACTGCCGGAAAGCGCGGCGAATGTGAGCGTGCAGTAAAGCCGCGTCTGGGGAACACCCGATGACCAAACCCTCCGACAACCCCGCCGATCCGTTCAAGAAGGCGCTGGCCAACGCCACCAAGGTGATGGCCGACGACAGCGAGCTGACGGTGAGCTACTCGGTCGATCCGGCGGGTATTTCGGGCGATGCGATGCGGTTGCCACAAGTAAGCCGCCGGATGACCCGCGAAGAGGTGCTCATAGCGCGCGGCACGGCAGATGCGCTGGCGCTGCGGCACAAGTTCCACGATGACGCGCTGCACGCGCGCTACGCGCCGCCGGGCGATATGGCGCGCGACCTCTACGAGGCGATGGAAACCGCGCGGTGCGAGGCCGTGGGCGCGCGCGATATGCCCGGCACCGCCACCAATATCGACGCGAAGATCGCGCAGGACGCGGCGCGCATGGGCTACGAGCAGATCACCAATTCCGCCGACGCCCCCCTGCCCGCCGCTGCCGGATACCTCATCCGCCACCTTGCCACCGGGCGCGACCTGCCACCGGGCGCGCAAAACGTGATGGATCTGTGGCGCGGCTTCATCGAGGAGCAGGCGGGCGGCACGCTGGAAAACTTGCAGGAGACGCTCGCCGATCAGACCGCATTCGCCAAATTCGCCCGCCGGATCATCGAGGATCTGGGCTATGGCGACCAGTTGGGCGACGATCCCGACAGCCCCGATGACGACCAGGAAGACGAGGCGGAAGAGACCGGCGAAGAGGACGACCCCGAGAGCCAGGGCGAGGACCAGAGCGACGAAGACGAGGCCGACGCCGACCCCGAGCGCAGCCAGGACGAACAGCAGGACGCACAACAGGCACAGGTCAGCCTCGACGAGATGGCCGACCAGGACATGGACGACGAGACGGAATTGCCCGAGGGCGAGGCGCCGCTCGACCCGCCACCGCCGCCGCCCGCCTCCGAGGCGGATCCGGGCTACATGATCTATGACGCCAGCCATGACGAGGAAATCCGCGCCGAGGACCTCGCCGACCCGGTCGAGCTTGAACGCCTGCGCGCCTATCTCGACCAGCAGCTCGACCCGCTGAAGGGTGCGGTCGGGCGGCTCGCCAACAAGCTGCAACGGCGCCTTCAGGCGCAGCAGAGCCGAAGCTGGGAGTTCGACCGCGAAGAAGGCATCCTCGATGCCGGCCGTCTCGCGCGCGTGGTGGCCAACCCCACCACGCCGCTCAGCTTCAAGGTGGAAAAGGATACCGAGTTCCGCGACACGGTGGTGACGCTCCTGCTCGACAATTCCGGCTCGATGCGCGGGCGGCCCATCTCCATCGCCGCAATTTGCGCAGACGTGCTTGCCCGCACGCTGGAGCGGTGTTCGGTCAAGGTCGAGGTTCTGGGCTTCACCACCCGCGCGTGGAAAGGCGGGCAGAGCCGCGAGAAATGGCTCGCCGAGGGCCGCCCGCAGCTGCCCGGTCGCCTGAACGACCTGCGCCACATCATCTACAAATCCGCCGACGCGCCGATGCGGCGGACGCGCGACAATCTGGGCCTGATGATGAAAGAGGGCCTGCTCAAGGAGAACATCGACGGCGAGGCGCTGGAATGGGCGCACCGGCGGATCGTGGCGCGCAAGGAAGCGCGCAAGATCCTGATGGTGATCTCCGATGGCGCGCCGGTGGACGACAGCACGCTGAGCGTCAACCCCGCGAACTACCTCGAAAAACACCTGCGCGACGTGATCGCGATGGTCGAACGCCGCAAGCAGGTGGAGCTGTTGGCCATCGGTATCGGCCATGACGTGACCCGCTATTACGAGCGCGCGGTGACGATCACCGACGCCGATCAGCTTGCCGGGGCCATGACCGAGCAACTCGCCGCGCTCTTCGACAGCGACCCGCGCGCGCGGGCCCGCGTCATGGGCATAAGACGGGCAAGCTGAGGGTGCCGGTCACGCTCGACAGTCTTGGCGATCTCGGCACCCTGCCCTTCGATCAGGTGATCGACGTGCGCTCTCCGGCGGAATACGCCGAGGATCACGTCCCCGGCGCGATCAGCCTGCCGGTGCTGTCGGACGCCGAACGCGCCCGCGTCGGCACGATCTACGTCCAAGAGGACCGATTCCTCGCCCGCAAGATCGGTGCGGCACTGGTGGCGCGCAATGCCGCCGCGCATATCGAGGGGCCGCTGGCGGATCGCGATGGCGGCTGGCGACCGCTGGTCTATTGCTGGCGCGGCGGGCAGAGGTCGGGCTCGTTCACCTCTATCCTGCAACAGATCGGCTGGCGCGCCGACACCATCGCTGGCGGCTATCGCAGCTATCGCAGGCTGGTGGTGGCGGCGCTCTACGACAGCCCCGTTCCCTGCCCCGTGCTGCTCATTGACGGGGGCACCGGCACGGCCAAGACGCGGCTGCTGGCGCACCTGCGCGCCGAGGGTGCGCAGGTGATCGACCTCGAGGCGCTGGCCGGGCATCGCGGCTCGGTCTTTGGCCTCGTCGGCGCGGAGCAACCCTCGCAAAAGGCGTTCGAGAGCGCGCTCGCGGCAGAGGTGGTGCGGCTCGATCCCGCGCGCCCCGTCTTCCTCGAGGCCGAGAGCGCGCGGATCGGGGGCATCACCCTTCCGCCCGCACTCGCCGTGGCGATGAAATCGGCGCCCGCCATCCGGGTTGACGCGCCGATGGCGGCGCGGGTGGGGCATATCCTCACCGAATACGAGGACATGATCGCCGATCCCGCGCGGCTCGACGCGATCCTCGAACGCCTCGTGCGCTATCACGGGCACGAGCAGGTTGCCGCGTGGCGGGCATGGGCGGCGGCAGGAGAGTTTGCACCGCTGGTCGAGGACCTGATCCGCAGCCATTACGACCCGCGATATCGGCGGGTGAGCAAGGCAGAAGCCACACCGCTCGCCCTGCCCGACCTGTCGGACGCCACGCTTGGCCACGCCGCACGCCGCCTCGCCGACAGTCACAGTCACGACTGAGCAGTCAGGCCGCCACCTGCGCCACTTGCTCCAGCGCCGCCTCGACAAGCCCTGGCCCCGCGCCGGGGCGCGTCGCCCCCTCCGACAACATCCGCCGCCAGCCGCGCGCGCCCGGGCGACCCGCGAAGAGGCCCAGCATGTGCCGCGTGACCTGGTTGAGCCTGCCACCGGCGCCTAGATGCGCCTCGATATAGGGCAGCATGGCGCGCACCGCGCCCTCGGGCGTGCTGTCCGGGCCGGGGACGCCAAAGATGCGCCGGTCGGCGGCGCACAGGATGTCGGCGGGCTGGTGATAGGCCGCGCGCCCCACCATCACCCCGTCGAGCCCCTGATTCAGCAGCGCCTGCGCTTCGTCCAGAGAGGTGATGCCGCCGTTGACCGAGATGTGCAGATCGGCAAAGCGCGCCTTCATCCGCAGCACCAGATCGTGATCCAGCGGCGGGATGTCGCGGTTTTCCCTGGGGCTGAGGCCATCGAGCCACGCTTTGCGCGCATGGATGGTGACCCGCCGCACGCCCGCCTCCTCAAGCCGCGAAAGGAAGTCGGGCAGCACCGTCTCGGGGTCTTGGTCGTCCACGCCGATGCGGCATTTGACGGTGACCTCGCGCGGCTGCGCGGCAATCATCGCGGCACAGCAGTCGGCCACAAGGCGCGGCTCGCGCATCAGCACCGCGCCGAACGTGCCCGACTGCACCCGGTCCGAGGGGCAGCCGCAATTGAGGTTTATCTCGTCATAGCCCGCCTCCGCCCCGAGCCGCGCCGCCCGCGCCAGCTCGATCGGATCCGACCCGCCCAGTTGCAGCGCGACCGGGTGCTCCTGCGGGGAATGGTCAAGCAGATGCAGCGCCCCGCCCCTGACAAGGGCCGGCGCCGTGACCATTTCCGTGTAGAGCAGCGCATCACGGCTCAGCAGACGGTGAAGATACCGGCAATGGCGGTCCGTCCAGTCCATCATGGGAGCGATGGCGAAACGCCGAGCTACGCTATTTTGCGATTTCCTTTCTTTTTCCATTATTTACACCCTATTGTTCTCAATCGCTCTTGTCTCATTTTCTTCGTTCATGTACCAAATTCGTCGATTTTGACACCCGATTTGGTACAATGTACCAAATGAAATCGCGTGTACCAAACGAGGAATCCGCCATGGGCACCATAACCGCGCGCAAGCGCAAGGACGGCAGCGTTGCCTATCTGGCGCGGGTGCGGGTCATGCGTGATGGCTTCACCTATCACGAGACGGAAACATTTGACAGGCAGCCGACCGCCACGTCTTGGGTCAAGAAGCGCGAGCGCGAGCTCGCGAAACTAGGTGTGATCGCCGAATACAAGGCGGCTGACCCGCCGCTGGCAAAAGCCATCGACCGGTACACCGAAGAGTCCTTGAAGGAGATTGGCCGGACGAAGGCGCAGGTTCTCAGAGCGATCAAGAACTACCCCATCGCCGACATGCCCTGCTCCACCATCAAGTCGAAGGATATCATCGAGTTCCTGCAATCGCTGACCAGTCAGCCTCAGACGGTCGGCAACTACGCCAGCCACCTCGCCGCCATCTTTGCGATCGCGCGGCCGATGTGGGACTACGGACTGGATGACCGCGAGATGCGAGACGCGATTGTGGTCGCCCGCCGCATGGGCATCATCTCGCGCTCCGTTCAGCGTGACCGGCGACCGACACTGGAAGAACTCGACAAACTCCTGGCCCACTTCGTTGAACGCCGCCAAAAAGTTCCCCAAGCACTACCGATGCACAAGGTCATTGTGTTCGCGCTCTTCTCAACCCGGCGCCAAGCGGAAATCACGCAAATCACATGGGATGACTTCGAGAAAGAACACAAGCGCGTGCTCGTGCGCGACATGAAACACCCAGGCGAGAAGATCGGAAACGATACCTGGGTCGATCTGCCGGAGGAGGCCATTCAGGTCATTGAAAGCATGCCCAGGACCAAGCCCGAAATCTTTCCCTATTCGCCCGACGCCATCACTGCAAACTTCACGCGGGCCTGCAAGCTGCTTGGGATCGAGGACCTACGCTTCCACGATCTGCGGCACGAAGGGATTTCCCGGCTGTTCGAGATGGGCTGGAACATTCCGCGGGTCGCCGCGGTAAGCGGACACCGGTCCTGGGTCAGTCTCAAGCGCTATACGCACATTCGCGAGGCGGGTGACAAATATGAGAACTGGAGCGGCTTGAAAGACGCTATCAACAACGTATGAGCGTGGCAGAGAGGCATTATGATGGTTCTGGGGACCCGCAATAGCGTTCCAATCCGGTTCACCGATCACTCGACCGAACAATGCCGGTCTCGAAGCGGTGCGCACCTGAACGTATCCAGTCGCTTACACCCTCGACTGCTGACGTGCTGTCGAACTCTATGAAAAGGGACGTGACCGGCTCGTGGAGGAAGTGTTTCACATCGTCTTTCGCGATGTCAGTCTGTTGGCGCGCTTCAACGCCATCGTTGCGAATTACATATCGGATTTCGGTGAAGATACCGGAAATGAAGACGAAAGGTTCACCACGAGAGGAACCCTCCGCCGCGTGGCCGTACCGAGCTACGTTCATGACGCCATTTATTTCCGCGATGGAGGTGAATGCCGCACTTGCAAAAAGCCCATCGACCGAGTCCTGTCTCCCGAAGCACGGGAGCGTTACGACCATATCGTGCCGCTCGCACACGGCGGGGCAAACGACATCACCAATATCCAACTCCTATGCGAGGCGTGCAACGCCGCCAAGAGTGCCCGGTCGGAGACCGTTTCCGGCCTCTACCCTCGTGTCTATCGGCTCTCGATTGGCTGACGAATGAACGCCATACAGAATTCGAGGCTCTTGAGTGATTCACGAGCGTCCGCGGCGTCCGACCCACGTCTTACAGGTTCAACCGCAGGGCTTTCCGCGATTCGGTGTGCTCAAATGCATCGGCGTAGGTTTGCAGGTCATCGGATGAGGCGCCTTCATCACGCAGGGCTTGCTTCCAGTTGCTCACGATCATCTTGGCCATGTGAAACGCCTGCTGCCTGGCGTCAGCGGACGTAAGATCGAAGAACTCGCATGCCTCCAAGGCGATATCGAGGGAGGCATCGAACGAGCCGCCCTGGATAATCCCGGTTTCCAGCACTCGGTGGCGCGACGGAGAGGGGTTAATGTCGAAGGCCGGCGACAACCGCCATCGATCCCCACCGGCATAGATGAAACCATGGTTCTTCAGATGGTCGTCCGAGTTGGACACGAGGATGGTGAAGACGATCCGCCGCCAGAGTTCATGCAGATCGTCGACAGGCTTGCTGGAAATCTGCCGGATGACGTCGGCGATATCGGTGTAGAATCCGCCTTCGTCGCTGTCCCAGGCGAGCGCGGTGCGGGCCGAAATATAGGGGATGCGTGTGTTGCCGCGCCGATCGAACCGTCGGATCAGCGCAATCGGGCTGTCGCTGTCGCGCAGTTCGAGCTTCGCCTCGGCGGCCCGCAATCCGCATCGGGCCGCGAGTTTCAACGCGGCCACCTCGACGCGCTCGACGGGTCTGGTGTCCTGGGCGGAGGTGAACTTGGCGATCCAGAGATGTCCGTCGCCCTCGACATTGGCCTTCGGCCGGGCGCCGCCCAGCGATCCGGCGACACCGGCCAAGTCGCGCGCTTCCGCCTTCGCGCCACCGGGATCGCGCTCGAACCGCTGCGCAAGTGCGCGCAGGCGTTCCAGTTCGACCAGTCGCGGGATGGGCGGGGTCAGATCGGACAGCGGCTCCATGGCTTCCCCGAGAAACCGCAATGCGCCCTGCCGCGTACGATCATCGGACAACACCAGATAATCGAACTCGCTGAGACCGCCGCCCAGCGCTCTGGTCATCAGCGCGCGACCCCAGGAATCCGGGGCGGCATCGGCAAAGCATCCCGGCAGCGCCGAGCGCCTGTCGCTGCGGCCCGCGCTGTAATGGCTTCCCTCGCGCAGAGGCAGGCCGGGAGAGAGCGCGAAGCGGTCGGGCGCCGCCAGCCACTCGGAGGCATATTCGAATTGCGAATGCTGGCGCCGACCGTCGGTCTCGAAGCGCAGCCGCCCGACGATCCGCTTGCCCTCTCCGAGGGCGACGATCGCTTCGGGCATCAGAAGCCGACCCCTTCGTCATCGTCGTCACCGTCCGGGAGAATGGTGTCACCCTTTGTGGTTCCTGTCGGCCTGGAGCCCCGTTTCCGATCTATCCGCTTGGGCAGTGCCTCTCTGTCGAGCAGCAGTCCGGTGTCGTCGGATCCCGGATCGAGGAAGTCCGAAATCCGACCGATCTCGCCGAGCACGAGGCAGGCCATCGCCAGCGTGCCGATGCTGACGCCGTCGTCTCCTTTCTCAAGGCGGCTGATGGTACTCTCGGACACACCGACCCGCTCGGCAAACCCCTGCACGGAGATGCGCCGCTTCAAACGGGCCGTCTTGATATTCGCGCCCAGAGCCTCGAGAGCTCGCCGAGCGCTCAAGGAACTCACCTTAACCGCCATATCTGATATCCACAACCTAATTAAGCATCAAATATGACGGTTAGCAGAGTATTTGAGCAAATGCAACCACCAGCTTAGAAGAGGCGCGGCAAGTATCCGACCGGTCAGTGGAGAAATGGGTGCTCAGTCGTCGAAAAGAACATCCAACGTGGCGTTCTTCGTCGCTGACAGGACATAGGCGAAATGCCGGGCCCTCGTCAGCGAGACCTGCAGCAGTCGCCGTGTTTCCATGTAAGGCGGCTCCTGGTCCCTTCCCCGAAATGTCCTGTGCTGGTCTTCGACAAGGAGGACGGCATCGTATTCCCGGCCGTTGAGCTGATGCATCGTCATGACGCTAATGCTCGAGGCTTCGCGATGGCTGTCCGTCAACTGATCTTGAAGGATCGCATTGTCCAACGCGGCTTCGGCGCCGGCGTAACTTCCAGTCTGCTTCCACAGCTCCGCCAGTTGATCCTCGATTGCCGAGCCACGCCGCAGCAATCGGAGATACCGCGCATGATCTCCCGTTCGTTTCAGTTCATCCGCGTCGGCCCGCTCCAAGGGTCGGCGGACCAGAAGCCAGTCCTCGGTCGGAGAG
>JADQCC010000131.1 GCA_016278295.1 Roseovarius sp. | reverse complement strand
CCAGGGCCTCGATCGCGCTGGCCAGCGGACGCGGCGCGATGCGCGACACATCGGAAGCCGCAGATGCCGCGCCGGCGGGCATCGCGCAGATCAAAACCATCGCCAGAAACCGCAACATCCCTTGCCTTTTGCGCGCTGAATCAGGATAGACGTCCCCAGCCTAGGCGGCGCGGTCCGCGCGGTCCACTCACGAGTAGAGGACCGGTTGCCGCCCGAGACCACAAGGAGCGCGTGATGTTCAAAGGATCCTTCCCTGCCCTCGTTACACCGTTCAGGAACGGCGAGGTGGATTACGAGACGCTTCGGACTCTCGTGGAATGGCATATCGGCGAGGGCAGCCGCGGGCTCGTCCCCGTGGGCACCACGGGCGAGAGCCCGACGCTGACCCACGAAGAGCACGAGCGTGTGATCGACGAGGTGGTGCGCGCCGCCGCAGGCCGCGTCCCGGTGATCGCGGGGGCGGGCTCCAACAACACGATCGAGGCGATTCGCTTCATGCGCCATGCCGAGACGGTGGGCGCGGATGCCGCGCTGGTCGTGACACCCTATTACAACAAGCCGACGCAGGCAGGGCTGATCGCGCATTTCACCGCGCTGCACGATTGCTGCGAATTGCCGATCATCATCTACAACATTCCCGGCCGGTCGGTCGTGGACATGACCCCCGAGACGATGGGCAAGCTGGCCCGGCTTCCGCGTATCATCGGTGTCAAGGACGCCACCGGCGATCTTGCCCGCGTCAGCACGCAGCGCATCGCCTGCGGCAAGGATTTCATCCAGGTCTCGGGCGAGGACGCCACCGCCCACGGCTTCAACGCGCAGGGCGGTCAGGGCGTCATCTCGGTCACCGCCAATGTCGCGCCCAAGCTGGTGGCGCAGGTACAGGAGGCGACGCTGGCAGGGGACTATGCCACCGCGCTCGAACTACAGGACCGGCTGATGCCGCTGCACCGGGCGATCTTTGTCGAGCCGGGGCTGGTGGGCGTCAAGTACGCGATGTCGCGGCTGGGGCTGTGCAGCGACGAGGTGCGCCTGCCACTCGTGGGCCTGAGCGATCCGACCAAAGCGCTGGTCGAGGAAGGCTTGCGCCACGCCGGGCTCATCAACTGAGCGGGGATCGCGGGGCCAGCCCCGGGGCTATCGCGGCCAGGCGCATTCACGCGCCCTGCCCGCTGACTGCCGGTCTTGCACATTCACGGATCGCAATATCCGGGGCGCGGGCGTGCCGTCGGGGCTGCGAGGCCCGTCTCAGGCCAGCGCAGCAGCGGGCCGGATCGCGCCCGTCTCGATGCCGCGCCAGTTGACGATCGGCGCGTTACGCACCTTGCACGCCGCCGGGTGCCGGGGGTCGAGCACCCCCAGCCGCACGAGAATCGAGGCGATGGCGCATTCCGCGCCGCGCGTGCCGCCATCGGCGATCTTTAGCGCGACGCCGAGGCCCCGCCGCGGCAGGATCGCGATATAGAACGCCTCTGCCCCGGTCTTGAGCGCCACCGGCTCGGAACAGGCGCGCATCAGTTCGGTGCAGGCCCGCCCCTCGCCCGCCACCAGATCGGGATGGGCCACCATCGCCTGCCACAGCCTGCGGGCGGCGCGTTCCTCGGCGGTGGCCTCGCCCGCGCCCGCATACCACGCCATCGCCCGCGCCATCGCCCGCAGCGTGGTGGCCGGATTGGGTGCCGAACAGCCATCTATCCCGTAATAGGGCGACGCCTGATCGGTAACGGTCTCGAACGCCTCCATCACCGCGCGCTGTACCGGGTGGTCGGGTTCGACATAGTCGGGGCCGCCGCCAAGATGCCGGTTGAGGGTGAGAAACCCGGCATGCTTGCCGGAACAGTTGTTGTGCACCTGACAAGGCGTACCACCCGAACAAAGCAGCGCATCATGCGCCGCCTTGTCCCACGGCATGTGCGCGCCGCAGCGGAAATCATCGTCGCCGTGGCCTATCCCGGCAATCCAGCGGCCCACCCTGTCGGTATGGATCGCCGCGCCGCTATGCGACGCGCAGGCCAGCGCCAGATGTTCGGGCGTCAGCGCCGCCGCGTCCGCCGCCCCCGAGGCCACCAGCGGTAGCGCCTGGATCATCTTGGCCGAGGAGCGCGGCAGCACCACCTCGTCGGGGTTCCCCCATGCCTCGACGATATCGCCTCCCGCATCGCAGATCACGGCGTGACCGAGGTGAACGCTCTCGGGGCGCGGGCCGCGCCAAACCTCGGCAAGGGGAACGGGGTGGGTCATGCGTGGTCTCCGGTCTGTGCGACGGGCGCGGGAAGGGGCCGCACGATTCGCGGAGACCCGCCAATTCCGCCTTTCACTTCCCGTCCAATTCGCGCTAGTCTCGATGCGTCGAACATGGATCGGTCGCACAATACAACAGGCCTGTAAAGGGCGGCGACCGGTCGAGAGATTGAGGCTGGGACGGCTTGGAGGCTGGAACATGATGACGGGACTTGCACGAGGCCTCGCCCTTGCACTGGCATGTGCGGCGGCGACGGCGACCACTGCGCAGGACACGAGCACGAATCAGGTGGCGACGAACACGGCATGGAGCGTGTTCGAAGATACCGATCCACGCGAATGCTGGGCGGTTTCCGCCCCCACCGAGACGGTCAACACCCGCGATGGCCGCGTGGTGGCGGTGCGGCGCGGCGATATTCTGCTGATGACCTTCTTTCGGCCCGCCGCCGACGTGCAGGGGCAGATCACCTTTACCGGCGGCTATCCCTTCGCAAAGGGATCGACCGTGAACCTGCGCATCGGTGACGACAGTTTCGAGCTGTTCACCGAGGGCGAATGGGCATGGCCCGCCACCGTAGAGGATGACGCGAAGATCCTCGCGGCGATGAAGCGCGGTGTCGATGCGGTGCTTACCGCCCGTTCGAGCCGCGGCACCCAGACCAAGGACACCTTCTCGCTTCTGGGGTACACCGCCGCGGTCGAGGAAGCCGAAAAGCGCTGTAGCGGCTGACCGCCGGAAACGTCAGCGCAGCACCTTGCCCTCGGGCCAGCTCATTCGCGTATCGAGGGTGATGGTGCGCCGCGCCCCCGGCTCCAGGTCAAACCGCCAGGCGAGAATGCCGCGCTTGTCCTCGACGTCGGTCTCGTCGGGGTCGGGCCGCGCATTCCACGTGATGCGCAGGTCGTCCTCCTCCGACACCGGGACGCGATCCAGCAGCGTGACCGGCCAGCTCTCGCCGGTGAGGTTCTCGACGGTGATCTCCACCGTTTCGCGGCGCTCGCTGGCACGATTGATGAGGCCGCGATCCCCCTCCGAGCGCGTCTTGACGACGCGCTTCAGCGTCAGCCCCTCGATCGGCCCGAACGACAGCGCCATCTCCGCGCCCGCCGCGGCAAAGGGCAGCCGGCGCTGCCCGACATAGCGCCCGTCGAGATAGAACCGCGCCTCGGACGTGGGCAGGATCACATCCTCGTTCGAATTGGTCACCCGCGCCATGAGAAAGGCGGTCTCGTCCACCAGTGGCACCGCCCGCGCCTCGATCTCCGCGTCGGCCTCGATGGGCGACAGCATGAGCCGCACCCGGTCCGCCCCGGTGGCGACGCTCACCGGCGCGGGATAGGCGTAGCGCACCGACAGGCCGTCGAACTCGGGCCGCGCCATGTCGGCCTCGGCGGCGGGCGCGGTTATCTCCATCAGCGCGCCGTCCCCCTTTACCCGGGGCATCGGGCGGATATCGTCGGGATCGCCGAGCCGCGGGATCCACGGGTGAATCTCGCCCGGCGCGCCCTGCTGCGCCGGGCGCCGGGTCGAGAGGGTGAGCGCGATGTCGCGCCAGTTCTCGCCGGTGTCCTGCCGCACAAAGGCCCCGCGCTCGATCCGCACCCGGCCCTCGTCACGCGCGAGGTGCAGGTCGTAGAGCGGCTGCCAGCCCGCCTGCGGCACTGTGTAGCTGACGGTGATCTGCCCCTCGGTGGCCGCGTCGGTGCGGATGGCGACGGCGAGCAGGGCGCGCGGCCCGGTCTCGGGCACCAGCGCCTCCAGCGCCTGCCGCGCGCGCGACAGCTTGTCCACCAGGTCCTTGAGCGCGCGCTCGGCGGCATCGGCGCGGCGCTCGGCCCCGGCCTCGGCGCGGCGCGCCTCCAGCGTCTCGCGCCCGATCATCGCAACCAGATCGCCCAGCGCGGCCGGATCCTGCGCAGCCAACCCCTCGGCCTTGCCGATACCGTCGAGAAAGCGAAGCCGCGCCCGGGCCGCGTCGGCCTCCAGACGGATATCGGCCACCTCGGCCCGGCCAGCGCGCAGCGCCTCTTCCAGACGCGCGACCTCGGCCCGCGCGGCCTGTACCTCGGCGCCGTCCTCGGCCTGCCGTGGCGGCACGTAATCCTCGCGTGTGCGCACACCCCCCAGCCGCGCACCGTCCACCGCCACCCGCACCGACGCCAGCGGCGTGTCGCGCGGCAGGTCGGTGAGGATCAGTTCGTGCTCTCCGGCGGGGGCCGAAAACGCCGCCTCGCGGGTAACGGTCGCACCCTCTGGATAGACGGTCGCGGCGCTCACCCGGCTGGTCACGGGCAAGTCATCGGCCACCACCGGGGAAGCAACAAGAACAAGCGAAAGAGCAAGGGACACGCCGCGCATGGGAAACCTCCGATCTGCTTATGCGATACTTGAGCGTTTCGGGAACAGAGCGCAAGCGCGGCGAACCGCCCAGGAAACCGGGGGCTGTCCCGGCCCCCTCTACCGCACGATCAGCCGCGTCCCTCGGCGGATACCCGCCGCGATTCGGCGCAGGTGATCGGGCCGCAGCGCGACACAGCCCGCCGTCGGATAGCCCGGCCTGCGCCAGCGATGAACGAAGATACACGACCCGCGCCCGCGCGCGGCGCGCGGCCAGTTCCAGTCGGTCACGATCACGAGGTCATAGAGCGGGTCGGCGCGGCGCAAGACCTCGTGGCTGTGCGGATAAGGCGCGCGTACCATGAGGTTGTAATCCTCGTGGTCGGGATCGTCGGACCACAGATCGCCGGGCCTGATCGGCAGCGCCCAATCGGCGGGCCGCGCCATGCGGTCGGGACGGTAGAGCATCCCGACGATGCGATGGGTGCCGGCGGGTGTCGCGCCGTCGCCCTCGCGCTTGGCACCCGATACACCACCGCGCCCGATCGTGCAGGGATACCGCCGCCCGCCAAAGCAGAGCCCGGTGGGGGTGAGAACGAGGTCGTTTGGTGTCATGCCCCTTGCTACCATGTGCGACCGCCCGATCCAGATGTTTTCGCCGCGAACACGGCGCGTATGCCGCGACGCAGCGGTGCGCGATCTTCGATTGCTGCGCGAAATGGGGTCAGTGTGAGATGAAAAACTATGCACTTGCCTGACGTTAGGTCAATTTCTGCCATGCGTTTTCTGCATGGCAGAAATGCGCATGCCGGTATTGTGCACGCGCAGAAAGAGGTTATTTTTGTCTCAACCGAAGCCAGACAGAGCGGCTTGGAACGGTTAAAGCGAAGAAGATCGCAAAGGAAAGAACATGGCACGGTCGATCGTAACGCAGAATGGCACGGCAGGCACGGTGTGGGGCGAGCTTCGCAACACCGTTCACGCTGCGACGCAGCGTGTCGCGGCCTTTGTCGCCTATCGCCGCACGGTGCGCGAGCTTTCCGACCTGAGCAACCGCGATCTGGCCGATCTCGGCCTGCATCGCAGCGAAATTCGCCGGGTCGCGCACGACTCGGTCTACGGCGCACGGCGCTGAACGGAATACGGGTGCGCCTCTCCTCCTCCCTGGCGCACTCGTGACGGTCGCGGGCTCTCTCTCCTCCTCCCAAGAGCCCGGGGCCGAACGACAGGGTCGCGAAACCGATCCTGAAAGATAGCTGACGGTCTCCTCCTCCTCCCTGAGACCGGACGCGAAAGAGAACGGCGGCACCCTCCTCCTCCCTGGTGTCGCCGTTTTTCTTTTCTGCCGCCCTGCCCCCGAGATATCAGTTGAGCCATTGTGCGCGCTTTGCCCGCGCGGGGCGGCGACGTGCATAGCAGGCCTGGGCAGGCGTGCCAGCCTCGCGGACACAGCCAACGAACGCGCGCGCCGCCGGGCTTTGCGCGTCGCGGGCGGCCTGCGTATCGAGCGCGTCGCGCGCCATCCGCGCGGTGACCGGGCCGGGCGCGGCGAATACCCATTCAAGAAAACCCAGCCGCGCCGCGGCAAGTGCCTGCGCCCCCTCGGTCGGGCTTTGCTCCAGCGCGTCGATGATTCGGTCGAAATCCGTCATGCTTCGTTCTCCCCGACCGCACCCCGGGCCGGATGGGGCAGTGGACGGGGCGATGGCGCGCGGGCACGCACAAACGCCCGCATCGCCCACCGCGATTCGACGTGGATCATGGCTGGTTTCCGGGCTTGGATGGCGGGCCGTCGGCCCATGCGAGAGGCACCTTCCCGGGCCGTCTTTGGCCCAGTGGCGTAACGCCTCGTCGCCCTCCCTTACCGTTGCGGGGGCAGCGCCGGCCTCTCACCGGCTTCCCAATTCTCCGTCCCGAGGGACGGCACCATGATGCGGACAGGCTAGCACCGAGCCTCGCGCCCGCAAGCGCAAAGGCGAAGATCATGAGGCGAAAAGCGGCACGGCCCTTGACCTTCCAGTGAAGGAAACCTTTATGTCACGATCAGGTACTTGGAAAAACGGAGAACCGGGATGACCGGGACACGGCAAATCAGGGGGTTCCCCGACGGCGTGACGCACGCCGACGTCACCCTCGCGGATGCCTCGGCACGAATAGAAACCTCGGGCCCGGTCCCGCTGCGCGATATCGCGGCGGCGCGACCGGCTGCAATCGGCTGACAGGGAGGACAGGCATGAATATCGGCGATGTCTCGCAACGCACCGGCCTGCCGGCCAAGACCATCCGCTATTACGAGGAAATCGACCTCGTCCGCCCGCTGCGCGGCGAGAACGGTTATCGCCGGTTCCGCGAACACGACGTGCACAAGCTGGGCTTCCTCGGTCGCGCGCGGTCTCTGGGTTTTTCCATCGAGGACTGCCGCGGGCTACTCGCGCTCTACGAGGACGATAGCCGCGCGAGCGCAGATGTCCGGCGCATCGCCAAGGCGCATCTGGAAAGGATCGACGCGAAGCTCGCCAGACTTGGCGCGATGCGCGCCACGCTGGCCCACCTCGTCGAGGCCTGCGCGGGCGACCACCGCCCCGACTGCCCGATCCTCGCCGACCTGGCGCTGGAAGAGGACAGCGCCGACATCTGACCGCGCGCCGATCACACCCCGGCGTCGATCAGCGCCTTGGCGAGGATCGGCACGGTTTTGTCGTTCAGCCCGGCGATGTTGATGCGGCTGTCGCCGATCATGTAGATGCCGTGATCGGCGCGCAGGCGCTCGACCTGTTCCGGTGTGGCCCCGAGACGCGAGAACATGCCCCGATGCTGCGCGATAAAGCCGAACCGGTCCGAGCCCGAGAGCCGCTGCAATTCGCCTGCCAACTGCTCGCGCAGCCGCAGCATCCCTTGCCGCACATCCTCCAGCTCCGCCTGCCAGTCGGCGCGCAGGGCATCGTCGGTCAGCACCATGCTCACCAGCCGCGCGCCGTGGTCGGGCGGAAAGGAATAGGTCTGCCGGTTGAGATAGGCAAGGTTGGCCTGCGTCAGCGTGCGCAGCCTCGCCTCCTGCATCACCGCCATCAGGACACCGGTGCGCTCTCGGTAGATGCCGAAATTCTTGGAACAGCTCGCCGCGATCAGCACCTCGGGGCAGTTTGCCGCCACATACCGCACCGCCGCGGCATCCGCGTCGAGCCCGTCGCCGAAGCCCTGATAGGCGATGTCGATCATCGGCAGCGCGCCCGCCGCGTTCAGCCGCTCGACCACCGCGCGCCATTCCGGCATCGTGAGGTTGGCACCGGTCGGATTGTGGCAGCAGCCGTGCAGCAGCACCACGTCCCCCGCGCGCACGCCCTCCAGATCGGCCATCATCCCGTCGAAATCCACCGCGCAGGTGGTGCTGTCGAAATAGCGGTAGTTCACCACCTCCATCCCGAGATAGGCGAGGATGCTCAGGTGGTTGGGCCATGTCGGGTCAGACACGAACACGCGCGCGCCCGGGTTGGCCATGCGCACGAGATCGAACGCCTGCCGCACCGCGCCGGTGCCGCCGGGTGTGGCCAGCGTGGCCACGTTATCGCGCGGCACCGCGTCGCCCAGCACCAGCGCCGCCATCGCGTCGGCGAAGGCCGGATCACCGGCAAGCGCGGTGTAGCTCTTGGTGGTCTCTTCTTCCCATAGCCGCTTCTCGGCGGATTTGACGGCGCGCATGACCGGGGTCACGCCTTGCGCATTCTTGTAGACGCCCACGCCGAGGTCGATCTTGGTCTCGCGCGGGTCCTCGCGAAAGGCCTGCCCCAGCGCGATGATCTTGTCGGCCGGCTTTTCCTTGAGATGTTCGAACATTCAGTTGTCTCCCGTGGCGACCGGCAGCGTCGGATACGCGCCCCATTCCGCCCATGATCCGTCGTAAAGCGCGTGGTCGGGCTTGCCGATCCGTTCCAGCGCGAGGTTGATGATCGCCGCCGTCAGCCCAGAGCCGCAGGTGGTGATCGCGGGTTTGCCGAGATCGACACCGGCAGCGTCGAGCACGGCGCGCAGATCCTCGGGCGATTTCATCGTCTTGTCAGGGTTCAGGAGCGCCGAGGCCGGCACGCTCTTCGATCCCGGGATATGCCCGCCGCGCAGGCCCTCGCGCGGTTCGGGCTCCTCTCCGCGAAAGCGGCCAGCGGGCCGCGCATCGAGGATCTCGTGATCGCCCAGCTTGGTCGCGGCCGAGACCTGCGTGACGTCGCGCACCATGTGATTCTGCCGCCGCACCGTCATGTGCCGGTCGCGGATGACGGGGGGCAGATCCTCGATCTCGCGGCCCTCGGCGCGCCATTTGGGGAATCCGCCGTCGAGCACGGCCACGTCGTCATGCCCCATCAGCCGGAACAGCCACCACACCCGCGCCGCCGAGAACAGGCCGTGGCCGTCGTAGACCACCACCTGATGGCCGTCACCCACCCCCATCGCGCGTAGCCGCGACATGAATTTCTCCACCGGCGGCACCATGTGCGGCAGCTCGGACCGACCATCGCTGATATCGTCGATATCGAAGAACCGCGCGCCGGGGATATGCGCGGCCTCGTATTCGGCGCGCGCGTCGCGCCCGGTGCCGGGCAGAAAGGCGGTGGCGTCGAGAACCCGCAGGTCGGGATCCTTCAGGTGCGCCGCCAGCCAGCCGGTCGAAACAAGGGTCTTGGGATCGTCGGACATCTGCACCCCCGGGGCTGTGGAACGTGATCTGACTACAATCCGGGGGGCGAAAGGGCAAGGTGGTGAAGGGCGCGGTCCTGAAAAGACCGCGGTCCGAAATCCTTTGCGGATTTCGGTGCGGCCACCGCTCAGCCGTGTTCCTTCAAAAGCCGCTGCTTCTGCCGGTTCCAGTCGCGCTTGGCGGCGGTCTCGCGCTTGTCGTGGGTCTTCTTGCCCTTGGCGATACCGATCTTGATCTTGGCAATGCCGCGGTGGTTGAAATACAGCACCAATGGCACCAGCGTCATGCCCTTGCGCTGCGTCTCATTCCAGAACCGCGCCAGTTCCTTCCTTGAAACCAAGAGCTTGCGGCGGCGGCGCTCTTCGTGGCCGAAGGTCTTGGCCTGCTCGTAGGGGGCGATATAGGAATTGACGAGCCACAATTCGCCGTTATCGACGGTGGCATAGCTCTCGGCGATATTGGCGCCGCCCAGCCGCAGCGATTTGACCTCCGAGCCCTCCAGGATGATGCCGCATTCGAGATCGTCCTCGATGGCATAGTCGAACCGCGCGCGCCGGTTCTCGGCGACGACCTTGTAATTGGGGTTGTCCTTGGGCTTGGCCATGCGCGCGTCCTATCCTTGGCGTTACACGCTGTCCAGCGGGTCGGGCGCGACATTGCCACCGCAGACCAGCACCGCCACCCGCTCGTCCTCTGCCGGGACATAGGCGCCCGACATGAGCGCCGCCAGCGCGGCGGCGCCTGCGGGCTCCACCAGCTGACGCGTCTCGCGCCAGAGCATGGCCTGCGCCTCGGCGATGGCGGCGTCGCTCACCAGAACGCTCTCGACGCCCTGCGCCTGCGCCAGACCGAAGCAGATATCGCCGATCCGTTTTGCCCCTAACGCATTGGCGGCAATACCGGAAACCTCTACATCCACCGGCGCCCCGGCGGCCAGCGCGCTGTGCAATGCGCAGGCGGTCTCGGGCTCGACCGCCACCACCTTGCGCCGGCCCTGAAGCCAGCCCAGCGCGCCCGCGATGAGGCCGCCGCCGCCCACGGCGATGAGCACCGTGTCAGCGTCGAGGCCCTGATTCTCCCACTCGGCCATGACCGTGCCCTGCCCGGCGACCGTGGCCGCGGCGTCGTAGGGGTGCACCTGCATCGCACCGGTGGCGGCCTGCCATTCGGCGGCGCGCTCGGCGGCTTCGGCATAAGCGCCTGGCACAACTTGCAAATCCGCGCCCTGCGCACGGATGAGGGCGATCTTGGCGGGCCCCGCGATGCGCGGCACGTAGATGCGCGCGCGGTGCCCGAGCGCGGCGGCGGCGCAGGCCACCGCCGCGCCGTGATTGCCGCCCGAGGCGGCGACGAT
>JADQCC010000004.1 GCA_016278295.1 Roseovarius sp. | reverse complement strand
CGAAGGGAAAATCAAGCGGCCCGTGGCCGTTTTGGCACGGCTGGGCAGGTCGGTGCGGCGCGCGGATCACTCGACCGCCGCCGTGGCCTCTTCGCGCACCTGATCCCCCGTCTCGTCGCCCGTCTCGTCGCCCGTCTCGTCGCCCGTCTCTCCGGCGTCCGCGGGCTCCGCTTCCGGGGCAGGGTCGGCCTCGGGACGCCCGGACATCAGCCCGATCTTTTCCTTGGCGGGCCGTCCGTCATCCTCGAACCAGCCGAGATTGTCGTTCTGCCGGTTGAGCCAGTTCTCGATCAGCTTGGCGGCGTTGCGGCTCAGGTTCTCCATCTGCACCTCCTTGCTCTGGGTGAGGCCCGATCCGATCAACGTCTTGGCCGAGGCCGTCTCGACCACGGTGATCAGCTCGGGCTTTTGGTTGAGCTTCTTGCCGGCCGCGTCGTCCCATGCGGTGACGTTGAGGATCAGCGCCGATTTCGGCGAGGCCACCACCGGCAGCCCCGGAACGGCCAGCACATAGCCCTCCACGCTCACCCCGAGATGATAGAGCTTCGAGCCCTCATGGCGCGTGAACCGCTCGGAGATCGCCCGCGTCATCGCGTCGATCCATTCCTCCTTGCTCGCCGCGCGCGAGGCCGGTCCCTTGGTCAGGTTCGGTGCCACGACGATGTTGTGGCCAAGCCGGAAATTACCCAGATAGGCGGGCTCTTCGTCGAGATCGTTGGCATTGGTGCAGGCGGTGACGGCCAGAAGGCCGAGAAGAGCCATGAAACGGCGCATATACGGCCTCCCATTATGGTAAACTCGGAGACGCTTAGCGCAGCCCGCGCCACGGCGCAACGATTTGCCGCCCGCGCCCGCCGCCTCTATATCAGGAGTAGCCGTCAAGGGGCCCCATGATGACCGACACCACCACCGAGACCGCCACCGAGACCGCCCCGCCGCCCGCGCCCGTGCGCGTACCGCTCGTGACCGCGCCGCTCGGGGTGCTGGGCTCGCTGCGCGCGGCGCGGGAAAACGTGCTGTCGATCATCCCCGAGATCGCCACCCGTCAACCGATGGTCTCGGGCCGCACGGGCAAACGCTGGCACATGGTGATGGACCCGGCCGCGATCCGGCGGATGCTGCTGGAAGACCTCGACAACTACCCCAAGTCGCTGGTCACCAAGAACCTGCTGCGCCCGGCCATCGGCGACTCGCTCTTCATCGCCGAGGGGGCGCATTGGCGCTGGCAGCGGCGCACCGCCGCGCCGGTCTTCTCGCATCGCAACGTGATGAACCTCGCGCCGGTGATGTCCGCCGCCGCCCGCCGCAGCGCCGATCGCATCGGCGGCGCGGGGCCGCGCGCGGTGGACGTGGCCGCCGACATGGTGCGCACCACTTTCGACGTGATCGCCGATGTCACCTTTTCCGGCGACGGCACGTTCGACGCCGACGCCGTGCATCGCGGCATCGACGCCTATATCGCCGAGGCGGGGCGCATCTCGCTCTTTGATATCCTGGGCTTTCCCGATTGGGTGCCGCGCCCCGGGCGGCTCATGGCCGGGGGCGCGGTGAAGGAAATGAAGCGCGTCGCCGACACGGCGGTCGAGGCGCGCCGCGCGCGCGGCCCCGATGGCGTGCCCGACCTGCTCGACCTGCTGCTCGACGGCGAGGACCCCGAGAGCAAGCGCCGCATGAACACGCCGGAATTGCGCGACAACCTGCTCACCTTCATCGTCGCGGGCCACGAGACCACCGCGCTCACGCTCGGCTGGTCGCTCTATCTCTGCGCCTTCGACCAAGAGGTGCAGGACCGCGCCCGCGCCGAGGCGCGCGCGGTGCTCTCGGGCGATGCGGCCACCGGCGAGGACGTGGCGCGCCTGCCCTTCATCCGCCAGATCATCGACGAGGCGCTGCGCCTCTACCCGCCGGCGGGGATGGTGTCGCGCACGGCGATGGCCCCCGATACGCTCTGCGGGCGCGAGATCAGGCCCGGCGACACGGTCATCATCCCGATCTACGCGCTGCACCGCCACCACATGCTGTGGGAGATGCCCGACGCCTTCCGCCCCGACCGCTTTGCCGACCGCAAGGCGGTGCCGCGCTATACCTACCTGCCCTTCGGCGACGGGCCGCGCATCTGCATCGGCGCGAGCTTCGCGCTGCAGGAGGCGGTCATCATCCTCGCCACGCTGCTCGCCCGGTTCCGCTTCACCCCGGTGCCCGGGCGCGACCCGGACCCGGTGATGATCCTCACGCTGCGTCCGCAGGGCGGCGTGTGGCTGATGGCCGAGGAGGTGTGAGGACGGGGGCGGGTCTGGCCCGGAGCGGACGTTGAGTGAGCCGCGCCATCGACAGGCCGCGGGCAGGCGATCCGACGGTCTTTCAGCGCGCTTTATGTCTCAGAATTCGCAAAACATGCAATCGAAGCACGAGCTTGGACAAATCGCCAGGCCGGGGGGCGGGTCATGCTGAAAGCATGCCTCCGGCATGACCAATGGCGCGGCGGGCTTCGCCCTCGATTCCGCGCCGGGCCAGGTGCCCAAGGACCGCTCCAAGCCAAACCCCGCCCTCACCGCGTCGGCACCGGCTCCTCGCCGCGGTAGTCGTAGAACCCGCGCCCGGTCTTGCGGCCGAGCCAGCCCGCCTCGACATACTTGGTCAGCAGCGGGCAGGGCCGGTACTTGGTATCCGCCAGCCCGTCATGCAGCACGTTCATGATCGCGAGGCAGGTATCCAGACCGATGAAATCCGCCAGTTCCAGCGGTCCCATCGGATGATTGGCCCCGAGCTTCATCGACCGGTCGATGGAGCGCACGTTCCCCACCCCCTCGTAGAGCGTATAGACCGCCTCGTTGATCATCGGCATGAGGATGCGGTTGACGATGAAGGCGGGGAAATCCTCGGCGCTCGCCGCCGTCTTGCCAAGGCGCTCCACCACCGCGAGACAGGCGTCAAAGGTCTCCTTGTCGGTGGCGATACCGCGGATCAGTTCCACCAGTTGCATCACCGGCACCGGGTTCATGAAATGGAACCCCATGAATTTCTCGGGCCGGTCGGTGCGGCTCGCCAGCCGCGTGATCGAGATGGACGAGGTATTGGAGGTCAGGATCGTGTGCTCCGCCAGATGCGGCAGCAGCGCGTCGAATATCTTTTGCTTGATCTCCTCGCGCTCGGTCGCGGATTCGATGATGAGATCGCAGACGCCGAGCGTCTCGAGCGCCGCCTCCGGGATGATGCGGGCCAGCGCGGCCTCCATCTCGGCCGCGCTGATCTTGTCGCGGCTGACCTGTCTTTCCATGTTCTTGCGGATCGTGGCCAGCGCCTTGTCAAGCGCCTCGGCGTTGACATCGTTGAGCCGCACCTCGTAGCCCGCAAGCGCCATCACATGGGCGATGCCGTTGCCCATCTGGCCCGCGCCCACAACGCCCACTGTCCGGATGTCCATGCACCGCCCTTTCCTCGCTTCACGCGCACAACATAGGCCCCGGCAGGGACGCGCCGCAAGAGCCGGATTCCGCTAAAATACGCCGAAAATTCGAGGTTTAGGGAAATGGAAAGACGAATCGTCGAGCCTCGCTTCCGGGTGACTGAAAACGGGTGGGACCGATGGCTTACGAACGCATGGGGCAGCAGCCCCTCGATTATCTACCGGTGCGCTACCCGGGCTCGCGGCTGGTCTTTCGCGGGCCACGGCGCGGCCTGACAGGGGCTTACGTGGCCTGCATCGGCAGCACCGGGACTCATGGCAGCTTCGTGGCCAGGCCCTGGCCCGCGCTGCTCGAGGACGATCTGGGCACGCCTTGCGTCAATCTCGGCCTGCCCAATGCCGGGCCGGATGTGTTTGCCGATGACGCGGCGATTCGGAAAATTGCACGCGGCGCACGCGCGGTGGTGCTGCAACTGCCCTGCGCGATGAACCTCTCCAACCCGTTCTACCGGGTGCATCCGCGCCGCAACGACCGCTTCGTCGCGGCGACGGACGCGCTGCGCGTTCTCTACCCGGAGGTGGATTTCACCGAGTTCCACTTCACCCGCCACCTCATGCGCCGGCTTGCCGCGATCTCGCCCGCGCGCTTCGCGCGGCTGCGCGCGGCGGTGCAAGAGGCGTGGCTCGCCCGCATGTCGGGGGTGTTGCGCGGGCTCGCGCCGCCGGTGGTGCTGTTGTGGCAGGCCAACCACGCACCGGGCGACGGCGCCGGAAGCGCGGCCATCGACGCCGACCCGGCCTTTGTCAGCCGCGCCATGCTCGACGCCCTTGCCCCCCACGCCGCCGCGACGGTGCTGGCGGTGGCGTCCGGTGCGGCGCGCACCCAAGGCACGCGCGGAATGCGCTTTCCGACAATGCAGGAGGACGTCGCCGCCGCCCTGCCCGGCCCGCGCGCGCATCGCGAGGCGGCCGAGACGCTGCGCCCCGTGCTGACCCGGCTGCTCAAGGATTAGCGGTCGCCACCCGACACGCGAGACCCGATGGAGGCGGGGGGCCGACCACCGGGTCAAGCCGCGTGAACAAGACAGTCGGGGAACGGTTCCGAGCCGGAATGCGCACGACATCGGGCCGGGGAAATCGACCTGAATGGCCTTGCGGGGACGTTGGGGATTTGGTTCCGGCGCGGATTCAAGGCCGAAGGCCGCCGCGCCATCGCATGTCCGCCCCCCGGACAGGCGATGGCGCGGCTCACTGCAACGACCCCTCAAGGCCAATCGCACCCGTCATGACGCCCCCGGCCACGGTCCGCTCCGGGCCGCTCGCTTGCCCCTCGGACCTCCGTCCGCGCAACCGCGGCAAGGACCACGACCCTTATGCCGGAAAAACAAGCGGGGCCCGCGCCTTGGCACGGGCCTCCCTTGTCTCGACAGTCGCCCGAACCTCAGAGCTTCTCGACCAGCTCCGGCACGGCGGTAAAGAGATCGGCCACCAGGCCGTAATCGGCGACCTGAAAGATCGGCGCTTCCTCGTCCTTGTTGATCGCGACGATGACCTTCGAATCCTTCATCCCCGCAAGGTGCTGGATCGCGCCGGAAATGCCCACCGCGACGTACAGGTCGGGGGCGACGACCTTGCCGGTCTGACCCACCTGCCAGTCATTCGGCGCATAGCCCGAATCGACCGCCGCGCGGCTCGCACCAACGGCGGCGCCCAGCTTGTCCGCCAGCTTCTCGATCAGCGCGAAATCGTCCTTGCTGCCGACACCGCGACCGCCCGAGACGACGACACCGGCCGAGGTCAGTTCCGGCCGGTCGCTTTCGGCCACCTTGTCCTCGACCCATTCCGACAGGCCCGGATTGTCGGTGGCCCCGATGGTCTCGACGGCGCAGGCCGCCTGCTCGCCCGCCGCATCGAAGGTCGAGGTGCGGATCGAGACGACCTTCTTGGCGTCCTTCGACTTCACCGTCTGCACGGCGTTGCCCGCATAGATCGGGCGCTCGAACGTATCGCCATCGACGACGCCAGAGACGTCCGAGATCACCATCGCGTCGAGCAGTGCCGCCACCCGCGGCAGCACGTTCTTGGCATCGGTGGTGGCCGGCGCCACGACGTGATCGTAATCGCCGGCAAGCGATACGATCAGCGCCGCCGTCGGCTCGGCCAGACGGTGCCCGAGAGAGGCATCCTCGGCGACCAGGACCTTGGCGACACCGGCGATCTTCGCCGCCGCCTCGCCCGCCGCCACCGCGTGCGCACCGGCACAGAGCACGGTCACATCGCCGAGCGCTGCCACCGCTGCCACCGCCTTGGCGGTCGCGTCCAGGTTCAGCTCGCCATCGGTCACTTCCGCAAGAAGAAGAACAGCCATCACACGACCCCCGCTTCCTTGAGTTTCGCCACCAGCTCGTCCACCGAGCCCACGATTTCGCCCGCCTTGCGCGCCGGCGGCTCCTCGGTCCTGAGCACCTCCAGACGGGGGCTCGCATCGACGCCGTAATCCTCGGCGGTCTTCTCGTCGAGCGGCTTCTTCTTGGCCTTCATGATGTTGGGAAGGCTCGCATAGCGCGGCTCGTTGAGGCGCAGATCGACGGTCACGATGGCCGGCATCGTCACCTTGA
Source organism: Roseovarius sp. (assembly GCA_016278295.1). Taxonomy (GTDB): domain Bacteria; phylum Pseudomonadota; class Alphaproteobacteria; order Rhodobacterales; family Rhodobacteraceae; genus Roseovarius. The sequence continues at coordinate 4,858 of JADQCC010000004.1, read as the reverse complement.
TGGTCTGAAGCCCGCCATCCACCTCGCGGGTGACCAGCGCGTGATCGCCCTCGATCTCCAGCTTCGAGGCAAACGTCGCCTGCGACCAGCCCAGCAGCGCCGACAGCATCTGCCCGGTGGCGTTCATGTCGTTGTCGATGGCCTGCTTGCCGCAGAGCACGAGGCCGGGCTGCTCTTCCTCGACGATCTTGGCCAGGATCTTGGCCACGGCGAGCGGCTCGACATCCTGATGCACATCGTCGGCGGCAACCACGAGGATCGCGCGATCCGCGCCCATCGCAAGCGCCGTGCGCAGCGTCTCCTGCGCCTGCTTGACGCCGATCGAGACGGCGATCACCTCCTCGGCCTTGCCCGCCTCACGCAGGCGGATGGCTTCCTCGACGGCGATCTCGTCGAACGGGTTCATCGACATCTTGACATTGGCGAGATCGACACCGCTCCCATCCGCCTTGACACGGACTTTGACGTTGTAATCGATCACGCGCTTGACAGGCACGAGCACCTTCATTGGCATGGTCTCCCTTACAGTGATGAGCGGCCCGATCCGGCCCCTCGGCTTGGCTCTCCCGCGCGGTGATACCGGCTCATGCGCGCGGGAAACAGGGTAAAATCGTCACGTTTCGGTTCGCGGACGCCACGTTTTGACGGTTTGTGGCCCGCGAACCTTTCCAGAATATGTCACCGGTTCGCGCCCGGAACCCACAGCACGTCGGACTTGCCGCCATCGTTGGCCATGCGCGCGGCCACGAAGAACCAGTCGCTCGCCCGGTTGAGATACCGCACCGCCGCCTCGTTGACCGTTTCCAGCGCCGCCAGCTCCACCACCAGCCGCTCGGCACGCCGCGCCACGGTGCGGCACAGGTGCAGATGCGCGGCCAGGTCCGTGCCGCCCGGCAGGACAAAGCTGCGCAGCGGCTCGAGATGGCCGTTCATCGCGTCGATCTCGGCCTCGAGCCGGTCGACCTGCGCAGGCACCATCCGAAGCGGGGTATACTCGGCCTCGTCATCCTTCTCCATGTCCGGGCGGCACAGGTCCGCGCCCAGATCGAAGAGGTCGTTCTGAATCCGTGCCAGCGCCGCGTCGGTCTCGCCCTCGGCATGGAGCCGCGCCAGCCCCAGCGTGGCGTTGAGCTCGTCCACCGTGCCATAGGCGGTGACGCGCGCCGAATGCTTGGCCACCCGCGCACCATTGCCCAGCGCGGTCTCGCCCGCGTCGCCGGTCCGGGTGTATATCTTGTTGAGCACGACCATGAAATCAGCCTCCCTACCTGCGGAAATAGACGAATACGAGGATCAGCAGCACCGCCACGAATTGCGCGATCAGCCGCCAGCGCATGTACTTGTTGGCGCGCTTGGCGTTCTCCACGCCTTCCTTGCCGAAGGTCAGGATACCCCGGATCAGGATCGCCGCCGTCACCAGACAGCCGGCCGCCACGAGCCAGAAAAGCGGGTCGGTCAGCATGGTCCCCTCCTTGCGTTCGAATCGCGCCTGCCGCGCATCTAGGACGGCGCGCGGGGAAAGCGAAAGGGAAAAACCCAGGCCGCCCCGCCACGCCACGGGCCGTTCACCCCCTGGCCAGCAGCCAATCCAGCGCCCGCCCCGGCAGCACGCGGCGCAGCGCGCCCATCACGTAAGTGGGCGTCGTGACATAGTACCGCGCCTTCGGGCGCGGTGATTCGAGCGCGCGGACCAGCGTCTTCGTCACCGCGGCGGCGGGCCATTGCGGCCCCTTGCCGCCCCCCTTGTAGAGCTGGTCTAGCAGGCTCTCGCGATACTCATCGGCGCGCACCGAATTCTCCCAGTCGATCCATTTCTCGAACTGCCTGATCGCGTTCTGCCGAAACGGCGTGTCGATCGGTCCCGGGTCGATGATCACCACCTCGATCCCGGTGCCCGCAAGCTCCAGCCGCATGGCATCGCTCAGCCCCTCCAGCGCGAATTTCGTCGCCACATAGGCCCCCCGCCATTTCATCGCGACGAGGCCCAGCACCGAAGAGCATTGCACGATGCGGCCATGCCCCTGTCCGCGCATCACCGGGATCACCCGCCGCGTCAGGTCGTGCCAGCCGATCAGGTTGGCCTGAAAGATGGTGCGCAGCGCCTCGGTGGGGACATCCTCGACCGGTCCGGGGATGGCATAGGCCCCGTTGTTGAACAGCGCATCGAGCCGCCCGCCCGTCGCGCTCAGCACCTCCGCCAGCCCGGCCTCGATATTTGCTTCGTCCTCGTAGTCGATCCGCGGCGCCGCGAAGCCCTCCGCGCGCAGCCGCGCGCAGTCGGCCTCCTTGCGGCACGCGGCAAAGACGCGCCAGCCCCGCCCGCGCAAGGACCGCGCCGCGTCCAGCCCGATACCCGACGAACAGCCGGTGATGAGAATGCTCCGTTCGCTCATGACCGCCTTGTGGCCCGGCCCACGGCACGATGCAAGACACACGCGGCCCTGTCCCCGCTTTACGCCCGCCCGCGCGCTCTGTATCACCATATCCATGACAGACCTGCTCGACGACCCCAACATGCGCCCCGAGGCCACCCCCGAGCCGCTGCGCCGCGCCATCGGCGAGCGGTATCTGACCTATGCGCTCTCGACCATCATGCACCGCGCGCTGCCCGATGCCCGCGACGGGCTCAAACCGGTGCATCGCCGCATCCTCTACGCGATGCGCGAGCTTCGACTCTCCAGCACCGGCGGATTCCGCAAATCGGCCAAGATTTCCGGCGACGTGATGGGCAATTATCACCCCCACGGCGACGCCGCGATCTACGACGCGATGGCGCGATTGGCGCAGGATTTCGCGGTGCGCTACCCGCTCGTGGACGGACAGGGCAATTTCGGCAATATCGACGGCGACAACCCCGCCGCCTCGCGCTACACCGAGGCGCGGATGACCCCCTTTGCCGAGGCGCTGCTGGAGGGGCTGACCGAGGATGCGGTCGATTTCCGCGACAATTACGACGGCACCCTGCGCGAGCCTGTGGTGCTGCCGGCGGCCTTCCCCAACCTGCTGGCCAACGGCGCGTCGGGCATCGCCGTGGGCATGGCCACCAACATCCCGCCGCACAACATCGCCGAACTGATCGACGCCTGCCTGCACCTGATAAAGTCGCCGGATGCGCGCGACGAGACATTGCTCAACCATATCCCCGGCCCCGATTTTCCCACCGGCGGCGTGATCGTCGAGCCAGCCGAGAACATCGCGCAGGCTTACCGCACCGGGCGCGGGTCCTTCCGGCTGCGCGCCCGCTGGGAGGTAGAGGAGCTGGGCCGCGGCGGCTGGCAGATCGTCGTCACCGAAATCCCGTACCAGGTGCAGAAATCCAGGCTGATCGAGCGCATCGCCGACCTGATCCAGACCCGCAAGGTGCCGATCCTCGCCGATGTCCGCGACGAGAGCACCGACGACGTGCGCCTCATCCTCGAGCCGCGCACGCGCAATGTCGATCCGGCGGCGCTGATGGGGCTGATGTTCCGCAACACCGATCTGGAACTGCGTTTCTCGCTCAACCTGAACGTGCTCGTCGACGGGGTGACACCGCGGGTCTGCTCGCTGCGCGAGGTGCTGCGCGCCTTTCTCGATTTCCGGCAGGAGGTGCTGCTGCGCCGCTCGCGCCACCGGATGGAAAAGATCGACCACCGGCTCGAGGTGCTCGAAGGGCTGATCGTCGCCTTTCTCCACCTCGACCGCGTGATCGAGATCATCCGCTACGACGACGCGCCCAAACCGGCCCTGATGCGCGAGGACTGGGGCCGGACCTTCACCCGCGCCGCCTCCGAAGCCGATTACATCCCCCCCGCCCCGTCTGACGAGGACGGGCTGTCAGAGGTTCAGGCCGAGGCGATCCTCAACATGCGCCTGCGCTCCTTGCGCCGGCTAGAGGAGATGGAGCTGCGCGCCGAGCGCGACGCGCTGATGGAGGAACGCGCCGGGCTCGAGGACCTGCTCGACGACACGCGCCTGCAATGGGCCGCCATCGCCAACCAGCTCAAGGAGGTGAAGAAGACGTTCGGCAAGACCCACCCGATCGGCGCGCGCCGCACCGGCTTCGCCGAGGCGGGCCATGTCGAGGAAGTGCCGATCGAGGCGATGACCCCGCGCGAACCGATCACCGTGGTCTGTTCGCGCCGCGGCTGGATTCGCGCCCTGACCGGCCATATCGACCTGAATCGCGACCTGAAATTCAAGGACGGCGACGGGCCGCGCTTCATCTTTCACGCCGAGACCACCGACCGGCTGCTCGTCTTCGGCACCAACGGGCGGTTCTACACCCTCGCGGCGGCGAGCCTGCCGGGCGGGCGCGGCATGGGAGAGCCGGTGCGCCTCATGGTCGATCTGCCGAACGAGGCCGAAATCGTCGATCTGCTGATCCACAAGCCGGGGCGCAAGCTTCTGGTCGCGTCCTCGGCGGGCGACGGCTTCGTGGTGTCCGAGGACGAGGTTCTCGCCCAGACCCGGACCGGCAGGCAGGTGCTCAACCTGCGCGCGCCCGCCCGCGCGCTGGTCTGCCGGCCGGTGGCGGGCGATCACGTGGCCTGCGTGGGCGAGAACCGCAAGGTGCTGGTCTTCGCCCTCGACGAGCTGCCGGAACTGGGCCGCGGCAAGGGCGTGCGGCTCCAGAAATTCAAGGACGGCGGGCTGTCGGACGCCACCACCTTCACCCTCGCCGACGGGCTGAGCTGGCGCGACCCGGCGGGCCGCACCCGCACCGAGAGCGACCTCACGGAATGGATCGGCAAACGCGCAAGCGCGGGCCGCATGGCGCCGCGCGGCTTCCCGCGCGACAACCGGTTCACCTGAGGGGGATTCTGGCCTGTCCCTGCCATTCACATCCTGCCTCCGCGCGGAATAAAGGCGCGTTTAC
>JADQCC010000029.1 GCA_016278295.1 Roseovarius sp. | reverse complement strand
GGCGACCGGCGGGCGATCGGCGTCTACGCGCTGGCGCAGACCGCGGCGGCCTTTGCCCCCTTCGCGCTCGCCGTGCTGCTGCCACGGGTCGCGTGGCGCAACAGAAAGGGGATGCGCGATGGATGAGGGCCTGCGGTTCGAGCATGTCACGATTTCGCTGGGCCCCGAGCGGCTCATCGCGCTGGATTGCACGGTCGGCCCCGGCGAGGTGCTGACGGTGATGGGACCGTCCGGTTCCGGCAAGTCCACGCTGCTCGCGGCGATCACCGGCACGCTCGATGCGGCCTTTGCCATGACCGGGCGCATCCGGCTCGACGGGCATGATCTCTCGGGCCTGCCCACCGAGGCGCGCCGCATCGGCATCCTGTTCCAGGACGAATACCTGTTTCCGCACCTCTCGGTCGGGGCCAACCTCGCCTTTGGGCTCAAGCCCGAGGTGCGGGGTCGCGCCGACCGCCGCGCGCGGATAGAGGCGGCGCTGGCCGAGGTCGGCCTCGACGGCTTTGCCGATCGCGACCCGGCGACGCTCTCGGGGGGTCAGCGGGCGCGGGTGGCGCTGCAACGGATGCTGCTGTCAGAGCCGCGCGCGCTGCTTCTGGACGAGGCGTTCTCCAAGCTCGACACCGGGCTGCGCGCGCAGGTGAGGGCACTGGTGTTCGACACCGCCCGCCAGCGGGCGCTGCCGGTCCTGCAAGTCACCCACGACCATACCGACGCCGAGGCGGCGGACGGAGAGGTGATGACGGTGGGGTGAGGGGGGACCGGCTTGGTTCCCCTGCGCGGAATCAAGGCGTGCTTGCACGCCGCCGCGCATCGTCGGGCCGCCTCCACGGCACGGCGATTTGTCTGGCCTTGGCGCGACGCTCCTATGTCTTTCGGACGCGGAGAGATAAAGCTCTGCTGCACATCCGTAGGATCGCCGCACCGCGGCCCAACGATGCGCGGCGCTGCTGTTAGGTCGGCACCAACCCGCTCCGCCGCCTACCGCGACAACCCGCCATGCAACGTCGGCACGTCCAGCGCGGCAAACCCGTAATGCCGCAGCCACCGCAGGTCTGAATCAAAGAACGCCCGCAGATCGGGAATGCCGTATTTCAGCATCGCGATCCGGTCGATCCCCATGCCGAAGGCAAAGCCCTGCCACTCGGCCGGGTCGATATGGCCCGCCTCCAGCACGCGTGGATGCACCATCCCGGACCCGAGGATTTCCAGCCAGTCGTCGCCCTCGCCGACCTTGAGCGTCCCGCCCTCCCAGCTACAGCGGATATCCACCTCCGCCGACGGCTCGGTGAACGGGAAATGCGAGGCGCGGAATCGCAGGTCGACGTGGTCCACCTCGAAGAACGCCTTGACGAATTCCTCCAGCACCCATTTCAGGTTGGCCATGGAAATATCGCGGTCGATGGCCAGCCCCTCGACCTGATGGAACATCGGCGTATGCGTCTGGTCGTAATCCGCGCGATAGACGCGGCCCGGCGCGATCACCCGGATCGGCGCCCCCTGCGCCTGCATGGCCCGGATCTGCACCGGCGAGGTATGCGTGCGCAGCACATGCGGGGGCCGGTCGTCGCCCTCGGCGCGATGCATGTAGAACGTGTCCATCTCGGCGCGCGCGGGGTGGTGGCCGGGGATGTTGAGCGCGTCGAAATTGTACCAGTCGCTCTCCACCTGCGGCCCCTCGGCCACGGCAAACCCCATGTCGGCAAAGATCGCCGTGACCTCCTCGGTCACTTGGGAAACGGGGTGGATCGTGCCCTGCCGCCGGGGCCGCGCGGGCAGCGTCACGTCCAGCCATTCGGCGCGCAGCCGCTCGTCGAGCGCGGCATCCGCCAGCGCCGCCTTGCGCGCGGCGAGCGCCGAATTGATCTCGTCCTTGAGCGCGTTGAGGCGCGGGCCCGCTTCCTGCCGCTCCTCCGGGCTCATCTTGCCCAGTTCGCGCATCTTCAGGCTGATTTCGCCCTTCTTGCCCACGGCCTGCACGCGCAGCGTCTCGATCGCGGCCTCGTCCTTCGCCTCGGCGATGGCCGTCAGGTATTTCTCGCGCAGGTCGCTCATGTCCGTTACCCCGATATTGTCCCCGGCGGGTTAGCGCGCATGGCCGCCCTGTGCAAGCGCGCCCGCGCGCTCAGCCCGGCAGGATGCGCGCCTGAAAGCAGTTGTTGCGCGCCGAGCGCACATCGACATAGGCCACCCCGGGCCAGCCGAGCGCCCATTGGGCATGATCCATCAGCGCCTCGGCCGCCACTACCTTGCCGGTGCCATAGACGATGCGGTCATCCGCGCCATAGCCCTTGAGCAGGTAATCGGGGCTGGCGCACAGCGCGGGCGGGACGCCCGTGCCCTCGTACCGCGCGCAGGGCGCGGCACAGACAAAGATCGGCCCGGTCTCGGCATAGGGGTGCAGCCCGGCAAACGGGCGATGCGCGAGCACCAGCATCTCCGCCCCCTCGGGGATGAGATCGAGGCAATGGCGGCAGGGATTGCCAGTGCCGCGCGCCACCTGGCGCTCGGGCGGGTTGCCATAGGCGTCCGTAGCGCCGGATCGCCAGGCTTGGACGAGGTCGGTGGGCAGGGCGGTGATGGCGGGCATGGCTAGGCTCCTCTGATGCGATGCCCGGAGCGTGCCGCAGCCCGGCCCGCCGTGCGACCCGGAACCTGCGCAAACGCGCGCTATTTCCGCCCCTCGCGGATCATCTCTTCCAGCCGGTCAAGCCGGCTCAGCACCTCGTCGCGATAGGTGTCGGTCCTTTCCGCGTCCTCGGCATGGTGGGCGTCCTGCATCGAATTGACGATCAGACCCACCAGCAGGTTCACCACCGCGAAGGTGGTGACCATGATGAACGGGACAAAGAACGTCCAGGCGTAGGGAAACTGCTCCATCACCGGGCGCACGATGCCCATCGACCACGATTCCAGCGTCATGATCTGGAATAGCGAATAGGCAGAGCGCCCGAGATCGCCGAACCACGCGGGGTAGGCTTCGCCAAAGAGCTTGGTCGCCATCACCGACCCGATGTAGAAGATCATCCCCATCAGCAGGAACACCGAGCCCATCCCCGGCAGCGCCGTCACCAGCCCCTCGACCACCCGGCGCAGCGACGGCGCCACCGACACCACCCGCAACAGGCGCAGGATGCGCAGCGCCCGCAGCACCGACAGCCCTTGGGTCGCCGGCACCAGCGAGATGCCCACGATCACGAAATCGAAGACGTTCCAGCCGCGCCGAAAGAACCCGGCGATCCCCCGCGCATAGAGCTTGGCCACGATCTCCACCACGAAGATCGACAGGCACAGCTTGTCCAGCGCGACGATCAGCGCCTCCGCCCGCGCCATCAGCGGCTCGACCGTTTCCAGCCCGAGGATCACCGCGTTGAACACGATCACGCCGAGAATGGCGTTCTGGAAAAACGGCGTGTCGAGAAACCCGCCCACGCGGTTGCGAAAACTCATGTCCTGCCTGTCTGTTCACGCTGCAATTGCGGGTCATATGGGCGCGGATGCCCGGCACCGCAAGCGCGTGCCGCGGGCGTCACGACCTTTGCAGCATCCGGCCCAGCGGGCGGCCACCGATTATGTGCAGGTGATAATGCTGCACCTCCTGCACGCCGTCCTCGCCGGCGTTGGTGATGGCCCGAAATCCCTTGCCGCCGATACCCGGCCCGACGCCGGTCATGCGGCAGATCTCGGCCACCGTCCGGCTGAAATCCACGATCTCGCCATCGCTCGCCTCGGTCACGAAATGGGCATAGTCCACATAGGCCCCCTTCGGGATCACCAGCACATGCACCGGCGCCTGCGGCTGGATGTCCTCAAAGGCGAGCGTGTGCCCGGTCTCCAGCACGGTCTTGTTGGGAATCTCGCCGCGCAGGATCTTCGCGAAAATGTTCTGGTCGTCGTAGCTATAGGCCATGTGATCTCCTCAATCCGCGAAAAGATGGTCGAAGTCGGCGATCTCCTGCGCCTTTTCGGCAGGAATATCAAGGAATCGCGCCAGCATATCGGCAGAGCGGCCGCGATCGTCGCTTTCCCGCATGATGAGGTGATTGGCGAAACCGGCATCGCGGATGCGGTCTCTCTCGTGGACGATGTCGCCCCGTATCGTCGGCAGCAGCCGCGCCAGCGTATCGCCCTGGGTCTGCTCCCCCGCGAGCCCGACGCGCCTGGCATGGCCAATGAGATAGGCGTCGGAGAAATCGCACTGTATCTCAAGCAGCCGCGTCTTGGCCCGGTCGCTGCACAAATCCGTCAACAGCTCCATGTTGGCGGGGTCCATGCAGACGACGAGCCGGTCGGTCTCGTAATAGTCGAACAGCATCCGCATCAGCGCGCGGCGATGGCGGGTGCGCTTGACGAGGCCGGCCTGGATGCCGCCGAGATTGGGCAGGGCGGCGCCCTCCTCGTTAAAGAGGTACTCGATCACCGGCAGATCGGTCATCTGCCGGATGCGCCCCACCAGCCGCTTGGCCACATGCCATTTCTTGCACAGCACGATCATCAGTTCGCGGTCGCGCCCGATGGTGCTCTCGACCTCCCAGAACCGCGGCGAAAACCGCCGCCCCTCGCGCCCGCGCCCGGTGAGAAACTTGTAGAGATTGCGGCCCTCGTCCGAGATGTTGAAGCTGGCCGCGTCGTTGCTGTAGAGCGTGCCAAGCCGCCGCTTGAGCGCCTCCGCCTCGGGGCTGATCTTGCGGGCAAAGAGATAATCCTGCCCCAGCAGCATGTCGTAATGGTCGTTGTAGAACGTGACCGGCATCCCGTAATCGGTGAACATCAGAAAGGTGAGGGTGCGCGTCTCGATCTCGGTCTCGGGCACCAGATGGCGCACCAGCGTCTGAAAGAACGTCTCGTCGGGGATCCATGTGGTGCGAAAGAACCGCGTCACGTCGCGCCGCTTGCGGATGAAATCGAGGATCCATTCCACCGTGCGGCGCCGCAGGCACCACCACTGGCTGCCGATCTGCACGTTGATGTCATGCGGAATCGCGCGCGTCAGGCGCAGCCGTTTCTGTAATTCGAAAGAGGTGTAGAAACGCCATTTCTGCGTGCGCTCGTTAAAGAAATGGCGGTAGACGAGCCGCTCTTCCTTCATCCCGGTCTTGATCCAGTCGCTTTGGAAATAGTCAAAGCTCTCGATGTAATCGACGTCCCGGGCATCGAGAAACTCATGCGCATAGCGCGCCGACTTGATCGGCGCGCAATCCCCCGAGAGCATGTAGAAATGGGTCGCGCGCGGGAATGTCTCGACCGCCGCCCTGACGGCATGAAGCGTGGCCTGCACCAGCGACCACTCGCCCCAGCCGCATTTGCTCCGGCGGCGGGCAAAGACCACGTTGGGATTGTCGGCCAGCCCGTCGCGGATCTGCGCGAACGCCTCCGGTTTGGCGCGCGCATCGAAATGGATCGCGATGTAATCGCCTGCCGCCGTCAGCATCCGCGCCTGCCGCACGATGGCCTCGGGGTCCTTGTGACAGAGCAGGATGAAGGCGATTCTTGCCATTAAGGAAACGCTTTCCTGCGGTTTTCGGGCGTTGTCTAAAGCAATAGCGGTGAACGCCCCGCCAATAAACAGGCTTTCGTTGTTTTTTTGAAGAGGTTAGACAATTCTGATGCGACGACAGGGCGAGGGGCAAGGCGATCATGGGGTTTCCCGGAACATGGATGACCGAGAGCGAGAGCGTGGTTTACCGCGTTGTCCCGAAATGCGCCTGCTCGACCATCGGCCAGATCATGTATTACTCCGATCACGGCACGTTCTTCGACGGTGACATCCACGATGCCATGTCGGGGATGCACAAATGGGCCATCGAGGACAGCCAGAAGCTCATCTCGGACAACGTGCGCAGTCACGGCTCCTATGCCTTCACCTGCGTGCGCAATCCCTATACCCGCATCCTGTCCTCGTTCTTTGACAAGATCTGCGGCATCCAGCGCAACGGGCGGCGCTATCGCGGCAAGCTGGTGCCGACGATCATCCAGAAATACGGCATCGAGGTGGGTGGCGAGGACGGTCGCGGGGAATTCGACCAGATCCACAGCTTTCGCCGCTTCCTGCTGTTCGCCCGCGACACCATCCGATGGAAGCGCCCGATGGAGCCCGATATCCACTGGTCGGCCATGTCGGGCCATGTCTCGACCTTCATCGTCAACGGCGGGCGCTACGACAAGATATTCTGGACCGAGAAATTCAACGAGGGGATGGCCGAGGTGCTGGCCGCGATCGACACCCCGCACGAGGTCGATCTCGACACGATTCCCCGCTTCAACGAATCCGAGGGCCACGGCCCGAAACGCGCCCACCCGGTCGAGGATTACTTCGACGACCTGTCGATGCATCTGGTCTACGAGATATTCAAACGCGATTTCGAGGTGTTCAAATACGATTTCGAGAACCCGGCAAACAAGATGCCCGTGGGCGAGATCGACCTCGACGAGGTCCACGCCAAGCTGGGCGAATAACCGTCCGCAATGCGGCGGGGTTGCATTTCCCCGCGACTCGGGTATACGCCGCGCCAGACATGCGCGTGATGCCCGCTTTCCAGGCAAGAGCCGAGGCCCCCGATTTGGCGGGGCAGGACCGGGTATCTGTGCAACCAGACATTGATAGACCCGGGAAAGGTTCAGACACCGATGGCCAATACGATCCAGTCCAAGAAGCGCGCGCGCCAGAACGAAAAGCGCTATGCCGTCAACAAGGCGCGTCGTTCGCGCATCCGCACCTACCTGCGCAAGCTCGAAGAGGCGATCGCCTCCGGCGACAAGGATGCCGCCACCGCCGCGCTGCGCGCCGCACAGCCCGAACTGATGCGCGGTGTGACCAAGGGCGTCTTTCACAAGAACACCGCCGCACGCAAGATGTCGCGGCTCTCGGCGCGGGTAAAGGCGCTGGGCTGACCGCATCCAGGGATGCGAAATCGAGCGGGCATCGCCATCGGCGGTGCCCGTTTGCGTTTGTGTCCCGGCTGTGTCCCGGCTGTGCCCCGGCGCGACAGCCAGAGATTCTTTTCCGCCCCCGGTCCTGTCAAGCGCAATGATGAGTTGTCTGGACGCGCGCCACGTTGGTAACGTCATATTTGCGATTCACGCTTGGGGGGACAGGCCATTGCTAGCTTGGGGCAGATATCCCTGCCCCGGCTCGCCAAAGGAAGGGTTTTTGTCTTCCGGTCTTGTCTGATAGCATTTTGACGGAGAGATTCCGGCGGCTTGGGACGGGTCGCGGTCAGGAATTTTTCCATCAATATGCAGTGTGCAGAGGCGTCTGCGTCAGGTGCCGGCTACTGGCCGGTATCGACGGTATCCTTTGTTCTCCGTCGCGGATTGCAATTTTTGACCTGCCATCGGGCACCTGCCCGATGGCGCAGAAATGGGCAGCGGAACGGGACATATGACACAAGAACAGTGGGGTGAGCTGAAACAGCAGATCCGGCAGGCAGTCGGGCAGAACAAATTTCGCAACTGGATCGAGCCGCTCGAAATCGCGGATGTGTCCGACGGTGTCGCCACCCTCTCGGTGCCGACGCGGTTCATCGGGAATTACGTGTCGCAGCATTTCGGCGACCTGATCCTTTACAAGATGTCACAGCTCGATTCCGGGGTGCGCAAGCTCGATTTCCGTGTCGCGGTCAATGGGACCGATACGCCGCATGCGCCGAAACCGGCCCCCGCGCGCGCCGCACGGGGCGACAACCCGCTGCATTCCGCCCCGCTCGACGACCGCTTTCGCTTCGACAGCTTCGTCGTCGGCAAGCCCAACCAGCTTGCCCACGCCGCCGCGCGCCGCGTCGCCGAAGGCGGCGAGACCACCTTCAACCCGCTGTTTCTCTATGGTGGCGTCGGGCTGGGCAAGACGCACCTGATGCACGCCATCGCCTGGGAACTGGTCGATCAGCGGCCCGACATGACCGTGCTCTACCTCTCGGCAGAGCAGTTCATGTACCGCTTCGTGCAGGCGCTGCGCGACCGCAAGATCATGGATTTCAAGCAGATGTTCCGCTCGGTCGATGTGCTGATGGTCGATGACGTGCAGTTCATCGCCGGCAAGGACAGCACGCAGGAGGAATTCTTTCATACCTTCAACGCACTGGTCGATCAGAACAAGCAGATCGTCATCTCCGCCGACTGCGCCCCCGGAGAGATCGCGCGGCTGGAGGACCGGATCAAGTCGCGGCTGCAATGCGGCCTCGTCGTCGATCTGCACCCCACCGATTACGAATTGCGCCTCGGCGTGTTGCAGAACCGCGCCGAGCGCTACCGCGAGGCCCAGCCCGATCTCACGATCGAGGACGGCGTGCTCGAATTCCTCGCGCATCGCATCAACACCAACGTGCGGGTTCTCGAAGGCGCGCTGACCCGGCTCTTCGCCTTTGCCTCGCTGGTGGGCAAGCCGATCTCGCAGGAACTGACGCAGGACTGCCTCTCGGACATGCTGCGCAGCTACGAGCGCAAGCTCTCGGTCGAAGAGATCAAGCGCAAGGTGGCCGACCACTACAACATCCGCCTGTCCGATCTCGTCGGCCCCCGGCGCACCCGCTGCTACGCCAGGCCGCGGCAGGTGGCGATGTACCTGTGCAAGCAACTCACAAGCCGCTCCCTGCCCGAGATCGGGCGCAGCTTTGGCGGCCGCGACCACACCACCGTGATGCACGGGGTGAAGAAGATCGACGAGCTGCGCCAAAAGGATGCCCAGATCGCCGACGACCTCGAATTGCTGCGCCGTTCGCTCGAAGCCTGAGGCGCCGGACCGGCCCGCGGCCCTTGACGGAATGGCAAATCCGGCTGACAACGTCACAAAACGCTTGAGCCGGATGGGGATTTCGGTACCGTGCCCCTCCCGGCGCGAGAGCGGTATCTGACAGGAGCGAGGGCATGAAATTCAGCATCGAACGGGGCACGCTGCTCAAGGCGGTCGCGCAAGCGCAATCGGTGGTCGAGCGCCGCAACACAATCCCGATCCTCGCCAATGTCCTGATCGAGGCCGAGGGCGAGCGTGTGCAATTCCGCGCCACCGACCTCGACATAGAGATCGTGGACATGGCGACGGCGCAGGTCGAGCGCGCGGGCGCCACCACGGTTTCGGCGGTGATGCTGCACGAGATCGTGCGCAAGCTGCCCGACGGCGCGCTTGTCACGCTGTCCGAGGATGCCGCCTCCGGGCGGCTCGCGGTGCAGGCCGGGCGCTCGAATTTCAACCTCGCCACCCTGCCGAAAGAGGACTTCCCGGTGATGGCCTCGGCGGAATACGCGAGCAACTTCTCGGCGCCCGCCGCGACGCTGCGGCGGCTGTTCGACAAGTCGAAATTCGCCATCTCCACCGAGGAGACCCGCTATTACCTCAACGGCGTCTACATGCACGTCTCCGAGGCCGATGGCGGCAAGGTCCTGCGCTGCGTGGCCACCGACGGCCACCGCCTCGCCCGGATCGACGCCGACCTGCCCGAGGGCGCGGCCGACATGCCCGGCGTGATCGTCCCGCGCAAGACCGTGGGAGAGCTGCGCAAGCTGCTCGACGATGACGACATGAAAATCGCGGTGTCGGTGTCCGAGACCAAGGTGCGCTTTGCCACCCCCGACATCACCCTGACATCGAAGGTGATCGACGGCACCTTCCCCGACTATACCCGCGTCATCCCGCAGGGAAACACCCGCCGCCTCGAGGTGGATGCCGCCGAGTTCGCGCAGGCGGTGGACCGCGTGGCGACGGTCAGCTCCGAACGCTCGCGCGCGGTAAAGCTGTCGCTCGACGAGGACCGGCTCGTGCTCTCGGTCAACGCCCCCGACAGCGGCGCCGCCGAGGAAGAGCTGGCCGTGGCCTATGGCGACGAACGGCTGGAGATCGGGTTCAACGCGAAATACCTGCTGGAAATCGCCAGCCAGGTGGACCGCGAGAACGCGGTGTTCCTGTTCAACTCCTCCGGCGATCCCACCCTGATGCGCGAGGGCAACGACACGAGCGCGGTTTACGTGGTCATGCCGATGCGGGTTTGAGGGCGGCGCTTGGCGCTCAGGTTTCACCCTAAACAGGGGACCATTCTGCGCGTCCGGTCCGACGGTGCCTTCAAGGAACCTGAAATGGTGAAGCCACGGTTATGTGTGGTAATCTCGAAGCCCATCCAGGCACGCGTCGGTCTTTGTACGGTTGTTCCCCTGAGCACGACGCCACCAAACAAGCCGATGCCCTATCATTGTGAGATCGACATTCCATTTCGTTTGCCTGACCGATGGGGGCAACGAACACGGTGGCTCAAAGGCGATATGGTTTATTCTGCGGGCTTCCACAGAATGGACCTGCTCATGCTCGGCAAAGACCGGAACGCCAAACGGATTTACCAGACCCAGACACTTGCAGCCGCCGATATGACGCGCGTTCAGGCCTGCGTTCTACATGGTCTGAGCCTCTCATCGTTGACAAAACATCTCTGAGCGCACATATATTTCGTGTGGCGGCTCTGGCAACATCCGCATTAAGACCCCACCCGGGGCCATCAGATCCTCCGGCGAAACCAAGCCGTGATCTGATGCTGAAAAGCCCCGCACCGTGCGGGGCTTTTTGCTTCTGGCAGGGTTTCTTGACTCGGGATATGGAAGAGGCATGTCCCTCTACCTGTCGGAATTAACCCTCTCGCATTTCCGCTCGCACAAATCCGCGCGGCTCATGCTCGATGCGCGGCCGGTGGCGATCTTTGGTCCCAACGGCGCGGGCAAGACCAACCTGATCGAGGCGCTCTCGCTCCTGTCGCCCGGGCGGGGCCTGCGGCGCGCGGCGGCGCAGGACATGGCGCGCCGGCCTGAATCCCTCGGCTGGAAAATCACCGCCGTCCTGCATTCCCTGCACCAGGTGCACGAGGTCGAGATCGTCTCCGAGGATGGCACCGCGCGGCAGGTCCGTATCGACGGCAAG
>JADQCC010000027.1 GCA_016278295.1 Roseovarius sp. | reverse complement strand
CAAGCGTGAGGACGACGAAAAGGGTGCCCGTCGCGGCAAGGGCCGTGGTGGCGACGATGGCCGCCGCTCGGGCAAGCTGACCCTCAACCAGGCGCTTTCGGGCGGCGAGGGCGGACGCCAGAAGAGTATGGCCGCGATGAAGCGCAAGCAGGAGCGCGCGCGTCAAAAGGCGATGGGCGGCACGCAGGAGCGTGAGAAGGTCGTGCGCGACGTGCAGCTGCCCGAGGTGATCGTGGTCTCGGAGCTTGCCAACCGCATGGCCGAGCGCGTGGGCGACGTGGTCAAGGCGCTGATGCAGAACGGCATGATGGTCACGCAGAACCAATCCATCGACGCCGATACGGCCGAGCTCATCATCGAGGAATTCGGCCACCGCGTCGTGCGGGTGAGCGACTCGGACGTCGAGGACGTGATCGCGCAGGTCGATGACAAGCCCGAAGATCTCAAGCCGCGCCCGCCGGTCATCACCATCATGGGCCATGTGGACCACGGCAAGACATCGCTTCTGGATGCGATCCGCGACGCCAAGGTGGTGGCGGGCGAGGCCGGGGGCATTACCCAGCATATCGGCGCCTACCAGGTCACGACCGGCAGCGGCGCGGTGCTGAGCTTTCTCGATACGCCGGGCCACGCGGCCTTTACCTCTATGCGGTCGCGCGGGGCGCAGGTCACGGATATCGTGGTGCTTGTCGTGGCCGCCGACGATGCGGTGATGCCGCAGACCGTCGAGGCGATCAACCACGCCAAGGCGGCACAGGTGCCGATGATCGTGGCGATCAACAAGGTCGATCTGCCCGCCGCCGACCCTGACAAGGTCCGCTCGGACCTGCTGCGCCACGAGGTGGTCGTCGAGGCGATGTCGGGCGATGTGCAGGATGTCGAGGTGTCGGCTGTCACCGGGCAGGGGCTTGATGAGTTGCTGGAGGCGATCGCGCTTCAGGCGGAAATCCTCGAACTCAAGGCCAACCCCGACCGCGCCGCCGAAGGCGCGGTGATCGAGGCGCAGCTCGACGTGGGCCGTGGCCCCGTGGCCACGGTTCTGGTGCAGAAGGGCACGCTGCGGCAGGGCGACATCTTTGTCGTGGGCGAGCAGTACGGCAAGGTGCGCGCGCTCATCAACGACCGGGGCGAGCGGGTCAAGGAGGCCGGGCCGTCGGTGCCGGTCGAGGTTCTGGGCCTCAACGGCACGCCCGAGGCGGGCGACGTGCTCAACGTCGTCGAGGCCGAGGGGCAGGCCCGCGAGATCGCCGAATACCGCGCCGACGCCGCCAAGGAAAAGCGCGCCGCCGCCGGGGCAGGCACCTCGCTGGAGCAGCTCTTGGCCAAGGCCAAGGAGGACGAGAACGTCAAGGAACTGCCCATCGTGGTCAAGGCCGATGTGCAGGGCTCTGCCGAGGCGATCGTTCAGGCGATGGAGAAGATCGGCAACGACGAGGTGCGCGTGCGCGTGCTGCACTCGGGTGTCGGCGCCATCACCGAATCCGATATCGGGCTGGCCGAGGCGTCTGGCGCGCCGGTTCTGGGCTTTAACGTGCGGGCCAATGCCCCCGCGCGCAACAGCGCCAACCAGAAGGGTGTGGAAATCCGTTATTATTCGGTGATCTACGATCTGGTGGACGATGTGAAGGCGGCTGCAAGCGGCCTGCTGGGCGCGGAAATTCGCGAGAAGTTCATCGGCTATGCCGAAATTCGCGAGGTGTTCAAGGTCTCGAACGTCGGCAAGGTGGCAGGCTGTCTTGTCACCGAGGGCGTGGCGCGCCGGTCCGCCGGGGTGCGGCTGTTGCGCGATGACGTGGTGATCCACGAGGGCACGCTCAAGACGCTCAAGCGCTTCAAGGACGAGGTTGCCGAAGTCATCTCGGGGCAGGAATGCGGCATGGCCTTCGAGAATTACGAGGATGTCCGCGAGGGCGACGTGATCGAGATCTTCGAGCGCGAGGAGGTCACGCGCTCGCTGACGTGATCAGAGGCGCCGGATGACAACGGGGGCGGTCCGGTGGGCCGCCCTTTTTCGTGGGAGCGAGTCGGATGGCGCCCGGTCAAAGCCAGTCGCGAAGGATCGCGATGAGGGGGATGTCGGCCGGGGGCATGGGGTAGGACCGCAGATCGCCCGCGCGCACCCATTTGAGCGCCTGTCCCTCGCGCCCCTGCGCGATGCCCTGCCACTTGCGGCAGGCGAAAACAGGCATCAGCAGGTGGAAATCATCATAGGAATGGCTGGCGAAGGTCAGCGGTGCGAGGCAGGAGGCCCATGTGTCGATCCCGAGCTCTTCGTGCAGCTCGCGGATCAGCGCGGCCTCGGGCGTCTCTCCGGGCTCGACCTTGCCGCCGGGAAACTCCCACAGGCCGGCCATCGCCTTGCCCTCGGGGCGCTGCGCCAGCAAAACGCGCCCCTCCACGTCGATGAGCGCCACCGCCGAAACCAATATGGTTTTCACGAGCGGTAATCCGCGTTGATCTCGATATAGCCGTGGGTCAGATCGCAGGTCCAGACCCGCGCCGTGCCGCCGCCAAGGCCGAGGTCCACATGGATCACGATTTCCTTGTTCCTCATGTAGGCGGCGGCCGTGTCCTCGTCGTGATCGGGGCTGACCTCGCCCTCGCGCGCGACCTCCAGATCGCCGAACCAGATTGACAGGCGGTCGCGGTCTGCACGCGCGCCGGATTTACCCACCGCCATGACGACGCGGCCCCAGTTCGGATCCTCGCCGGCGATGGCGGTCTTGACCAGTGGCGAATTGGCGATGGATTTCGCATGCACATGCGCCTCGGCATCCGAGGCGGCGCCGGTGACGGAAACCTCGATGAATTTCGTGGCCCCCTCGCCGTCGCGCACCACCTGGTGCGCGAGGTCGAGCATCACCCGGCGCAGCGCCTCCATAAAGCCGACATTGGTATCGGAAATGCGGATGCCGGAGGCCCCCGTTGCCGCCATCAGGAGCGTGTCGGAGGTAGAGGTGTCGCTGTCCACGGTGATGCAGTTGAAGGTGGTTCGGTTGAGCACGCTCAGCATGTCCTGCACCACCGGCTGCTCCATCGCCGCGTCGGTGAAGATGTAGACCAGCATCGTTGCCATATCGGGCGCGATCATGCCCGATCCCTTGGCGATGCCGGCGATTCGCACCGGCTGCCCGTCGATGGTGACGGTCTCTGTCGCGCCCTTTGGGAAGGTGTCGGTGGTCATGATCGCGTGCGCGGCATCGGCGATGCCGCCAGGGGCGAGGCGCGCGGCGAGATCGTCGAGGCAGGCGGTGATACGTGCGTGTGGCAGAGGCTCGCCGATGACGCCGGTGGAAGAGGTAAAGACGCGGTCGGACGGAATGCCGAGCCGCTTGGCGGTGGCGTTGGTCACGGCCTCGACCGCCGCCGCGCCGCGCCGCCCGGTAAAGGCATTGGCATTACCGGAATTGACCAGGATCGCCGCGCCCGGCGCGGGATCGCCGCCAATCTTGGCCTGGCAATCGAGCACCGCCGCAGAGCGCGTGGCCGAGCGGGTGAATACCCCGGCCACCGATGTGCCCGGCGCCAGGCTCGCGAGCATCACGTCCGTGCGGCCCGAATAGCGCACCCCGGCCTCGGCGGTGGCAAACCGCACACCGCCGATTTCGGGCAGGCCGGGGAAGCAGCCCGGAGCGAGCGGCGAAACCGGCGGGGATTTGACCATCGAATCAGTTCTCCAGAAGGTCGAGCTTGTTGATGAGTGCCGTGTCGATTCCCTCGCTGCCCGAGCGATCCACCGTTTGTTTGGCTTCGAGCTTTGCCACATAGGCGTCAAGCGCCTGCCGCCGCAGGGTATCGGCAAGCTCGCCGCGGACCTCTTCGAGGTTGGGCTTTTCCTTGGTCCGGGTCTCGTTGAGCTTGATGACATGCCAGCCGAATTGAGTCTTTACCGGGCCGGAGACCTCGGCCACGTCGAGCGCCGTCACCGCCTCGAAGAATTCCGGTACCATCATGCCCTCGCCAAACCAGCCGAGCTTGCCCCCCGAAGCACCGGAGGGGCCAGTGGATCGCTCTTTGGCGAGGTCGGCAAAATTAGCACCGTTTTCCAGCTCTTGAATGACGGCCTTGGCCTCTTCCTCGGTTTTCAGCAGGATGTGCGAGGCGCGGTACTCCGTCTCGTCGGCAGCGGTAGCATATTTGCTGTCATAGGCCTCTTGCAGCGCCTTGTCGGTGATCGCGTCGCCGGTAACCTCTGTGATCACGTCTGCCGCCATGATCGTGCGCCGCTCGTTGTCGAGCCGCAGTCGCGCGACTGCGGACAACTCGCCCTTTTGGGCCTGACTCAGCAACTCCTGCTGCACGAGCTGGTCGAGCACGCCGCGAAACAGCACGTCGGCGGGAACCTGGCTGTATTGCTGGGGCAGGGTGGCGCGCAAGGCGAGCATGTGGCCGAACGTGATCTCTGTGTCGCCGACGGTGGCCATCACCGTATCGAGCGCAGGCGTGTCATCCTGGGCTGCGGCGGGCGCAGCCGCGGCGAGCGCGGCAATCAGCACGGGGGCGAGAAGTCGTTGCAACATGAGGATCGTCCTTTATCCAGAGTGCCGCATGACCCTTTGGCGCGCGGCGTTGACACTTTTCCGGCGGCCCCTTACATCGCCTTGTAATCAAGGCGCGGCCCACACACTCGTGCCCGTTTTAGGGCGCACGGGCAGGCAGGGCAAGCGATTGCCCTCGCAAGAGCCGAAACACCGGAACGGATGAGACATGCTTGGTATTGGAACGGTCGCGCGCAAGATTTTCGGAACCCCGAACGATCGCAGGATAAAGACGACGTGGCCCCTGATCGAAAAGATCAACGCGCTCGAGCCGGAATACGAGGCACTGGACGACGAAGGGCTGATCGCAAAGACCGAAGAGTTCCGCAAGCGTATCGCCGGAGGCGAGAACCTTGACGCGGTGCTGCCCGAGGCATTCGCCAATTGCCGCGAGGCAGCGCGCCGCGCACTGGGGCTGCGGGCCTTCGATGTGCAGCTCATGGGCGGAATTTTCCTGCACCAGGGCAACATCTCGGAGATGAAGACCGGTGAGGGCAAGACGCTGGTGGCGACCCTGCCCGCCTATCTCAACGCGCTGTCGGGCAAGGGCGTGCATATCGTCACCGTCAACGACTATCTCGCGCGGCGCGATGCCGACTGGATGGGCAAGGTCTTTGGCGCGCTGGGCATGACCACCGGTGTCGTCTATCCGCAGCAGCCCGAAGCGGAGAAGAAAGAGGCCTATGGTGCCGATGTCACCTATGCCACCAACAACGAGCTGGGATTCGATTACCTGCGCGACAACATGAAAGCGTCGCTGGAGGAGATGAACCAGCGCGGGCACAATTTCGCGATCGTGGACGAGGTCGACAGCATCCTCATCGACGAAGCGCGCACGCCGCTCATTATCTCGGGGCCGAGCCAGGATCGCAGCGATCTGTATCGCACCATCGACACCGTGATTCCCGAGCTGAGCGAGGAACATTACACCCTCGACGAGAAGACCCGCAACGTCACCTATACCGACGAAGGCAACGAGTTTCTCGAGCAGTTGCTGCACCAGCGCGAGCTATTGCCCGAGGGGCAATCGCTCTACGATCCCGAGAGCACGACCATCGTGCACCACGTCAACCAGGGCCTGCGCGCGCACAAGCTGTTTGCCAGGGACAAGGACTATATCGTGCGCGGCGGCGAGGTGGTGCTGATCGACGAGTTCACCGGCAGGATGATGGCCGGGCGGCGGCTGTCGGACGGGCTTCATCAGGCGATCGAGGCCAAGGAGGGATGCGACATCCAGCCCGAGAACGTGACGCTCGCCTCGGTCACCTTCCAGAATTATTTCCGGCTCTACGACAAGCTGTCGGGCATGACCGGCACGGCGGTGACCGAGGCCGAGGAATTCGGCGAGATCTATGGCCTCGGCGTGGTCGAGGTGCCCACCAACCGCCCCATCGCCCGCATCGACAAGGACGACGCCGTCTATCGCACCGCGCAGGAGAAATACGAGGCTATCGTCGAGGAGATCCGCGAGGCGCACGAAAAGGGGCAGCCGACCCTCGTCGGCACCACCTCGATCGAGAAATCCGAAATGCTCAGCGCGCTGCTGACCAAAGCGGGCATCGCGCATAATGTGCTCAACGCGCGCCAGCACGAGCAGGAGGCGCAGATCATCGCCGACGCGGGCAAGCTTGGCGCGGTGACAATCGCCACGAACATGGCCGGGCGCGGCACCGACATCAAGCTGGGCGGGAACGTCGATTTCCAGATCATGGAGGCCATCGCCGCAGATCCCGACGGCGACCCCGAGGCGATCCGCAAGCGGATCGAGGATGCACACGCCGCCGACGAGCAGGCGGTGATAGAGGCGGGTGGCCTGTTCGTTCTGGCCACCGAGCGCCACGAGAGCCGCCGCATCGACAACCAGCTTCGCGGACGGTCGGGGCGGCAGGGCGACCCGGGGCTGTCGGCCTTTTACCTGAGCCTCGAGGATGACCTGATGCGCATCTTTGGCAGTGACCGGCTCGAAAAGGTGCTCTCGACCCTGGGCATGAAAGAGGGCGAGGCGATCATCCACCCCTGGGTGAACAAATCTCTGGAGCGCGCACAGGCCAAGGTGGAGGCGCGCAACTTCGACATTCGCAAGCAGCTTTTGAAATTCGACGACGTGATGAACGAGCAGCGCAAGGTGATCTTCAAGCAGCGGCTCGACATCATGAAGGCGGAGGATCTGAGCGAGATCGTCGGCGACATGCGCGCCGAGGTGATCTCGGACCTTGTCGATCAGTACATGCCGCCCAAGACCTATGCCGACCAGTGGGATACCGAGGGTCTGCATGAGGCCGTGCGCGAGCGGCTTGGCATGGACCTGCCGTTGGTGGACTGGGCCGCCGAGGAAGGCGTGGATGACGAGGACATCGCCGAACGGCTGGAAAAGGCCGCCGACGAGATGATGGCGGCGAAGGCCGCGCAATTCGGCCCCGAGACCATGCGCATGATCGAGAAACAGGTGCTGTTGCAGACCATTGATACCAAATGGCGCGAGCACCTGCTAACGCTCGAACACCTGCGCTCGGTGGTGGGGTTTCGCGGGTATGCGCAGCGCGATCCGCTCAACGAGTACAAGAGTGAATCGTTCCACCTCTTCGAGTCGATGCTCGACGGGCTTCGTGTCGATGTGAGCCAGAAACTCGCGCAGATACGCCCCATGACCGAGGAGGAGCAGACCGCGCTCATGCGCGATCTGGAACAGCAGCGCGCGGCGATGGAGGCGGCGGCACAGCCCGCGGACGCGGGGGCCGAAGGCGCGTTTCCCGACGCGGTGCCGGGGTTTGTCGAATCCGATCCGTCGACATGGGGCAACCCCGGGCGCAATGATCCCTGCCCCTGCGGGGCGGGCAAGAAATTCAAGCATTGTCATGGTAGGTTGACCTGACAGGGCCAGAATGATCCCGCTTTCCTGACACCGTGAAGCCTTTTTTAACGGCTAGACCCTAACCTTGAATCCGTTCGAGGCTTGGAGGGTGTCATGACCCGGATAAGGCGCTACATCGTCGCGGGGGGCAGCATTTGTGCGGCTCTCGTCTATGCGTATTTCATGCAGGCCGGGGCGGCCTTGCCACCCGGGCCCGCCCGTGCGGCGCAGGTTGCGCAGCCGGTGGAGATATCCGGGATCGAGCTGACATCGGCCTTGACGCTGCCGCTGATGCCCGGCCCGGCGGCCCTGCCGGACGCGCAAGTGATCCGCGCCGTGGCCCGTGACATCGCCGTCCCCGGCGATCTTCCGTCGGAAGAGCGCGCACCGTCCTTTGACTGCGAGGCCGAGATGACGGCCTCGGTGCGCGAGGCGGCGATCGTGCGCCTCGATCTCGATGCGCCCTGCCGCCCCAACGCGCGGGTGACCCTGCACCACAACGGCATGATGATTTCGGTTCTTACCGACGCGGACGGGCGCGCCCGCATCGACCTTCCGGCGCTTGCCGAATCGGCAGTGTTCATTGCCGCCTTCGCGGATGGCAAGGGGGCGGTCGCGACGGCCAGGATCGACGATCTGGCGCGTTACGACCGGTTCGTGGTGCAATGGCGCGGCGATGCGCGCAGCCTGCGGCTGCATGCGCTCGAATACGGTGCCGATTTCGGCACGCCCGGCCATGTGTGGTCGGAGGGGACGCAGGCCGAGGCCGAGGGATTCGTAATGCGGCTGGGCGGCGATGTGCCGGGTCCGGCGCTGCGTGCCGAGGTCTATACATTTCCCACCGCCAACGCGACGCGGGAGGGCACGGTGGCGTTGAGGCTGGAGGCCGAGGTCACCGAAGGCAATTGCGGCCGCGATGTCGAGGCACAGGGTATCTCGACGGAGGGCGACGGGACCGCGCTGCGGGTGCGCGACCTGGTTCTGCCGATGCCGGATTGCGCGGCGACGGGCGAGTTTCTGGTGTTGAAAAACCTGTTCAATGACCTGATTATCGCACAAAAGTGAAGCGCAGGCATTCAGGGATCAGGACATGGCGGGACTGCGTGCGGCCAGCCTCGCCGCACTATTCATGGCGGTTTGCGCCGGGCCGACCGCAGCGCAGGATGTGCTGTTGCGGTCGCATGATGGCACGGTCGCGATAGAAGGTGACCTGCTCGGATTCGACGGCGAGTTCTACCGGGTCGAAACGGTCTATGGCGAATTGACGATCGATGGCTCGGGTGTGACATGCGAAGGCCCGGGCTGTCCCGATCTAGAGGCCTTCGTCGCGCGCGCGGTGTTCTCTGGCGCGCCGATCATCGGGCAGGTGCTGTTGCCGTCGTTGCTCGAGGCGTTTGCCATGCGCGATGGATACGTGCTTCGGCGTTATGACGCGGACAGCGACAATGCACGCCTGACCCTCCATGCACGCGGCGAGGATGCAACGCTCCTGGGCGATTTCCGTTTCCGGCTGACCACCTCGGATGAGGGCCTTGCCGACCTGCTTGCGGGCGAGGCCGACATCGCGATGAGCCTGCGCGAGGCGCGCGGCGAAGAGCTGGATCGCGCGCGCGAGGCGGGGCTGGGCGACTTCACGGCGCCGGCGCGGATGCGGGTGCTGGCGCTCGACGCACTGGTGCCGATCGTGGCCCCCGCCAACCCGGTTCAGAGCCTGAGCCTGCGCGAGTTGTCGCGTATCCTCTCTGGCGAGATCACCAATTGGGCCGCGCTTGGCGGTCCCGACGCACCCATCGACCTGCATCTCTGGGCGCCCGACACCGGGATCGGCCAGGCGACCGCCGATCAGGTCATGCTGCCCGAGGGCCGCAATCTGCCGGCCCGCATGATCCCGCATCGTGACGGTGCGACGCTCGCGCGCGCCGTGGTGGCGAATCCTTTCGCGTTCGGCCTCACGCCGCGGTCGGAACAGGGCGAGGCCTGGGAGCTGGCGCTGGCCGGGCCGTGCGGATTTGCGCTGCGGGCGGACCGGCGGACGGTCAAGACCGAAGATTATCCGCTGACCGCGCCGCTGCTTCTCTATCTTCCGGCACGCCGGATGCCCAAGCTCATCCGCGATTTCATCGCCTATATCGACGACCCGTCCGCGCAGCTTGTCATCCGTCGGGCGGGGTTTGTGGACCAGGCGCCCGAGGAGATCGGCATCGCACGGCAGGGCGACCGGTTTGCCAATGCCATCGCGATGGCCGGGGAGGAGACCGGCCTCGATGAGCTCAAGCGCATGGTCGGGCTGCTGGCGCCGCTCAGACGGCTGACCACGAGCTTTCGATTCGAGGCGGGTTCGGCGCGGCTCGACGTGCAGTCGCGGTCGAATGTCGAGCGGCTGGCCGACGCGCTGCAACTGGGGCTCTACGACAACCGGCGACTGGTTTTCGTCGGGTTTTCTGACAGCGAGGGCCCGGCAGTGGCCAACCGCGAGATCGCATTGCGCCGCGCGCAGGCGGTTCGCGACGCGGTGGTGGCGATGGCGAAAACCGCCCGGCTCGACCGGGTGGATATAGCGGTGGATGCCTTTGGCGAGGCGATGCCGATGGCCTGCGACGATACCGCCTGGGGCCGGCAGGTGAACCGCCGGGTCGAGGTCTGGGTGCGGTGACGCCGCCGTGACCCGTTACAGGTAGCCCTCGGCGCGAAAGCTGGCCTCGGCCGATTTGCCGATGATGACGTGATCGTGCAGCACGAGGCCGAGCGCGTCGGCGGCGCGCGCAACCTCGGCGGTCATGGCGATGTCGGCCTGCGAGGGGGTGGGGTCGCCGGAGGGGTGGTTGTGCACGAGGATGAGCGCGCTGGCGTCGAGCAGCAGCGCACGCTTGATCACCTCGCGCGGGTAGACCGGCACGTGATCGACGGTGCCGCGCGCCTGTTCCTCGTCGGCAATGAGCACGTTCTTGCGGTCGAGGTAGAACACGCGAAACTGCTCGGTCCCGCGATGCGCCATGCTGGTACGGCAATAGTCGATCAGCGCGGTCCAGGACGAGATCGCCTGCCGGCCCATCACGCGCGATTGAGCGAGCCGGTGAGCGGCGGCCTCGACGATGCGCAGCTCTGTGATGACCGATGCGGCCACGCCGCCCACTTCCGATAGCTGCTCGGACGGGGCAGAGAGCACGCCCGCGAAATCGCCGAACCGCGCGAGCAGGGCGTGGGCGATGGGCTTGACGTCGCGGCGGGGGATGGCGCGAAAGAGCACCAATTCGAGAATTTCGTAATCCGGCACCGCCGCGGCCCCGCCCGCGAGAAACCGCTCGCGCAGGCGGCGGCGGTGATCGCGGATATAGGGCGGAGGCCGCTCAGCCGGCACCGGGGTCGCGGAGAAGAGCGGCAGGCAGGCATCGGAAAAGGCGGGTGGCGTCTGCATACCGGGCAGCATCGCGCACCCGCCTTACCGGGAGGTTAACGGCTGACGGCTGCCCGTCAGCTTTTCATCGAGTCCCAGAAATCCTTGACCGAGGAGAAGAAGCTCTTGCTCTCGGGGTTGTTGTCCTCGCTCAGGGCCTCGAACTCGCGCAGCAATTCCTTTTGGCGGCTGGTGAGGTTCACCGGGGTCTCGACCGCGAGCTCGATGAACATGTCACCCTGTCCGCCGCCGCGCAGCGCCGGCATCCCCTTGCCGCGCAGGCGCATCTGGCGGCCAGATTGCGAGCCGCCGGG
>JADQCC010000201.1 GCA_016278295.1 Roseovarius sp. | reverse complement strand
GGAGGTCCTCGGGTCGAGCCCGAGGATGACGGGATGACGGGGAGGTCCTCGGGTCAGGCCCGAGGATGACGGGATGACGGGATGACGGGGGAGAGAGGGCGCGCGGCGGCGGGGAAGCACGCCTTGTCCCGCGCATGGTCTCTTCACGCGGCCTACCCTCTGGGTCGCGCCCTTGCCGCCATCACGTCGCGGCCCAGCGTCAGGGTGTATGCCTCCAGCTCCGACAGCGCCGCCTGCGCGGCCTCGGCCTCGTGCCGTTCAAGCGCATCCGCGATGCGGGTGTGAAAGCCCAGGATCGCCCCGCGCGATCGCGCCGTGAAGGTGATCATGTTCATCAGCGGCTGCATCGCCTCGACCGCGCCGGCCAACTGGTAGGACAGCACCGGGTTGTTCGCGCTGTCCACCAATGCGCGGTGAAAGGTGACGTCGGAGGCGCAGAAGCTCTCGTCCGACAGCCCCGGCTGCCCCTGCCGGTGGATTTCCGCCCGCATGGTGGCCAGCGTGTCGGGCGTGCGCCGCTCTGCCGCCAGCGGCGTGCAGGCGCGCTCCAGCGCGTAGCGCGCCTCGCAGGCCACGTCGAAGCTGATCGCGTTCATCGACAGCAGAAGCGTCGAGGTGGTGATATGCTGGCCATAGGCGTCGGGATAGTTCAGCCGGTTGACAAAGGCCCCGCCAAACGCCCCGCGCGCGGTGCGGATCAGGGATTGCGCGGCCAGCCGTTTGAGCGCCTCGCGGACCGTGGGGCGCGACACCGCGAAGTGATCGGCCAATTCCGCCTCGGACGGCAGGCGCTCGTCCACGATAAGCCGCCCGGCCATGATCTCCTTGCGGATGGCCTCGGCGATCTGCGCCGAGAGGTCGGCCTTGTTCTCGGGATCAATTTTCATTTGTCTTACATTTAAATGTCTGACAATTTAAATGCAAGAGATGAGTCGTGAGGGAGAGGGCGGTGATTGCGACAACGATCAGGCGAATGGGAAGCGCGCACTGGCTTGTGCTCTACGCGCTGATCCTCGGCGCCTGGGCGGCGCTTTACGCGATGGCCCTGCCCGCCGCGCTGCGCGAGGGCGCGGTGATCTACGGCACCGATTTCCTGCGCAGCCTGTGCATCGTCACGCCCGATGCCGCCGGCTTCGCGCGCATCGCGTTGATGTGGGCGCTGATGTCGGCGGCGATGATGGCGCCCACCGCGCTGTCGGCCTTTGCCACCTACGACGATCTGGGGCACAGTGCCGAGACGCGCCTCGGTGCGCTGGTGGCAGGGTACCTCGCCGTCTGGCTGGGATTCTCGGTGGTCGCGGCGGGTGCGCAGATGGCGCTGTTCAACGCCGGGCTGGTGACGGCCTTTGGCGACAGCCGCTCCGGCGTGCTGTCGGCGGTGTTGCTGGCGGTGGCGGGGGCCTGGCAGTTCAGCCCCGCCAAGGAGGCGTGCCTGTCCAGATGCCGCCGTCCGCTGGCGTTCTTCATGGCGCATTGGGACGAGGGCGCGTGGCGCAACGGGCTGCGGCTGGGCCTCGTCTGTCTCGGCTGCTGCTGGGCGCTGATGGCGCTGGCGTTTGTCGGCGGGGTGATGAACCTCGCCTTCATGGGGCTGGCGACGGGGATCATGGTTCTGGAAAAGCTGCCAAACCTTGGTGCATGGCTTACCCGCCCGCTGGGCGTGGTGCTGCTGGCATCGGCGGTCTGGGGTTTCATCACGACGATCTGAAACGGAGGAGGCCGGGAAATGGCATTGGACGACGCGAGCGTGGGCACGGTGCCCTGGACGATCAAGGGGGAGCTGATCCTCAACTGCAACTGCACGGTGTTCTGCCCCTGCGTGGTATCCTTGGGCAAGCACCCGCCCACCGAAGGCTACTGCCAGGCGTGGTCGGGCGTGCGCATCGACGAGGGCCATTACGGCGATACCGACCTCGGCGGGCTGAATGTCGGGCTGATGCTGGAAATCCCCGGCCTGATGGCGCGCGGCAACTGGACGGCCGCCGCCTATATCGACGAGCGCGCCAGTGACGCCGCTTACGAGGGGCTGGTCAACATCTTTTCCGGCCGCGCGCGCGGCACCACGGGCCTGTTCGGGGTGCTGGTCAGCGAATTTCTGGGCGCCGAGCGCGCGCCGGTGGTGTTCGAGACCGAAGGCAAGGCGCGCCGCCTGATGGTGGGCAAGAAAATCCAGGGCGAGATCGTCCCCGTCGAGGGACATGGCGGCGAGGATATCGTCGTCACCAATACCGAGTACTGGATGGGCCCCGACATCACCGTCGCCACCGCCACCAAGGGCCGCGTGCGCGCATTCGGCCGGGTCTGGGATTTCGACGGCCGCAGCGCGGAGATTTGCCGGATCGACTGGAAAGGCCCGCGCTGATGATGCTGACGGCGGAGTATGTCGCGCTGATGGCGCGCTATAATGCGTGGCAGAACGCGCAAGTGACGCGCGCCATCGACGGGGTGAGCCGACAGGTGCTGACCGAGGATCACGGCAGCTTCTTCGGCTCGATCCTCGGCACGCTCAACCATATCCTGTGGGGGGACCGCATGTGGCTGCACCGTCTCGGCGTCGAGGACAGCCGCCCCGATGGCGGCATCGGCGAGAGCACCACGCTCACCCCGACCGGGGCCGCGTGGAGCGCCGAGCGCTTTGCCGTCGATGGGCGGATCAAGGCGTGGGCGGGACGGGTGCACAGCATCGACCTCACCGGCGATCTGACGTTCTATTCCGGCGCCCTCGGGGCCGAGATCACCCGGCCCGTGGCGGCCTGTGTCGTTCACCTGTTCAACCACCAGACCCATCATCGCGGGCAGGTCCACGCGATGCTGACGCGCGCCGGTCTGACGGCGCCGGTCACGGATATCGTCTTCATGCCGGAGGGGGGACAATGAACGCACCGCTTCTGTCGCTGTCGCGCCGGTTGCGCCGGGCGCCCTTTGCCCAAGGGGCCGCGGCATGATGATCGCGCGGCCGGGCCATTCCAAGCAGGGCGGGGCAGGCGGGGCGGCCGAGGCGGGGCGGGTGCGAGATTTACGTGGAGGGCGGCGATATCGGTATGCCGCCTGTGGAATGCGCTGATGGAGGCCGGGAAGGGCATGGACGTGCATGCCAGCCCCTCACACTCCCCGGAGTATTCTGGGAAAGATGAAGCAGGGGCTGGTCCTGCGATGGAAAAGGAGAGCGATATGTTCAACGCGTTGGTCGTCGAGAAGGACGAGGAGAGCGGCAAGACATCCGCGGGCGTGAAGGAGATTTCGGTCGAGGATCTGCCACATGGCGAGGTTCTGGTCGCGGTCGAGTATTCCACGGTGAACTACAAGGACGGGCTGTGCATCGGGCCGGGTGGCGGCCTGGTGCGCAAATATCCGCATGTGCCGGGCATCGACTTTGCCGGGACGGTCGAAGAGAGCCAGGATGACCGCTATACCCCCGGCGACAAGGTCGTGCTGACCGGCTGGCGCGTGGGCGAGGCGCATTGGGGCGGCTACGCGCAAAAGGCGCGGGTCAGGGCCGATTGGCTGGTGCCGCTGCCCGAGGGGCTGGATACGCGGTCTGCGATGGCGGTGGGCACGGCCGGTTTCACCGCCATGCTGGCGGTGATGGCGCTGGAGGATCACGGGCTGGCGCCCGGCCACGGCCCGGTGCTGGTCACCGGGGCCGCGGGCGGTGTCGGGTCGGTCGCGACCGCGATCCTGGGGCATCTGGGCCACGAGGTGGCCGCCGTCACCGGGCGGCCGGAGCAGGAGGATTACCTGCGCGGCCTCGGAGCCACGCAGATCGTGGCCCGCGAGGATATCTCGGAGGTCACGAAGAAACCGCTGGAAGCCGAGCAATGGGCGGGGTGCGTCGACGCGGTGGCGGGCGCGATGCTGGGCCGGGTGCTCAAGCAGATGAAATACGGCACCTCTGTCGCGGCCATCGGTCTTGCCGGCGGGGCGGCGATCGAGGGCGCGCTGATCACGCCCTTCATCCTGCGCGGCGTCAACCTTCTGGGCATCGACAGCGTCATGCAGCCCTATGAGAATCGCCTGCGGGCATGGGGCCGGATCGCGCGCGACCTGCCGATGGACAAGGTGGAGGCGATGGTGCAGCCCGCCACCCTATCGGACCTGCCCGCGCTGGGGCGCGACATCCTCAAGGGGCAGATCAGGGGCCGTGTCGTGATCGACGTGAACGCCTGAGCCTTGCCAAGCGCCGCGCACCCCGCTAGCCATGAGACAATCGGGGGACCAGACATCATGGAAAACGGGGTGGAGATCGCCATCCGATACGCGCGCGACGCGGATTTCACCGCGCTGTGGCCTATCCTGCGCGGCGTGATCCGCGCGGGCGATACCTATACCATAGAGCCCGGCCTCACCCGCGAGGCGGTGCGCGCGCTGTGGATGGAGGTGCCGCGCGCCACCTACGTGGCCGAGATCGCGGGCGAGGTGCTGGGCACCTATTACATCAAGACCAATCAGCCGGGCGGCGGCGCGCATGTCTGCAACGCGGGTTTCATGGTGAGCGAGGCGGCGCGCGGGCGCGGCCTTGCACGGGCGATGTGCCTGCATTCGCAGGACGAGGCGCGCGTCATGGGCTATCTCGCGATGCAGTTCAATTTCGTGGTCGAGACCAATCGCGGCGCCATCGCGCTCTGGGAGGATCTGGGGTTCGAGACGGTGGGCCGCCTGCCGCGCGCGTTTCAGCATCCCGCCGAGGGCTTCGTGAATGCGCGGGTGATGTACAAGTGGATCGGGGATTGAACCGGCGGATACAGGCCGCCGCCCGGTCCCGCACGGTGATCCTCATGGCTTCGGCCACAAGGCTTCGGTCACAAGGCGTCAGCCACAAGACCGTGGCAGGCCGTGGTGCGGGCGGCCGGACTTGAACCGGCACGGCCTTTCGGCCCAGGCATTTTAAGTGCCATGCGTCTACCATTCCGCCACGCCCGCTTGACGCCCCGCTGTCCTAGCGTCTGCGGGCGGCGAGGAAAACGCATTTCTTGAGACGGGGAATGCTCAGATATCCTGTTCGGCCCGTTCCAGCACCGGCAAGAGGTGCCGCTCGGTCAGCCACGGGTTGAGCTCGAGCGCGCGGCGCAGCACCAGCGCCGCCTCGCCCGGGCGATCCAGCGCCATGAGCGTCATGGCCTGACCGGTGAGCGCCCCGAGGTGCCGCGGCGAGAGCGACACCGCGCGTTCGAGATCGGGCAGCGCCGCGGCGTAATCCTGGCGGATGAAATTGACAAAGGCGCGCTGGTTGTAGCCTTCGGCATAGTCCGGGCAATAGTCGATGAGCGCATCGAACGCCGCCACCGCCCCGTCAAAATCGTAGGATGCGCGGCGGGTCATCCCCTCGTCGAGCAATTCCTGCGCGTGGGTATCGGGTGCGTCGGCCCAGAGATCCCACATCTCGTTGGACAGCAGCCGGGCGTCTTGCTCGCTCTCGGCGGTCTGCACGCGGTCGAAAAGCGCGTCGAGCGCCGCGTCGTGATCGGGCGGGGCAGGGCAGGCGAGCGCGCCCACGGGTGCGAGCAGGCACAAGAGCGGGAGGGCGATAAAACGTAGCATGATTTCAAACATGGCACGCGGGCGCGTAAAATCAAATCATATCGCCGAGCACGGTCTCCTTGACCGCCTGCATCGCCACATAGGTCGAGGTGCTGGCCACGTGCGGCAGGGTCGATATCGCCTCGGCCAGGACGCGGCGGTATTCGGTCATGTCCTGCGTGCGCACCTTGAGCAGGTAGTCGAAACTGCCCGCGATGAGATGCGCCTGCTCGATCTCGGGGATTTTCGCCACCGCGGCGTTGAACGCAGCCAGCGCGCTCTCGCGGGTGTTGTCGAGCCGCACCTCGACGAAACTCACATGATCGAGCCCCAGGCGGATCGGGTCAAAGAAGGCACGGTAGCCGGTGATGATACCGGCCTTTTCCAGCCGCCGAAGCCGTGCCTGCGCGGGCGATTTCGACAGCCCGATCTCGCGCGCGAGATCGGTGACGCTGATGCGTCCGTCCGCGGCCAGCACCCGCAGAATCGCCCGGTCGAACCTGTCGAGATCGGAATGGTCATTCTGGCTCATGATCGTCCCCGTGAAAGACCGGATCGATCTGTCAAACCACATCAAACAGGAAAAGTCACCCCTGAACAGATGTTAACATGGTCTGGCAATTCAAGGGGGATGCCATGCCTTACGACACCGACACGCGCCGCGCCATCGAGCTTGAGACCTATGCCGATGAGCGTGTCGTTCTCGACCGGCTGACCGCCGTGGCGGCGCTCTCGGCAGGGGATCGTGCCCGCATCACGGCGCGGGGTGCCGATCTCGTGCGCGCCATCCGTGGGCAGGCGAGCCCGGGGCTGATGGAGGTGTTCCTCGCCGAATACGGCCTCTCGACCGAGGAGGGCATCGCGCTCATGTGTCTGGCCGAGGCGCTGCTCAGGGTGCCCGACGCCGAGACCATCGACGCGCTGATCGAGGACAAGATCGCGCCGTCGGACTGGGGCCGACACATGGGCCATTCCACCTCGCCGCTGGTCAACGCCTCGACCTGGGCCTTGATGCTTACCGGCCGCGTGCTCAAGGACGAGGCGCCGGGCCTCGTGGGCACGCTGCGCGGCGCGGTCAAGCGGCTGGGCGAGCCGGTGATCCGCACCGCCGTGGGCCGCGCCATGCGCGAGATGGGCCGTCAGTTCGTGCTGGGCGAGACCATCCAGAGCGCGATGGACCGCGCGGCGGGAATGGAGAAGAAGGGCTACAGCTATTCCTACGACATGCTGGGCGAGGCCGCGCGCACCGAGGCCGACGCCACCGGCTATCACCTGAGCTATTCCCGCGCGATCACCGCCATCGCGACTGCCTGCAAGAACGCGGACGTGCGCGACAATCCCGGCATTTCGGTCAAGCTCTCGGCGCTGCACCCGCGCTACGAGGTGGCGCAGCGCGCGACGGTGATGGACGTGCTGGTGCCGCGCCTTCGCTCGCTCGCGCTGTTGGCGAAATCGGCGCGGATGGGGCTCAATATCGACGCCGAGGAGGCCGACCGCCTGTCGCTGTCGCTCGACGTGATCGAGGCGGTGCTCGGCGAGCCCGCGCTCGCCGGATGGGACGGGTTCGGCGTGGTGGTGCAGGCCTATGGCCAGCGCGCGGGCCATGTGCTCGATTTCCTCTACGACCTCGCGACGCGGCTCGACCGCCGGATCATGGTGCGGCTGGTCAAGGGCGCGTACTGGGATACCGAGATCAAGCGCGCGCAGGTGGCGGGCGTCGACGGCTTCCCGGTCTTTACCTCGAAACCCGCGACCGACATCAGCTATATCGCGGGCGCGCGCAAGCTGCTCGCGATGACCGACCGCATCTACCCGCAATTCGCCACCCATAACGCCCACACGGCGGCGGCGATCCTCGACATGGCCACCGACAAGGGCACGTTCGAGTTCCAGCGCCTGCACGGCATGGGCGAGGCGCTGCACGACATCATTCTCAAGTCCGAGGGCACCCGCTGCCGCATCTACGCCCCCGTCGGCGCGCATCGCGACCTCTTGGCCTATCTGGTGCGCCGCCTGCTTGAGAACGGCGCGAATTCCAGCTTCGTCAACCAGATCGTGGACGAGAGCGTGCCCCCCGAGGAGGTCGCGCGCGACCCGTTCGAGGCGGTGGGCGAGCCTGTGCCGCACCTGCCCACCGGCCCCGAGCTGTTCCTGCCAGAGCGGCCCAATTCGCGCGGGTTCGATCTGCGCCACCAGCCAACGCTCGACGCTATCGAGGCGGCGCGCGCACCCTTTGCCACCCAAGCCTGGCAGGCCGGGCCGATCCTTGCGGGCAAGGCCGACCCCCAGCCGCCCGAGAAGGTCGAGAATCCCGCCGACCCGGCGGATACCCCCGGCACCGTGGCGTGGGCCAGCGCCGGGGATGTCGAAACCGCGCTGGCGGCCGCCGCACCGTGGGATGCGTCCGCCGCCGCGCGCGGGGCGATCCTGAACAGGGTGGCCGATCTCTACGAAGAGAACCACGGCGAGATCTTCGCCATCCTGCACCGCGAGGCCGGTAAATCCATCCCCGACGCGGTGGCCGAGCTGCGCGAGGCGGTGGATTTCCTGCGCTACTACGCCGCCAACGCCCCCGAGGCCGCGCCGGTGGGCACCTTCACCTGCATCTCGCCCTGGAATTTCCCGCTGGCCATCTTCACCGGGCAGATCGCGGCGGCGCTGGCGGCGGGCAACGCGGTGCTGTCCAAACCGGCCGAGCAGACCCCGCTCATCGCGCATCTGGGGGTGAGCCTGATGCACCGCGCGGGCGTGCCGAAAACGGCGCTTCAGCTTCTGCCCGGCGCGGGCGCGGTGGGTGCGATGCTCACGTCCGATGCCCGCGTGGGCGGCGTGGCCTTCACCGGCTCCACCGACACGGCGATGAAGATCCGCAAGACGATGACCGAGAACCTGCGCCCCGGCGCACCCCTCATCGCCGAGACGGGGGGGCTCAACGCGATGATCGTCGATTCGACCGCACTGCCCGAACAGGCGGTGCAGGCGATCGTGGAATCGGCGTTCCAATCGGCGGGCCAGCGCTGCTCGGCGCTGCGCTGCCTCTACGTGCAGGAGGATATCGCCGAGGGCTTTGCCGAGATGCTGACCGGCGCGATGGACGCGCTCGTGGTCGGCAATCCGTGGGATATCAGCACCGATTGCGGCCCGGTGATCGACGAAGAGGCGCGCACGGGCATCGCCGAGCACATCCAGAAGGCGCGCGCCGAGGGCCGCCTGATGCACGAGTTGAAGACGCCCAACGCCGGCACCTATATCGCGCCGACATTGATCCGCGTGGACGGCATCGCCGATATGGAGCGCGAGATTTTCGGCCCCGTGCTGCACCTCGCCACCTACAAGGCGCGCGATCTCGACCGGGTGATCGGGGCGATCAACGCCACCGGCTACGGGCTGACCTTTGGTCTCATGACCCGGATCGACGACCGCGTGCAGCACGTCACCGACGCCGTGCACGCGGGCAACATCTACGTCAACCGCAACCAGATCGGCGCCATCGTGGGAAGCCAGCCGTTCGGCGGCGAGGGCATGTCCGGCACCGGGCCCAAGGCGGGCGGGCCGCATTACCTCGCGCGATTTTCGGCCAACCCGGCCCCGCAAGAGGCCGAGAAATGGGACGCGGCGATGCCGGTGGCATCGGTGCAAGAGGCGCTCGACCGCGCCAACGCCGCGCCGCGCGGCCCGCGCGAGGCGCTCGTGCTGCCGGGGCCGACGGGCGAATCGAACCGGCTCACCACCCATCTGCGGCCCGCGCTGCTGTGCCTCGGACCGGGCAGGGAGGCGGCGGAGGCGCAGAAACGCGCGGTGGAGGCGCTCGGCGGCGTCGCCGTTGCGGCCACGGGGCGGGTGGATCCCGAAACGCTCGTCACGATGGGCGGGATGTCCGGCGCGCTCTGGTGGGGCGACGAGGCGGACGCCCGCGCCTACGCGGACGCGCTCGCCCGCCGCGCGGGCCCGATCCTGCCGCTTGTCACCGGGATGCCCGACCTGGGCCACGCCCTGCTCGAACGGCATGTCTGCGTCGACACCACCGCGGCGGGCGGCAACGCGGCGCTTCTGGGCGGCATGTCCTGAGAGGGCGGGGCCGGGCCCCGAAATCTTCAAACGATTTCGGACCGCTTTCTTTTCAAGAAAGCGGTGCCCCTGCTTTCCCAGCCGGGCAAAGCGCGCTAGCTTTTGCCCATGTTCCCGATCCGCGATCACAACCCGTCGGGCTCGACCCCTTATGTCACCTGGGCGCTCATCGCGCTCAATGTCGGGATATTCCTGAGCTACTGGCCGCTGTTTTCCGACGAGCGCGCGCTCACGCTGTTCTTTCGCGACTGGGCGATGATCCCCGCGCAGGTGACGGCACGGGGCGAGCTTTCGGGCCTCGTCACCTCGATGTTCCTGCATGCGGGCGTGCTGCACCTGGGGGGCAACATGCTGTTTTTGTGGATTTTCGGCGACAATCTCGAAGACCGGATGGGCCATGTGCCGTTTCTCGGCTTCTACCTCGCTTCGGGGGTGGTGGCGGGGCTGGCGCAGGTCATGGGCGCGCCCGGCTCGATGGTGCCCACCGTGGGCGCGTCGGGGGCGATCGCGGGGGTGATGGGGGGCTACCTGCTGCTGTTTCCGCGCGCGCGGGTCGATATCCTGATCATCATCATCTTCTTCGTGCGGATCATCACGATTCCGGCAGCGCTGGTGCTGGTCATCTGGTTCGCCTTCCAGGTGATCGCGGGGCTGGGCGCCGACCCGGACATGGGCGGTGTGGCCTACTGGGCGCATGCGGGCGGTTTTGTCGCCGGGGTGATCCTCGCGCTGCCGGTGTTCCTGCGGCTGGGCGGGCCGCGGTTCTGGGCGCTCCATGACGGGGTGCCGCCCAACCCCGAGACACGCTACCGCTTTCGCCGCACACGGGTGCCGCGTGTTCGGAGGCGCCGATGACCGCCCCGCTCAGGGCCACCTGTCATGGCGGCGCGGTCGAGCTGCGGCTGCGCCCGGTCGACCCGAACCTCGGCGATGCGCATCGCTGCGATTGCAGCTTTTGCCGGCGGCGCGGCCCGGCCACGATCAGCGTCGCGCTGGACGATCTGGAGATCGTGAAGGGTGCCGGGGCGCTGACGCTCTACCAGTTTGGCACCGGCACGGCGCAGCACTGGTTCTGTCGCCGCTGCGGCATCTATACCCATCACCGGCGCCGGTCGAACCCGAACGAATACGGCGTCAATCTCGGCGCGATCGAAGGGGTGAACCCGCGCGATTTCGACCCCATCCCGTGGGTGGACGGCGTCAACCACCCCTCTGACCGCTGATCCTCATCGCCGTTCTGGCACCCCGCCTCAGCCGCGCGCCGCGCGAATCAGATCGAGGATGTCGCGCGCCGCATCGGGGATGTTGGTGCCGGGTCCGAAGATCGCCTTGACCCCCGCCTTTTGCAGGAACTCGTAATCCTGCTGCGGGATGACCCCGCCGCAGATCACGATGATGTCGCCCGCGTCGCGCGCGCGCAGCGCCTCGATCAGGCGCGGCGCGAGCGTCTTGTGCCCCGCCGCCTGGCTGGAGATTCCGACCACGTGCACATCGTTGTCGATGGCGTCCTGCGCCGCCTCTTCCGGCGTCTGGAAAAGCGGCCCCACATCCACGTCAAAGCCGATATCGGCAAAGGCCGTGGCGATCACC
>JADQCC010000089.1 GCA_016278295.1 Roseovarius sp. | reverse complement strand
CGGGGCGGGATCGTCGATGGCCTCGGCCATCCAGGTGCTGACCGCCGCGTCATAGGCCGCCGTGCGCGCGTAGGCGCGCTGCGCCAGCTTGCGGCGGAATTTCGGGCAGGTCGCGCCGCCATGCTGATCCATGTCGCCCAGCACCTTGTCGTAATCCTCGACATCCACCACCACGGTCACATGCGCATGGTTCTTGGCTGCCGCACGGATCATCGCCGGGCCGCCGATGTCTATATTCTCCACGCAGGTCTCGTAATCGGCGCCCTTGGCCACGGTTTCCTCGAACGGGTAGAGGTTGACCACCAGGAGGTCGATTGGCGCGATCCCGTGCGCCTCCATCGCCGCCACGTGATCGGCGTTGTCGCGCTGCGCCAGCAACCCGCCATGCACCATCGGGTGCAGCGTCTTGACGCGCCCGTCCATCATCTCGGGAAAGCCGGTCACCTCTGCCACGTCGCGCACCGCCAGCCCGGCTTCGCGCAGGGCGCGCGCGGTGCCGCCGGTCGAGACGAGTTCCACACCGCGCTCCGCCAATGCGCGGCCAAGATCGACAAGACCGGTCTTGTCGGAAACGGAGAGAAGGGCGCGGGTCACGGGCGCGAGATCGGTCATCGGTTGTCGGTCCTGTCAATATAGAGGCCGAACGGGTGTCCGGCGGATCACTCCTCGGCCACCGGGTCGAGCGCCTCCTCCGTGACATCGCGGATGCCGACGGGGGTGTCCTGCGCCTTGGCCAGTGACCAGCGGATACGGGTCGCATAGCCCGTCGCACGACCCGAGAGAATGATCTGCCGTGTCGCACGCGGCTTGAGCCGCGTTTTTTCAAGATACACGCTCGGGTTCAAGGCCAAAGCGGCCGCGCCGTCACTCCGAAACACCCAGATTTCTCCGCTGCGCAGCACCAGCGACACCGCGGCACCGCCCATGTCGAGCGATGCCTCCACATCCGGGTGCAGGTGAAAGCGGATGTCATAGGGCACACCATGCAGCCGCGTGGCGTCGAGCGCGCAGTCGAATCGCGCCTTGTGATCGTCCTCCAGTGCCAGCAGCATGTCCTCGCCCACCAGCGCCCGGCCATCGCCCGACAGGTCGAGCCTGCGGACGTGCATCAGCCCGTGGCTGCGCAGATACCCGTCATGCCCGCCCTCAAAGCGCACCCCGTCGGGCGCGCGCGACATCTGCACCGGCACGTCGCGCGGCACGTCTTCCGGGCGCCTGGGATGGCGGGGGTCGCGGCCCAGCCGGGCGCTCGACCCGCCCGCCACCACCAGCGCCGAATGCGACGGCGTCGCGCGCCCCGCGCGCCGCCACTCGGGGCCGAAACTTGCGCCAGAACCGCAATTCACGATCAGAGGCCGCCGTCCCGAGGTAAGCTCGAATGCCAGCGTCGAGGCATGTGCCTCGTCGGCGGCGGCTCCGGTTGGCGGCGGCGCGGCATCTATGATGACGCTCGTGCGCACACGCGCCAGCCGCGCGTACCCCATCGCGCGCCCACCCCGCGCCTGTCCCTTGACCCCGCTTGCGGCCAGCGCCGCGTCGAGGCGCCCGTCGAGACCCCGACCGCCACCGTGAAACCGCGCCAGCCCGCCATCGGCATGGCGCAGCGCACGCAGGCAGGGCGCAATCCGTTCCACCGCGCGCCAATGCGCGTCCGCCGCGGTGCGCCCGTTCTCGCTCAGCACCAGCGCCGCCCATGTCAGCAGCGTGAATACCTCCAGGAGCGCCTCGGGATTGCGCCCCGGAATGCCGCCCTCGTCATCGACGCAGCCCGCGCATTCGCGCGCCAGCGCCGCGCGCGCCTCGTCGGCCAGTGGGCCCATCCCCTCCAGCGACACCCCGGCATAGACCAGCCCGGTCAGCGCCTCGAGACGCTTGAGCCCCGGCGTCGCAGCCTGCCAACGCCACGACAGGAACCGCGCCTGCCGCGCCAGCGCACGCAGGAACGCCTCGGACTCGTCTGCCGACTGCCCGCGCATGAGGAACAGCGCATGGCTGATCCAGCGGATGAGCCGCCGACCCGCAAGGTCCGGCGTCCACCCCGGCCCGCGCCCGCGCCCGTAGCGCGCGATCCATTCCATGAGCCAGGCCTGCGCCTTCGTGCGCGCCGCGGCATCGCCCGCCGCCGCCAGATCGTCGAGCCAGCCGAATCCGTGCACCTCGGCGGCGAAATCGGCGTCCGGCGCGGCGATATCCCAGATCATCGTGTCGGGGGCCTCCACGAGATGGCCCGCAAAGACGAAATTCCCCGCGCAAAGCTGCCGACCCCGCGCAAGATAGCCGATGCTGCGCGGCTCGGGCTGCGACACGAAGGCAGTCACCGGCTGCCCGCGCCCCGCCTGTCGCGCGGCCAGCCGGTTTCTCAGGCGCGCCCAGCGCGCGGACAGGGATTCGGAATGCGACATGTGCCTCTGCACGCTTCTTGCGGCGCTCGTGGCAGCACTATAATGGGGCCACGCGCCCAAGTCACCGCCCGATTGCGGGTGCCCGCCGCCGCCTCTCGGGCCAAGGATATCCAATGCGACCGGAGGGTGACACGGGGCGCATGCCTACCCACGCCGCAGGCAGGCGATGTAGAACCCGTCCATGCCGCCCCGCTCGGGCCAGTAATCCGGGCGCAGGCGCAGCCCGCCTTCCTCGGTTATCCATCCCGGCTCGATCCCCGGCAGGCCAAGCGCCGCGCGATCCACACTCAGATCGGCGTGCCGCGCCAGCGCTGCGTCCACCTGGCATTCCCCCTCATCGGGCAGTAGCGAACAGGTGCAGAACACCAGCCGCCCGCCGGGCTTCAGAAGCGAAAGCGCGTGATCGAGCATCGCAGCCTGCATCCCGATCAACTCGCCGATCCCGGCACCGTCGCGGGCATGGGGCAGATCGGGGTGCCGCCTTATCGTGCCGGTGGCCGAACAGGGCGCGTCCAGCAGCACCGCGTCATAGCGCCCCTCATGCGTCAGCGCGTCGGCGACGACGCAGGTCGCGCTCAGCCCGGTGCGCGCGAGGTTGTCCGCCACCCGCTCCATTCGCCGCGCCGATAGATCGAGCGCCGTCACCGCCGCGCCGCTTGCGGCCAGTTGCAGCGTCTTGCCGCCAGGCGCGGCGCACATGTCGAGTACCGTCTCGCCGGGCCGCGGGGCCAGCACCCTCGCCGCCATCGCCGCCGCGGCATCCTGCACCCACCACGCGCCCGCGTCATAGCCCGGCAGCGCCGTCACCTGCCCCGGCTCGCGCAGCCGCACCGACCCGGTCGGCAGCGCCTCGCCGCCCAGCCGCGCGGCCCAGTCCCCCGCATCGCCATTCACCGTCAGGTCGAGCGGCGCGCCCGCCAGGTGCGCACGCTCCATCGCCGCGACCGCGCCCTTGCCCCAGGCCGCCACCAACGGCTCGCGCAGCCAGCCGGGCAGCCGCGGCACGCGCAGGTCGTTCCACACGCGCGGGGCTTCGTCCGCGAGCTTGCGCAGCACCGCGTTGACCATGCCCGAAAGCCGCTTGTGCCGGGCGCTCGCCCCCACGATGGCCACCGCCTCGCTCACCACGCCATGCGCCTCGCCGCCGTGGGCAAGCTCGGTCGCCGCCAGCCGCAATACATTGCGCACCGGCAAGGGCGGCGGTTTCCGGGTGTGCCGCCCGATCAGCCGGTCGGCGCGCTCCAGCCCGCGTAACGCCTCCACTGCCAGCCGTTGCGCGCGCGCCCGGTCAGCAGGCGGCAGCGCGTCGAGCGTGCCCTGCGTCAGTGCCTCGGACAACAACTGCCCCCCGACCAGCACCTGGTCGAGCAGGCGCGCGGCCGCGGCGCGGGCAGAACGGGGAGAGGCGGGCATGGTCAAATCCTTGGCCTTTGGCGGGTGGCGCGATATATCAAGCCCAACCAGGATGGGAAAGGCCAAGCATGAGCACCGACGACACCCCCCGCGACCTGCCCCCCGCCGCCCGGCGCGCGCTTGCCGAGGCCGAGGAACGCCGCCGCAAGGCCGCCGGCGATCCCAAGCTGCCGCCCGAGCTTGGCGGGCGGCGCGAGGGGCTCGAACCCGTGCGCTACGGCGATTGGGAGAAGAAGGGCCTCGCCATCGACTTCTGAACCCGGGCCGGTTTAACGGCTGTACTTGACGAACGGGGTAAGCCTGCCGATCCGGTCATAAAGCTGCCGCGCCCGCGCATTGAAATCCTGCGTCAGCCAATAGACCGAGGGGCAGCCATCCGCGTCGGCACGCGCATAGACCGCCTCGATCAGCGCCCGCCCCACGCCGCGCCCGCGCGCCTCGGGGGCGGCAAAGAGGTCTTGCAGGTAGCACACCTTCTCGACCCGCCAGTTGTGCGGGTGATAGATGAAATGCACCAGCCCCGCCGCGCGCCCGTCCTCCAGCGCGACCAGACCATTCTGGTCTGGATGGTCGGCCGAGGTGAGCCGCGCGAACGTCACGTCATAGACGGCATCGGGCAACGTCGCCTCGTAAAATTCGAGATAGGCCCGCCAGAGCGGCGCCCACGCGGGCTTGTCGCCGGTCTCCAGGGGGCGGATCGTCAGGGACATGGCGGCTCCTTCGCGCGAGAACACCTATCCTGCATGACCCGCGCGCCATGCGCCAGCCGGAAAACGGCCGCGCCTTTCGGCATTATTTCGCTCGCCGGGTTGTCTTGCGCGGCACGCGGGGCCACGTCACGGACGGTCGGCCCGCGCACAGGGTGAGGACCGAGACAACAGACAGGAGACGATCTTGACCTTTACAATCCGATTCGCCAGCATCCTCGGGGCGACCGCGCTTGCCCTTGCCACGCCGCTCGCCGCTCAAGAGGCCAAGCAGTCGCAGGACACACAAGCTGCGGAGCAGGCCCAGGGCACGCAACAGGAACAAGCGGCGGAGATCGCCGCCGAGGACGTGACCGATGCACAGGTCCAGGCCTTCGTCGATGCGATCCTCGCCGTCGAAGAGGTGCGCGACGAATACTCGCCCCAGATCAAGGCCACCGAAGACGAGGCCGCGAAAAAGGAGCTCGTCAAAGAGGCCAACGAGGCCGCCTTCGCGGCGGTGGGCGAGGTCGAGAACATGGATGTGGATACCTATGTCGCCATCGCCAACGCGGCACGCGACAGTGATGCGCTTAACAAGCGCATCATCGCACGGATCACCGATATCCGCGAAAAGCAGGGGTCTTGAACCCCGCGGGGCGGCGGATCATTCCGCCGCCACCGCCTTTGGGTCGGCGAGGGTGACGATATCCATCATGATGGTGTTGAGCTCGAAATCCTTGGGCGTGTAAACCCGCGCCACCCCCATTTCGCGCAGGCGCGCCGCGTCCTCACCAGGAATGATACCGCCGACGATCACCGGCACGTGGCCCAGACCGGCGGCGCGCATCCGTTCCATCAACTCGTCGATCAGCGGCATGTGGCTGCCCGACAGGATCGACAGGCCCACCACGTGCGCCTCGTCCTCGATTGCCGCGGCGACGATCTGCTCGGGCGTCAGGCGGATGCCCTCGTAGCGGATGTCCATGCCGCAATCGCGGGCACGGCAGGCGATCTGTTCGGCGCCGTTCGAGTGCCCGTCCAGCCCCGGCTTGCCCATCAGGAACCGTAGCCGCCGCCCGAGCCGCCCCGACACCGCATCCACCGCCGCGCGCAGATCGTCCAGCCCCTCGGTGCGGTTCGACGGGCTCGGCGAAACGCCGGTCGGTCCGCGATACTCGCCATGCACCGCGCGCATCTCGGCAGACCATTCGCCGGTGGTCACGCCCGCCCGCGCACAAGCGATGGAGGCGGGCATGATGTTGCGGCCCTCCCGCGCCGCCGCGCGAAGATCGGCCAGCGCCCGCTGCACCGCATCTGCGTCTCGCGCCGCGCGCCACGCCTCCAGCCCGGCGATCTGATCGGCCTCGACGCCCGGATCGACCACCATGATCCCGCCATCCTCGGATTGCAGCGGCGAGGGTTCGCCCTCCTGCCATTTGTTCACGCCCACGACGACGGTCTCGCCCGCCTCGATCCGGCCCAGCCGGTCGGCGTTGCTCTCCACCAGCCGCGATTTCATGTACTCGATGGCCGAGACAGCCCCGCCCATGCCGTCAATCCCCGCCAGCTCGTGGCGCGCCCCGTCCTTGAGCGCCTCCACCTTGGCATCGACGGCGGGGTTGCCATCGAAAAGGTCGTCGAACTCCAGCAAATCGGTCTCGTAAGCGAGGATCTGCTGCATCCGCATCGACCATTGCTGATCCCAGGGGCGCGGCAGGCCCAAGGCCTCGTTCCAGGCGGGCAGTTGCACGGCCCGCGCGCGGGCCTTCTTCGACAGCGTCACCGCCAGCATCTCGATGAGGATGCGGTAGACGTTGTTCTCGGGCTGCTGCTCGGTCAGGCCAAGACTGTTGACCTGCACGCCATAGCGGAAGCGGCGGTATTTCGCGTCCTCGACGCCATAGCGCTCCTGTAAAATCCCGTCCCACAGATCGACGAAGGCGCGCATCTTGCACATCTCGGTGACAAACCGGATGCCCGCGTTGACGAAGAAGCTGATGCGGCCGGCCAGCACCGGGAAATCCTCTGCCGGGACGCGCGGTTTCAGCTCGTCGAGCACGGCGGTGGCCGTGGCCAGAGCAAAAGCCAGCTCCTGCTCGGGCGTCGCCCCCGCCTCCTGAAGATGGTACGAGCACACGTTCATCGGGTTCCACTTGGGGATGTACCTGTAGCAGTATTCGGCCACGTCGCCGATCATCCGCAGGCTCGGCGCGGGCGGGCATATATAGGTGCCACGGCTGAGATATTCCTTGATGAGATCGTTCTGCACAGTGCCCTGTAGCTTGCTGGTATCCACGCCCTGCCGCTCGGCCACCGCGATATAGAGCGACAAGAGCCACGGCGCGGTGGCGTTGATCGTCATCGAGGTATTCATCTGATCCAGCGGGATCCGGTCGAACAGCGCC
Organism: Roseovarius sp.; assembly: GCA_016278295.1. Classification (GTDB taxonomy): domain Bacteria; phylum Pseudomonadota; class Alphaproteobacteria; order Rhodobacterales; family Rhodobacteraceae; genus Roseovarius. Next base: position 4,363 of record JADQCC010000089.1, on the reverse strand, counting down.
TCCATGTCGCCCAGGTGGCAAATCGGCACGCCAACCTTGCCCACCTCGCCACGGCTGAGCACATGGTCGCTGTCATAGCCCGTCTGCGTCGGCAGATCGAACGCCACCGACAGGCCCGTCTGCCCCCGTGCGAGGTTGGAACGAAAGAGCGCGTTCGAGGCGGCAGCGGTGGAGTGGCCCGCATAGGTGCGGATGAGCCAGGGCTTGTCTCTCCCCGGCGTGTCCCTCGCGGGATATTGCTGCGTCTGCGACATGGGCGGCCTCGTGAATCAGGTTGCGCAATTTTCTTACGTTCCGCGCAAGGTAACGGCAACAAACTGGCGCTGTCAATTCGCTGCATCGCGGCAAGCCCCGCGGGGCATTTACCGGCGCTGCGTTCCCTGCTTATCTGGCCCGATGGCGCAAACCGTCGAAATGCCCCTCTGGGCGCTGATCCTGCTGGTGGCTTTTGCCGCCGTCACCTTCGCGAGCCATTTCCTGTTCCCGTCCGTCCGCTGGTTCTTTCGTCGCCGGATGGAGCGCGCGGTCGCGCGGCTCAACGCGCGGCTCGAGCGGCCCATCGAGCCGTTCAAGCTCGCCCGCCGCCATGACATGATCCAGCGGCTGATCTACGACCCGGCGGTGCTGCGCGCGGTGACCGCAGAGGCGCAGGCAGAGGGGATTCCCGAAAACGTCGCGTTCGAGCGCGCCCGCCGCTACGCCCGCGAGATCGTCCCGAGCTTCAGCGCGAGCCTCTATTTCGGCATTGCCATCCGCGCGGCGCGGGTGCTGAGCCGCGCGCTCTACCGGGTGCGGCTGGGAAATTTCGATGAGAAACTCGGCGGCATCGACCGCGCGGCGACGGTGGTCTTCGTGATGAACCACCGCTCCAACATGGACTACGTGCTGGTCACGTGGCTGGCGGCCGACCGCTCGGCGCTCAGCTATGCCGTCGGCGAATGGGCGCGGGTCTGGCCGCTGTCAGCGATGATCCGGGCAATGGGGGCGTATTTCATCCGCCGCCGGTCTCGCGGGGCGCTCTACCGCCGGGTGCTGGCGCGCTATGTCGGGCTGGCCACCGACGGCGGTGTGACCCAGGCGGTGTTCCCCGAGGGCGGGCTGAGCCTCACCGGCGTGGTGCAGCCGCCCAAGATGGGCCTGCTGAAATACCTCGTGGAAGAGCGTAGCCCGGATGCGCGCGACGTGGTTTTCGTGCCGGTGGCGCTCAATTACGACCGGGTGTTCGAGGACCGGCTGCTGGTCGCCGCCGCAGAGACAGGCGCGCGGCGGTTTCCGGCGCGTATCTCGGTGGTGGCGCGGTTCGTGCTCTGGCAGGTCTGGCTCCGGCTCCGGGGCCGTTATCGCCGGCACGGCCACGCCGCCGTCAGCTTCGGCGCGCCGCTGTCGCTTGCGGCTTTCGAGCGCGACAGCCCCGGCGCGGGGGTCGAGAAACTGGCCGAGACGCTGATGGCGCGGGTCGGCGCCGAGGTGCCGGTCCTGCCGGTGCCGCTCGTCGCGCGGGCGCTGATCTGCGCGGATGGCCCGCTCGACCGCGCGGCGCTCGATGCGGCGGTGGCCGGACTGCTCGCGCAGGTGCCCCGGGCGCTGCCTCGTCCGAAAGAGGATGACGTAGACAGCCCGGCGGCGGTGGCGCGGTTCGGCCTGCGCGCGCTGACCGGGCGCGGCATCGTTTCGCAGGAGGGCGACCAGGTCCAAATCGTGCCCGGAGAACACGCGATGGTGCGCTATTACGCCGCCTCCATCGCCCATCTCTTTCGCGAGTGCAGCGAGGATTGATAAGAATTTTCTGCATCTGCAAGGTCATAAAATTACAAAAACACGATCAGATGCTATTGCAATATTACCCATTCGACAGTATCCCGTGACCAGACCGCCGCGATTCTGCATCGCGGCATCCGCGCACAGGAGACAGGTGATGGCCTTGGACACGCATACCGGTATCGCGCCCTACGAGGCGCCCGAAAAGGACCTCTACGAGATCGGCGAAATGCCCCCGCTGGGGCATGTCCCCAAGCAGATGTACGCCTGGGCCATCCGCCGCGAGCGCCACGGCGAGCCGGAAACCTCGTTCCAGCAGGAGGTGGTCGATACCTGGCAAATCGACAGCCACGAGGTGCTGGTCCTGGTGATGGCGGCGGGCGTCAACTACAACGGCGTCTGGGCCGGGCTCGGTCAGCCGATCAGCCCCTTCGACGGCCACGGCGCCGAGTATCACATCGCCGGATCGGATGCGGCGGGCATCGTCTGGAAGGTCGGCGACAAGGTCAAGCGCTGGAAGGTCGGCGACGAGGTGGTGATCCACTGCAACCAGGACGACGGCGACGACGAGGAATGCAACGGCGGCGATCCGATGTTCTCGCCGACGCAGCGCATCTGGGGCTACGAGACGCCGGATGGCTCGTTCTCGCAATTCACCCGCGTGCAGGCGCAGCAGCTCATGCCGCGCCCCCGTCACCTGACATGGGAAGAGAGCGCGTGCTACACGCTCACCCTTGCCACCGCCTACCGGATGCTGTTCGGCCACGCGCCGCATGATCTGAAACCGGGGCAGAACGTGCTTGTCTGGGGCGCCTCGGGTGGCTTGGGCTCCTACGCGATCCAGTTGGCCAACACGGCGGGCGCCAACGCCATCGGCGTCATCTCGGACGAGAGCAAGCGGCAGTTCGTCATGGATCAGGGGGCCAAGGGCGTCATCAACCGCAAGGAATTCGATTGCTGGGGTCAGCTGCCCACGGTCAACACACCCGAATACAACGCCTGGCTCAAGGAAGCGCGGAAATTCGGCAAGGCGATCTGGGACATAACCGGCAAGGGGGTGAGCGTGGACATGGTGTTCGAGCATCCCGGCGAGGCCACCTTTCCGGTCTCCAGCCTGGTGTGCAAGAAGGGCGGCATGGTGGTGATCTGCGCGGGCACCAGCGGGTTCAACTGCACCTTTGACGTGCGCTATATGTGGATGCACCAAAAGCGCCTGCAAGGCAGCCATTTCGCCCATCTCAAGCAGGCCTCGGCCGCCAACAAGCTGATGGTCGAGCGGCGGCTGGATCCTTGCATGTCCGAGGTTTTTCCCTGGGCCGATATCCCGCGGGCGCATACCAAGATGCTGCGCAACGAGCACAAGCCGGGCAACATGGCGGTGCTGGTTCAGGCGCCGCGCACCGGGCTGCGCACGGTCGAGGACGTGATCGAGGCCGGCAAGTAATCACCCACCTCAACGCAAAGGCCCGCGGGGAGTGTCCCACCCGCGGGCCTTTCTCATGCGCCTTGGCGGTCTCAGATCGCCAGGTTGGGGATGATCTGCTTCTTGCGGCTCATCACGCCGGGCAGCACCACCACATCGCCCGAAACGGTGGCGCCAAAGCTCTTCTCGGCGACGGCCTTCACCAGATCGTTCGGCACCAGCAGCGTCGCCTCTTCGTTGAGGATATCCACCACGAACAGCAGCACCTGATCGACGCCATCCTCGGCGGCGACCTCTGCCATGCTGTCCATCAGGCTCGCCTTGCGGTCGAGCACGGTGGCCGGCGCGGTCGTCTCCAGCACGCTGACGCGGAATTTCTTGCCGCCGACCGCGTATTCCTTGGAATCCATCCGCAGCAGCTCGGCATCCGAAAACGCCGACACGTCGGACTTGGCGGCGAACATCTCGGCGGCATATTCGGGGATCGAAACACGCAGATCGGCGGCGAGGCGCTCGGCCACCGCGCGGTCATGCCCGGTCGTGGTCGGCGAGCGGAATTCCAGCGTGTCGCTGAGGATGCAGGTCAGCGCCGCGCCCTTCATCGCCTCGGGCATTTTCGCGGCGTCGTCGCCCATGAGGTCGATCATGATCGTCGCGGTGCAGGCCAGCGGGCGCACCGTGATGTCGATGGGCGCTTTCGTCTCCAGGCCGCCGACCAGCTTGTGATGGTCGATGATCGCCCGCAGGTCGGCGTCGTTGATCGCCTCGGGCAATTCGGCGGGGTTGTTGGTGTCCACGATGACGCAGGGTTGACCGGCCTCGACGCCCTCGATGATGCGCGGCTTGGGCAGGTTCCAGCGACCGAGCATGAAGGCGGCCTCGGTGTTGGGCTCGCCAAGGAGCACGGGTTCGGCATCGCCGCCCTGCACCTCGTTCAGATACCACGCCCACAGGATGGGCGAGCCGGTGGAGTCGGTGTCGGGCGATTTGTGGCCGAAGACGAGTGTGGTCATGGGTCTGTCCTGAATGCTGCGGGTGTTTCGCGCGCCTTATAGGGGTGTGGCGGCGGGTTGTCACCCACCAATGCTGCACTGCGGCGAGCGCGGCCCGGGGCAGGTGCCCGCAATGCGCGGCACACCGGGTCGGGGCCGCCCACGGGGATGGCCCGCCCCGGCCAGTCAC
>JADQCC010000049.1 GCA_016278295.1 Roseovarius sp. | reverse complement strand
CGACCGAGAACCTCATTCCGGTCACGCTGGAACTGGGCGGCAAGTCGCCCAACATCTTTTTCTCCGACGTGATGGCGCAGGACGATGCGTTTCTCGACAAGGCGGTGGAGGGGTTCGTGCTGTTTGCCTTCAACCAGGGCGAGGTCTGCACCTGCCCCAGCCGGGCGCTGATCCAGGAGGATATCTACGAGGAATTCATCGCCCGCTGTATCGCACGGGTGAAGGCGATCAAGCAGGGCGATCCGCGTGACCCGGCGACGATGGTCGGCGCGCAGGCCAGTGCCGAGCAGCACGACAAGATCATGTCCTATCTTACCATCGGCGTCGAAGAGGGGGCCGAGGTGCTGGTCGGTGGCGGTGCCGCGCCGATGGATGGCGATCTGGCGGGGGGCTATTACGTGCAGCCCACCATCCTCAAGGGCCACAACAAGATGCGGGTGTTCCAGGAGGAGATCTTTGGCCCCGTCGTCAGTGTCACGACCTTCAAGGACGAGGCCGAGGCGCTCGCCATCGCCAATGACACGATGTACGGCCTCGGGGCCGGTGTCTGGACGCGCGACGGCAGCCGTGCCTATCGTTTTGGCCGCGCGATCGAGGCGGGGCGTGTCTGGGTCAACAACTATCACGCCTATCCCGCGCATGCGGCCTTTGGCGGCTACAAGCAGTCGGGCGTCGGGCGCGAGAACCACAAGATGATGCTCGACCACTATCAGAATACCAAGAACATGCTGGTCAGCTACAATCCCAACAAGCTCGGCTTTTTCTGAAGGTGAAAGCGTGATGAGTACAGGCCGTCGGGGAAACCCGGCGGCTTTCTGTCATGCCTGCGATGGCGTTTGCGGCCCGTCGGCCCGCGTTGTATGGATGAGGGGATGAAAAAGGAGAACGCGGCATGAAACGGGTGATGATCGGGTTGCTGACCTGCATGGTGCTGGCCGCCTGCGAGACGGTGCAGGGTGCCGGGCGCGACTTGCAGAATGCCGGGCGCGCGGTGGAACAGGCGGTAGAGTGACGGGGGCCGGGGCCCCCCGTTTGCATCACATTTCGGATTGCGACGGCCTGGGAACGAGGCCGTCCGCGCGCGTGTGGTCGAAATGCGGATCCCGACGCGTGATGCGCCGGGGGATCACATAGGCCAGCGGCGGCGCAGCCGATGGCGGGCCATGTGTCATAGCCAAGGGTCGGAACGGTGATGACGAACGCGCCCGCCGCGCCGGAAACCACTCCAATCTCGCTATTGCGAGCGGGTCTCCGGGGTCATTCCGCCGCATCGCGCAGGCTCGACATCAAAAGGTGGAACTTCTCGCCCTGAATGGCGACGTGGCCGCGCAGCGCCGCTGCCGCACGCTCGGCCTCGCCCGCGCGCAGGGCGGCGACAATCGCCTCATGCTCGGTCATGGATTGCTGCATCCGCCCGCGCAACCGCAGTTGCAGCCGGCGAAACGGTTTCAGCCGCCGGTGCAGACGCAGCGCCTCCTGCTCCAGAAACCCGTTGCCCGCCTGATGATAGATCACGTGGTGGAACTGCTCGTTCTCGCGGTAGTAGCCGTCCGTATCGCCCGCCTCGACCGCGGCCGTACAGCGGGCGTTGGCGGCGTCGAGATCGTGCAAGGCCGTCTCGGAAATACGCTGCGCCGCAAGCCGCCCGCAGACCCCCTCGATCTCGGCCATGGTCTCGAACATCTCCATCAGCTCGACCGGGCCGGGCTGTCGGATGAAGACGCCGCGCCGCGGGATCTGCTCGGCGAGGCCCGAGGCCACGAGCCGCTGCAACGCCTCGCGGATGGGCGTGCGCGACACCTCGAACTGTCGCGCCAGCCGGATCTCGTCCAGCCGGTCGCCATCGTTGAAGCCGCCGGTGAAGACAAGCTCTTCCAGCGCATCGGCAATGATATCGGCTCGGCGGTGTGACATGAAAAAAGTCTAGGCGGCAAAGACTTTGTGCGCAAGAAAGAAATTCTTGTATACAAAAATCTTGACTCTGAATTCAAACCACCAAAGACTGTACCCCATGCTGACGGGTCATCTGGCCCAAGGCAGTTATGGGAGGAATACATGAAACACACATTCTATGCGGCCAGTGCCGCAAGCGCGCTGCTTTTGGGAGGAATGGCAAACGCCACCGAACTGCGCCTGTCGCACCAGTGGTCCAACAGCGACGTGCGTCACAAGGTGGCGCAGATCGTCGCCGACGAGGTTGCCGCCGCGGATGTCGATCTGGAGATCAGGATTTTCGGCTCCAAATCGCTGTTCAAGCCGCGCGAGCAATACACCCCGCTCAGCCGTGGCCAGCTCGACATGACGGTTCTGCCGCTCAGCTATGCGGGCGGTCAGCAACCGGCCTATAACCTCACCCTGATGCCGGGCCTTGTGAAGAACCACGACCACGCCGCGCGCCTGTCTCATAGCCCGTTCATGGAGGCGATCGAGGCCAGGATGGCCGAGGATGACGTAATGACGCTGGTGCATGGCTACCTTGCCGGCGGGTTCGCCGGCAAGGACAAGTGCATCACCAAGCCAGAGGACGTGCAGGGCCTTCAGACCCGGGCGGCGGGCAAGGCGTTCGAGCAGATGCTGGCGGGGGCGGGGGCCTCGATCGCGTCGATGGCAAGCTCGGAAATATACAATGCCATGCAGACCGGCGTTCTGGATGCGGCCAACACCTCGTCCTCGTCCTTCGTCTCTTACCGGATCTACGAGCAGGTGAAATGCTACACCCCCGCGGGCGATGTGGCGCTGTGGTTCATGTATCAGCCGCTCCTGATGAACAAGACCACCTTCGAGGGGCTGACCGAAGATCAGCAGGCCGCGCTCTTGGCCGGGGCTGAAAAGGCCGAAGCCTATTACCTCGAAGAGGCCAAGAAGCAGGACGCCAACTCAGTCGAGGTGTTTGAGAAGGCCGGTGTCGAAATTGCCTACATGACCCAGGAAGAATTCGACGCCTGGCGCAAGATCGCGCAGGAGACCTCTTACAAGGCGTTTGTCGAACAGGTGCCCGACGGGCAGGACCTGCTCGACATGGCGCTCGCCGTCGAGTGACGTGACCCCCATGCCGCGCCCCCTGACCGGGCGCGGCATCCCTGGACTGAAACCCCGACGACCATCAGGAGTGCCAAATGACTGGCCAGACCTCGGGCGCCGTCGCGCGTACCGGCAACAACCCCTTCTTGCGCGCCGTTGCCGCGATCTCGAGCCTTGCGGGCTGGGTCTCGGCCGGCATGATCGTTTCGGCGGTGCTGATCACCTGCCAGATGATCTGGATTCGTTTCGTGATGAACGGCTCGACCATCTGGCAGACCGAGGCGGTGATCTATCTCATGATCGCGGCCACGCTTCTGGGTCTGCCCTATGTTCAGCGATTGCGCGGGCATGTGAACGTGGACCTCATTCCGCTCGCCCTGCCGGGCCGCATGCGCAAGGGGCTGGCGGTGCTGACGCTGTCGCTGTCCATCGCGGTGGTCGGCGTGATGCTCTGGTATGGCTATGAATTCTGGCATTTCGCCTGGTCGCGCGGCTGGATGTCAGACACCGTCTGGGCGGTGCGGCTGTGGATACCCTATCTCGCCATCCCGGTCGGCTTTGGCCTCTTCCTGTTGCAACTGGTGGCCGATCTCGTGGCCCTCATCCTCGACATAGACACACCTTTCGGACTGGAGGACGCCTGATGGATCCGCTTCTGCTTGGCCTTATTGTCGCCATCGCGACCATCGTCGTGCTGTTTTCCGGTGTTTCGGTCGCGCTCGGTCTGCTGATCGTCTCGGGCGGGTTCCTGATCGTGTTCGACGGGGTGCGCTCGTTGGAGCTCATGCCGGAAATCTTCTTCGGCAAGCTCGACAATTTCGCGCTTCTGTCGATCCCGATGTTCATCATTATGGGCGCCTCCATCGCCTCGACGCGGGCGGGCGCCGACCTATACGAGGCGCTGGAACGCTGGCTGACCCGCGTGCCCGGGGGGCTCGTGATCTCCAACCTCGGGGCCTGCGCGCTTTTTTCGGCGATGTCCGGCTCCTCGCCCGCCACCTGTGCCGCCATCGGCAAGATGGGCATCCCCGAGATGCGCAAGCGCGGCTATCCTGATTCCGTCGCCGCAGGCTCCATCGCGGCGGGCGGCACGCTCGGTATCCTCATCCCGCCCTCGGTCACGATGATCGTCTACGGCATCGCCACCGAGAGCTCGATCGGGCGCCTGTTCCTGGCGGGGGTCATTCCCGGCTTTCTGCTGGTGGCGCTCTTCATGGCGTGGTCGCTCTACCAGACGTGGAAGGCGGGCGATGTGCGCCTGTTGGGGGCCAGACCGTATACATGGACGCAAAAACTCGAAATCCTGCCGCGCGTCCTGCCCTTTCTCGCGATCATCCTCGGGGTGCTCTACGCAATGTATGGCGGCATCGCGACGCCGTCCGAGACCGCCGCCGTCGGTGCGCTTTTGTGTCTGGTGATCGCGGTGGTGATCTACAAGCTGTGGCATCCCCGCGCGCTCTGGGTGGTGCTGCGCGACAGCACCCGCGAGAGCGTGATGATCCTGTTCATCATCGCGGCGGCGGGGGTGTTTTCCTACATGCTCTCGTCGCTCTTCATCACGCAGTCCATCGCCGAATGGATCGGCACGCTTGACGTCAATCGCTGGGTGCTGATGGGGGCGATCAACGTGTTTCTGCTGATCGCCGGTTTCTTCCTGCCCCCCGTCGCGGTGATCCTGATGGCGGCACCCATCTTGTTGCCGATCATCAGCACCGCCGGGTTCGATCCGATCTGGTTCGCCGTGGTGCTGACGATCAACATGGAAATCGGCCTGATTTCGCCGCCCGTGGGCCTCAACCTCTACGTGATCAACGGCATCGCGCCCGATATCAAGCTCAAGACGATCCTCTACGGCTCTCTGCCTTATGTCGGCTGCATGATTCTCGCGATCATACTCTTGTGCCTGTTTCCGGGGCTGGCCACATGGTTGCCGAATGCAGTGATGGGGCTGGGCTGATGAGCGTTCTTGCGGATCTTCTTTCAACGGTGTTCGAGCGGCGCTATCGCGGTGCGTCCGAGCCCGACCGGCAAAACCGCAGCATCGAGGCGCTGAGCCGCGATCTTCTGGGCAGTTCCGGCGAGGTGTCGGGCATGGCGCTCGCCCGGCTGATCCTGGATCGCTACGCGGGGATGGACGATGCGGGAAAGCTCGGGTTCTTCGAGCTTCTGACGCAGGATATGGGCGTCGATCCCGAGGCGGTGCGCGACACGCTCGATGCGTTCGAGACCACGCCGGACCGCAACACCTATCGCGCATTCATGAGTGCCGCCGAGCCGCCGCGCCAGGAGTTGGCCCGCCGTCTCAACCAGGTGCCAGGGGCCACGGCGCGGCTGGTGGCGATGCGGGCGGACCTCTTGCGCCTCGCGCATGACAATCCGGCGCTTTCGGTGGTCGATCTCGATCTCAAGCACCTCTTCGCCTCGTGGTTCAATCGCGGCTTTCTGGTCTTGCGCCCGATCAACTGGACCAGTTCGGCGGATGTGCTGGAAAAGATCATCGCCTATGAAGCGGTGCATGCCATCGACAGCTGGGACGACCTGCGCCGCCGTCTGGCGCCCAAGGACCGGCGCTGTTTCGGCTTTTTCCACCCCGCGATGCCCGACGAGCCGCTGATCTTTGTCGAGGTGGCGCTCAGCCACGGCATTCCCGGTGCAATCCATGACGTGCTGTCGGAGGAGCGCGACGCCATCGCACCGGATGCCGCCGACACCGCCGTGTTCTATTCGATCTCCAACTGCCAGTCGGGGCTCGCCGGCATTTCGTTTGGCAATTCGCTGATCAAGCAGGTGGTGGCGGACCTGTCGCAGGAACTGCCCAATCTCAAGACCTTCGTCACGCTCTCGCCGATTCCGGGCCTCACCCGCTGGCTGTCGGAGAGTGACAGGGCGATGCCCGAGGACGCCGACACCCGCTGCCAGATCACCGCGCAGTACCTGCTCCATGCCAAGCGCGACAAGGGCGGGCCCTATGATCCGGTGGCGCGGTTTCATCTGGGCAACGGGGCGTCGGTCCATGCGATCCACGCGGGCGCGGACCGCTCGCCCAACGGGCAGCGGCAATCGGGCGGCGTGATGGTGAATTACCTGTACGACCTGCGCCAGATTTCGCAGAACCACGAGCGATTTGCCGCATCGGGCGAGATCGCGGCCTCGCCCGATGTCACGGCGCTCGCCGCAGCCTCCGCCAAGACGACGGAGTGAAGGACAAGACCATGATTAATCCCCTCTACGACACGCTTTTCGGTCGCCATGCGAGCCGCACGGCCCCGTTCCTGTATCTCGCCGATGGCGGCACGCTCAGCTATGACGCCTTTTTGCGGCTGGCCGCCCGTTATGCCCATGCCTTTCGCGCGGCGGGGCTCGAACCCGGCGACCGGCTCGCCGCGCAGATCGAGAAATCTCCGCAAGCGCTCGCCGTCTATGCCGCCTGCGTGCAGGCGGGCGTCGTGTTCCTGCCGCTCAACACCGGCTATACCGGGGACGAACTGGCGTATTTCGTGACTGACAGCCGCGCGAAGCTGCTCTTGTGCGACGGGGCCAGGGCCGATGCGCTGCGCCCCATGACCGAGGCGGCGGGCGCGGTGCTCATGACGCTTGATGCGGGGGGCGCGGGCACCTTGCCCGACGCGGCGCGTGATCTGCCCGAGACGTTTGACACCACCCCGCGCGACGGCGATGATCTCGCCGCCTTTCTCTATACCTCGGGCACGACGGGCCGGTCGAAGGGGGCGATGCTGACGCAGACCAACCTGTTGTCCAATGCAGAGGTTCTGGTCGCGTACTGGCGGTTCAGTGCCGATGATGTGCTGCTGCACGCGCTGCCGATCTTTCACACCCACGGCCTGTTCGTCGCCACCAACATCATGCTTCTGGCGGGCGGGTCGATGATCTTCCTGCCGAAATTCGACCTCGACCAGGTGATCGCGCACCTGCCGCGCGCCACCGCGATGATGGGGGTGCCGACCTTCTACACCCGGCTTCTGGACGATCCGCGTTTCACCCACGATCTGGTGGCGCATATGCGGCTCTTCACCTCCGGCTCGGCCCCGCTTCTGGCCGAAACGCATGTGGCGTTCGAGGAACGCACCGGGCACCGCATCCTCGAACGCTACGGCATGACCGAGACCAACATGAACACCTCCAACCCCTATGACGGGGCGCGCCGGGCGGGCACGGTGGGCTTTCCGCTGCCGGGTGTGGACCTCAGGATCACCGATCCGCAGACCGGCGAAACCCTGCCGCAGGGCGAGATCGGCCTCATCGAGGTGCGCGGCCCCAACGTCTTCAAGGGCTATTGGAACATGCCCGAAAAGACCGCCGAGGAACTGCGCGAAAACGGGTTTTTCATCACCGGCGATCTCGGGCTGATCGACGATCAGGGTTATGTGCAGATCGTCGGACGCAACAAGGATCTCATCATCTCGGGCGGCTACAACATCTACCCCAAGGAAATCGAGCTGCTGCTCGATGACCAGCCCGGGGTGCTTGAAAGCGCCGTGGTGGGCGTGCCGCATCCCGATTTCGGCGAAACGGTGGTGGGCTTTCTGGTGCCGCAAAAGGGCGAAACGCTCGACCTTGACGCCATCGCCGGGGCGGCGTCGCACAGCCTTGCGCGGTTCAAGCATCCACGCAAGTTCATCGTCTTGGACGAGTTGCCGCGCAACACGATGGGCAAGGTGCAGAAGAATGTCCTGCGCGCCGAATATGGCGGGCTGTTCACCGGGCCCTGACAGGGTTGGCGGGCCGGGGCATTGTTACGACAGAGCCGGTCCGCCGCCGCACGTATCGAGCCCGCGTTGAACGACGCTTTGCGCGGGCTGCCTGAACATCCGGGGACAGGTCTTGTTCGTTATCCCGTTCGGGCGGTGCCAGAGGCGCTCGCCGTCGATGTGCGGGCTGGCGGCCAAGGCGGGTTCTTATCGGCGAGCGTTCATCAGGGGATCAGCCGGCGGGCGCAACTCGGGCGTGTTCGAGGGTACAGCGTTCCAGCCGTTCAGGGACGGGAATGAAGCCGTGACCCGGTCGGTCCGGCGCGGTCACATGGCCCGGTGCCGACAGTTCAACCGCCGGGGCCCCCAGATCGGTCGTGTAGAACCGGTCGGTGGGGAAAATGTCGAGCGGGTAGCGGATGTTGCCGAGCGTCGCCAGTGCGATCGACGGCCCCTGGACGGATGAAGAGAACGACCTGATCGTCGCGGATTACTTCGCGCTGGTGCCCGACGACATCTCCTCGCCCCGCATGCGGCGGTGATGCTGGGCGCGCGCCGGGTGGCGGCGCAGGCGCTGATGGCGGGGGGTATTGGCGCGGTCTTGATGGTCGGCTCGGACTGGCTGGGACGGATGGCGCTCCATCCGGTGCAGTTGCCCGCAGGCACCGTGGCCTCGGTGTTGGGCGGGAGTTATTTCCTGTATCTCCTGGTGCGGCGCAGGGTGCTGTGATGGTGCGTTGCGATACTTGACTTTTTTAGTCGCGAAACTGTAAGGGATCAGGAAAACGTGGCCTCCGCGCCGCGCATCCTCGACAGACCGTGCCAGCCTCGCGCCAGCCATGCGGTTCCCGTTCACCCCGTTCCGGGGAAGGAAAGGATCATGCCATGACCGCGCAGAGCCGCGCCAGTTCCCGCCTCGCGGCGGCCCTCGGGATCGCCGTGCTCGGCCTCGCGCCGCCGGTATCGGCGCAAGAGACCGACGCGCCCGCGCCCAAACTTTCGCTCTCGCTCAACACGGTCGGTGCCACCGAGGCGGGGGGATGCCGGCTGACCTTCGTGATCCGCAACGATCTCGGCGCCGAGATCGAGAGTCTGGTGGCCGAGGCGGTTCTGTTCGATGTCGACGGTCGCGTGGCGACGTTGACGCTCTTCGATTTCGGCACGTTGCCGGCAAACCGCCCGCGGGTGCGGCAGTTCGACCTTTCGGGGCTGTCCTGCGGCGGCATCGGTGAGGTTCTCGTCAACGGCATCGGCACCTGCGACGGGGATGGCATGACGCCTGACGCCTGTCTGGACGGGCTGCGCCTGTCGAGCGAGACCGGGATCGAGGTAACGGGATGACCCGGATGGATGCGATGATCGAGCGGCTTTCCGGGCTGATCGAGATGGGCGGGCCGGTGATCGCGCTTATCGGCGCGATCTCGGTGGCGACGCTGGCGGTGATCCTTTACAAGCTGTGGCAGTTCCGCGCCTCCGGCGTCGGGCGGCACCACGCGCTGCGCGCCGCCGTGGCGGAGTGGGACCGGGGCGAGACCCGTGCCGCGCGGCGCACGCTGGAGGGCTCGTGCAGCTATCTCGCACCGGTGATTGCCCGCGCCTTTGCCGCCGATCCGGGCGACGCCAAGGCCACCCGGCGGATCGAGGCCGAGGCGGAGGCGCGCTTCGCCCGGCTTGAACGCGGTTTCCGCTTTCTCGACACGGTGGCGCAGGTGGCCCCGCTCCTGGGCCTGTTCGGCACCGTGCTGGGCATGATCGAGGCCTTCCAGGCGCTGCAATCGGCAGGCTCCCAGGTCGATCCGTCGCTCCTTGCGGGGGGGATCTGGGTGGCGCTGCTGACCACCGCCGCCGGTCTGGCGGTGGCGATGCCCGCCTCGGTGGTGCTGTCGTGGTTCGAATCGCGCATCGCCGAGGAGCGCGCGCTGGCCGATCATGCGCTGAGCGTGGTGCTGGGCCCCGACGGGCGCACAGCACCGCACCCCGTGGCGCAGGGCCGGGCGGTGACCCAAGGTGCCTAGAGCCCCGTTCCGGCGGCGCAAACTGTCGCTCACCTCGCTCATCGACGTGATCTTTCTGCTGCTGCTGTTCTTCATGCTGTCCTCGACCTTTTCGCAATATTCCGAGGTGGATCTCGCCACGGCAGGCACAGGACGAGGGGTCGTTTCAGAGACCCGGCCGATCTTCGTGCAATTGCGCGCGGACAGTCTGAGCGTGAACGCGCGCGCGGTGCCTCTCGACGGGCTGGCAGAGGCGCTTGCCCCCCTGACAGAGGGCAAGGCGCGGGCGCTAGTCAGCACCGGGGCGGAGGTCACCGCACAGCGGCTAACAGACCTGCTGCTCGCGTTGCGCAGCATTCCCGGCCTTTCGGTGCAGGTGCTGGTGCCGTCATGAGAGCGCCCACGCTCCGCACCCGCCGCGAGCCGACCATCGCGCTCATCAACATCGTGTTCCTGATGCTGATCTTCTTCATGGCTGCCGCGACGCTCGCGCCGCCGCTCGATGGGGAGTTGAAACTGGTGCGCACCGTCGAGCTGGAGGGGCGCGCGCCGCCCGATGCGCTGGTGATCCATGCAGATGGGCGGCTTGTCTATCGCGGCGAGGCGCTGCCGAACCCGGCGGCCTATGTGGCCGCGCTGCCCGAGGACACGCGTGACACCGTGCGCATCGTCCCCGATGCCGACCTGCCCGCCGCCGGTCTCATCCGGCTGGGCGCGGCGCTGCGCCAGGCCGGGGCCGACCGGGTGGTGATGGTCACCGAACGGGGGCTGCAATGATCCGCCGCTCGCGCGTGATGCTCGCATGCTGCGCCGGGTCCGCGCTGGCGCTGCACGGTGTCGGATTGTGGTTGTCCGAGACGCCTGCAAAAATCGAGATCGCAGGTAGCGCCGGTGCCATGGAGGCCACGCTCGGCAGCAGTTTTGCCGATATGGTGGCGGGGGCGGCGCAGCCGGTCTCGGACGCCACCGTGACATCGAACCGCCAAGCAGACGAGGTTGTGGACCCGACCGAGCCGGGTGAGGCGGTGCGTCCCGACACCCCACGGGCGTCCACTGTGACGCCGCCCGACGATCCTGCGGAGCAGCCGCCACCGGAGCGGGCCGAGACATCGCCGCCGCCCGATCGGCAGGCGAGCACGGCGCCGCAGGAAGCCGCCGGGACCGCGCGCCCCGAGGCGGTCGCGCCGCAAGCGGCCCCCACGAAGACCGCCCTCATCCCAGCGCGCGCGGACTTGGCCGAGACCACCGCACCGGTCCTGCCCGCCAGCAGGGCCGAGGTATCAAAGGCCTCACCGACCGCAACACCGCGTAACGCCGCCGAACCGGTGAAATCCTCTGCCCCCGCCGCGGCGCCTCCGACCGACCGCCCCGAGCGCGTGCTACCCACGCAGGTCGCCGCGACGCCGCGACGCGACACCCCCGAGGCCGCCGAGGTGGCCCCAAAAGAGGTGTTGGAGTCGGGCCCTAGGGCTGCGGAAGGCGTGCAGGTCTCGCGCCGCCCCCAGGCCCGTCCCCGCGAGATCGAAGAGGCCGCCGCGGCCCGCCAATCGCCGGAGCCCGAGCAGCGCGAGCCCAGGTCGCGCAGCACCTCCGGCAACAACGCCACCCGCGACGCCACGGCCGGCAGTGCTACCGGGCGCGAGAGCGCCGCAG
>JADQCC010000033.1 GCA_016278295.1 Roseovarius sp. | reverse complement strand
CGGCCCATGCGAAGCGGCTTGCGGCCGCACTCACGGATGAAGACATGGCGCTACCTGACGGTGTTCGCGATCTTGGCCAGATTTATCTGGACCAAATTGATGGTATCGTAAACGTCGTCTGCGATCACCGATCCGACGCTCTGATCGGGTGGGATTTGATCGAGCAACCCAGGCAACATCGGCGCGTCACCGACATTGCTGGTGGTGACCTCCACGGCCCGCACTTCTAGCGTTTCTTCGTCAATTCCCATGTGTATCTTGCACCAGAGGCGGCGCTTGGGGCCGCCATGCTTGCGCGCGTTCCATTCCCCTTCGCCCTCCGCCTTGATCCCAGTGCTGTCGATCAGCAGGTTCAGCGGGCCGCGACCGCCTCTATAGGGCAGGCTCACCTTCAGCGTTCTCTGACGGCGACACAGTGTGCTGTAGTCGGGCACCGGCCAATCCGATCCGGCGAGCCGCAACAGACTTCCCACGAACCCGGTTGTCTGCCGGAGCGGCATACCGAACAGCACTTTCAGCGTCAGGCAGGTCTGGATCGCCGCATCGCTGAAACGCTGCTGGCGACCGCGTTTGCCTGTTGGCGGTGGCGTCCATGCCCGCAACCTCAATTGGAAGAAACGTTGCGCCCGCAGGCTCGGGTAAATCCACAGCCTGATAGGAAACCCTGATCCACCTTAACTGGGCTGCAAACTGGTCGAAAAAGCAAGACCACCTCTATCAGCCGGAACGGGCGACATCGGCTCTTGGTACCCCCCCCGTATGGCGATCACTCGGCGCAAACCTGGGCTGCGAGGCTGTATCCCGCGCCATGCACTGTTCGGATCAGCGAGTCCCCCCCGTCTGGCGGCAGGATTTTCTTGCGCAGCCGGGCGACATGGGCGTCGATGGCGCGGTCGGTCACGGAGATGGCGTGGCCATAGATCGTCTGCATGATCTTGTCGCGGCTGACCACGCTCCCGGCATTTTCTGCCAGTACCTTGAGCAGATTGAACTCCATCCCGGTCAGCGCGACCTCTCGCGCGTCGGGGTCTGCAAGCTGCCGCCTCGGCAGATCGAGCACGAAGCCCATGAAGCGCAGGGTGTGCGCCTCGGGCAGCGCCTCGTGACTCGCGCCCATCGTTTTCGACCGGCGCAGCACGGAGCGGACGCGCGCCAGCAACTCACGCGGCTCGAACGGTTTCGAGACATAGTCGTCCGCGCCCAGCTCCAGCCCGATGATCTTGTCGAACACGTCCTCGCGGGCGGTCAGCAGGATGATCGGCAGCCGGGAGGAGCGGCGCAACTCGCGCGTCACCTCGAACCCGTCGATATCGGGCAGGCCCACGTCGAGCAGCACGAGGTCATACTCGGCATGCTCCATCGCCAGCCCCATGCGCGTGGCCGACCCGACGCAATGCACGTCAAAGCCCTGCTTGGTCAGGAAACGGTCCAGAAACCCCGTCATCTGACGGTCATCGTCCACGACAAGTATCCGCTCGGTCATGTCAGGTGCATCCCCGCACAAAATCTTGCCACGGCATGGCAATGGCGCGATTGTAGCGGGAGTCTGAAAGGGCCGACATGACCTCGATCAAACGCACCTACAGGATTGCCACGGCGGCCGCGCTCCTGGTGCTGGTGACGGTCGCGACCGGCCTCTACCTCGGCGCGCAGACCCGCGCGCAATTCACCGATATCGCCGAAAGCTGGACGGATTTCGCAGAGGATCCCGAGAAAAAGGGGGTCTGGATCAGCTCGCTGCGCGGCTATCTCGGCTATGGCGGGATCATCCACAATTTCAAGAACTACGTGATCCGCAAGGACGAGAGCTATCGCGCGCGGATTATGGATCAGCTGACGCAGTTCGACGCGGTGATGGCCAGTTACCTGTCCGAGCCTCTGCCCGATGCCGAACGCCGCGCGCTGGAAACGATCCGGGCCACAATCGAGGAGTATCGCGGGAAGATCAAGATCGCGGACCGCGCCGTGGCGGGCAACTGGCCCGCCGAGCGCACCGACCGGCTCGTGAAAGTGGACGATACCGAGGCGATCCTCGCGCTGCGCAACCTGGAAATGCTGTGGATGGACAGCCGCGCGCGCAGCACCGAACGCATTATCGCGGCGGTGATGCGGGGCGAGACGCTGATCGGTTACGGTTTTCTGGCGATGGTCCTGCTGGTGACGGCTGCACTGAGCATCGCCGTCCTGATCGGCCTCCTGATCCGGGACATGCGCGGTGCCAATGCCAGCTGACCGAAGAGCTTGCGGCGCGCCGCGCGCTGCAACGCTCCGAACAGCGGCTGGCGCAGGCGGTGGAGCAGAGCCCGGCGACGATCCTCATCACTGATACGTTTGGCCGAATTCAGTATGCCAACCGGCGATTCGAGGCGTTGTCGGGCTGGTCGCGTGACGAGATCGCCGGGCGCACGCCGAAATTCCTGCAATCGGGCGAGGTGCCCGAGGCAACCTATGCCGATCTGCGCGCCACGCTGGAGCGGGGTGACGTCTGGCGCGGGGTGTTGCGCAATCTCGATCGCGAGGGCGGCAGCCACTGGATCGACAGCACGATCCTGCCGCTGCGTGCCGAGGATGGCACCATCCACAGCTATCTCGGGATCGGGGAGGACATCACCGAGAAGCGGCAGGCCCGCGAACGGGTGGCGCGGGCACAGAAGATCGAGGCGGTGGGTCTTCTGGCGGGCGGGATTGCGCATGATTTCAACAATATCCTGACCTCCATCCTCGGGTCGGCGCATCTGGCCGCGCTGGACGCCGAACCGGGCAGCGACCTGGCCGAGGAGGTGGAGCAGATCGACATCGCCGCGCGGCGCGCGCAGGCGCTGGTGCGGCAGCTTCTGGGCTTTGCCCGGCGCGAGCCGGGGACGCCGGAGCCGACCGATCTTTGCGCCGCAATCTCCGAGGCGGGCCGCCTGATGCGCGCCGCCATCCCGCCGACGACCCGGATCGAGGGGGCGCGCGAGTGCACGCCCGTCAGCGTGCTGGCCGATCCGACCCATCTGCACCAGATCCTGATGAACCTGACCGCCAATGCCGCCGAGGCCATCGGCGATGCCGCCGGGCATATCCGCATTGCCGCGCGCGCCCTGGACGACATGCCCGATGGTCTGCCCGCCCGCGCCGGGGGCTGGGTGGAACTGGTGGTCGAGGATGACGGGCCCGGCATGTCCGAGGACAGTGCCGCGCGCATTTTTGATGCCTTCTACACCACCAAGCCGCTGGGCAAGGGCACCGGGCTGGGCCTGTCGGTGGTGCAGGGGCTGGTCGAGGACATGGGCGGGCGCATCACCGTCGAGACCGCGCCGGGCCGTGGCACGCTGTTTCGCCTGCTGTTGCCGGGTGCAGCCGCAGAGACGAGACAAGAGAGCGCCGCCCCGGTGCCGGAGCGCGGCCACGAGAGCCTGATGATCGTCGATGACCAGACCGAGGTGGCGGCGACGTTGCGCCGGGGGCTCATGCGGATGGGCTATCAGGTCGAGGCTTATACCTCGCCGCGCATCGCGCTGGAACGGTTCGAGAAGGCGCCCGGCCGCCACAGCCTGCTGATCTCGGATGTGGTCATGCCAGAGATGAACGGGATCGAGATGGCCCGTGCGATGCGTGCGTTGCGCCCGGATCTTCCGGTCATCCTGTGCACCGGGTTCAATCCGACGGGAATCGCGTTGCCCGGCGAGCCGACCGAGGTGCTGGCCAAACCGCTCGACCTGGTGGAGCTTGCCCGTCACGTGCGGCGGATGCTCGACGCGCGCCGCGCGGCCTGAGGCGTTCGTCACGTTTCGTCACAACTTTTCGCATCCCGTCACGGCGCCCGCAACATCCGTGCAGGCGGGCGCCGCTAGGCTCTGACCAAAGCCAGGAGCGGGGCTGCCCCGTCCAAGCGGTAAGGCGCGCGCTCCGGCAGGACAAAAGCACCGGAGGCCCCATGACCAGACTGCCCATCACGACCACTCTTCTTCTCGCCACGCTCGCGTTCGGCGCGGCCCCGGCGATGGCGGGCGATGCCGCCGCCGGGGAAAAGGTCTTCAACAAGTGCAAGGCCTGCCATCAGGTCGGCGAGACGGCCAAGAACCGCGTCGGTCCCGTGCTGAACGGTGTCGTCGGGCGCCCGGCGGGCACCGCCGGGGGCTTTCGTTATTCGGACGCGATGAGCGAGAGCGGCCTGGTCTGGGACGAGGCCGCGCTGGCCACGTTCCTCGCCGATCCCAGGGCCACCGTGCCGGGCAGCAAGATGGCCTTTCCCGGCCTGCGCAAGGACGAGGAGATCGCCAACGTGATCGCCTTTCTCGCCAGCTACGCCGCGGACGGAACACGCAAGTGATCCGGCCCGCCCCGCCTTTTCCAGAACGGAGGATTCGATGAAACGATCAGCCAGACCATCGCGGCGCGCGGCCCTCGCGGCCGGGATTTCCGCCGTGGCCCTGTCCCTTGCCGCGCCCGTGGCGGGCGCGGACGGGGCCGCACCGCTCGCGCCCCTGCCGGAGGCGCCCGAAGTCAACGAAGCGCGCGCCGAGCTGGGCAGGATGCTGTTTTTCGACACCCGCATGTCGGGCGATACCGCGCTGTCCTGCGCGTCCTGCCATGACCCCGAACAGGGCTGGGGCGACGGCGCGGCGCTGTCGGACGGCTATGGCGACCTTTTGTATTTCCGCAACGCGCCGGGCCTCTTCAACGTGGCCAACCGCAATTACTTCATGTGGGACGGGCGGCTAGACGGGGCGGATCTGGGCACCGTGGTGCGCGATATGCTGACGGAATCGCACACCATGCAAATGGACAGCCGCCTCGCGCAGGAGCGCCTGAAACAGGTGCCGCAATATATGGAGATGTTCGACGCCGCCTATGGCAAGGAGCCCTATGGCGGGCGCATGTATGGCGCGATCGGCGAATTTCTGAAGACGATCCGCACCGAAAACGCGCCCTTTGACGCCTATCTTCGCGGTCAGGAGGATGCGATCCCGGACGCCGCCAAACGGGGTCTGGCGCTTTTTGAGGGCAAGGCGGGCTGTGCGTCCTGCCATTCGGGCGCGATGCTGTCGGATGGCGATCTGCACGCGACGGGCGTGCCGGATCACCCCGATTTGCTGGGGTTTGACCCCGCCAAGCTAGACGAGACGGCGCAACGCCAGATCACGATGCTGCGGTTCTACGCCACGCTCGGGGTGCCCAATTACATGAACCTGCGCGAGGATGTGGGCCAGTATGTCGTGACCAAGGACGAGGCCGATATCGGCAAGTTCACCACGCCGTCGCTGTGGGATGTGGGGCAGACCGCGCCTTACATGCATTCGGGTGTCTTCGACACCCTGGCCGAGGTCGTGCGCTTCTACAACACGGGCAATCCGCAATCCGAGCCGCTCGGCCTGATCCCGGCGGAAGAGTCGGATCTCGTGGCCTTTCTGAACAGCCTGACCGGCGACGCGCCCGCCATCACCCCGCCCGAGTTGCCGGATTACGACCTGCGCACCGTGGGCGAGAACTGAGGAGGTTCGAGACAATGACACGTCACATCACCCGTATCCTGGGCAGCACGGCGCTCTCGGCGCTCCTGGCCCTGCCCGCGCTCGCCGACAGCGCCCCGCCGCTCGGAACCCTGCCGCCGCCGCCGGTTCCCGCCGACAACCCGATGAGCGAGGAAAAGGTGGCCCTGGGCGAAAAGCTCTACTGGGACGGGCGGCTTTCGGGCAACGGCTCGATGCCCTGCTCATCGTGCCACCTGCCCGATCTGGGCTGGGGCACCGGCGGCGCGATCAGCTTTGGCTATCCCGGCACGCAGCACTGGCGCAACAGCCAGACGATCCTGAACTCGGCCTATTACAACAAGGATTTCTGGGATGGATCGGTAACGTCACTCGAAGCGCAGGCCAAGGCGGCTGCCGGTGGTGCGGTCGGCGGCAATGGCGACGGCTCGATGATGGAAATGCGGCTGCGTTTTGTCCCGGAATACGTCGCGGCGTTCAAGGGCGTGTTCGGCACCGAGTGGCCGCAGGTCGCCCATGCCTGGGACGCCATCGCCGCGTATGAGCGCACCATCGTTACCGATGCCGCCAAGGTGCCCTTTGACCGCTACCTCGCGGGCGACACCGATGCCATGAATGACGCCGCCAAGCGCGGCATGGACCTCTTCAACGGCAAGGCGGGCTGCATTTCGTGCCACAACGGGGCACTGGCCTCTGACCAGAAATTCTACAATACCGGCGTGCCCGCGGCCGAGGAGTTCAAGATCGACCCGCTCTACCAGATCACGCTGCGCTGGGAGCTATATCAGAAGGGCGTGACCGAGGAGCTCTATCGCAAGGGCGATGACGATCTCGGCCTCTACCTCGTCACCAAACGCCCCGGTGACAAGGGCAAGTTCCGCACGCCGTCCCTGCGCGAGCTGCGCTGGACAGAACCCTACATGCACAATGGCGCGCTCTGGTCGCTGGCCGATGTCGTGGATTTCTACGACGCGGGCGGCGGCGAGGGGCAGACCGCCGGGCTGCAACCGCTGGGTCTCGGCGACGGGGAAAAGGCCGATCTCGTGGCCTTCCTCGAGGCTCTCTCGATGGAAGAGCCGATGCTGGCCGAGGCGCCGGATCTTCCCGAAACCGCAACATGGTCGGAGTTTCTGAAATGACACAGGCAACCAAAGCGAAGGGCGCGGGCCATGCCTGCAGCTCGTTCAGCCGCCGCAACTTCCTGATCCTGGGCGGTGCGTCGATCACCGTGCTGGCCACCTACGGCGTGGGGGCCGAGGCGCAGGAGCTGGTCTCCTCTTCCTACGTGCGCAAGGTGGTCGGTCGCGTCTCTGATCTGGAGCAGGGCGTGGCGGCGACCTTCTATTACCCGAACGACGACATCGAGAACATCCTCGTCATGCTCGACGAGGAGGCCGGTGGCGGCGCGGGCGAGGGGCGCAACATCGTCGCGTTCAACACCATCTGCCCGCACCAGGGCGGCTATATGGGGGTCGCGGATTTCAAGCGTCCGCAGTCGGTGCTGGGCCCCTGCCCGCTGCACCTGTCGACCTTCGATCTGACCAAGCACGGGATGATCGTCTCGGGTCATGCCGTCGAGAGCCTGCCGCAGATCGTGCTCGAGATCGACGGCGACGAGATTGTCGCGACCGGGGTGATGGGGCTGTTCTACGGCTACAGCCAGAACCCGACCGGCGCGTGAGAAAGGATAGAGAAATGGCAGAGTCCATCGTCAAGAACCGCGAATTCGTGCCGCTCCCGCCGCCCGATGCGGAGATACTGACCACCGCGTGCAGCTATTGCATCGTGGCCTGTTCCTACAAGGTCTATCGCTGGCCGGTGGGCCGTGAGGGCGGCACGCAGGCCGACCAGAACGCCTTTGGCGTCGATTTCCCGACCTATGGCGCGCCCTGGGTCGCGCGCAGCCAGCACAATATCGGCATGCACGACGGCACGCCGCATCACTTCGTCATCGTCGCCGACGCCGATGCCGAGGCGGTCAACCCCGGCGGCAACTATTCGGTGCGCGGCGGCACGCTGGCGCAGAAGATCTACAACCCCGACACGCCCACCAAGGACCGCCTGAAATACCCGATGGTGCGCATCGGCGGCGTTCTGACGCCCGTGAGCTGGGAGCTGGTGACGGATGTGATGGCCGAGGTCTCGCAGCACGTGCTGTCGAAATACGGCGAGCACGCCTGGGGGATGAAGACCTTCTCGTATGAATATTTCGAGAACACCTATGCCATCCGCAAGCTGGTGGATCGCGCCATCGGCACGCCCGTCCATGCCTGGCACGACAAGCCGATGCGCGGGCCCGACGCCACCGGGCTTGATGACGCCGGGCTGAATTCCTTTGCCGCCACCTACGAGGATTGGGGCAAATGCGACGTGGCGTTCCTGTCCGGCGTCGACCCGCATGAGACCAAGACGGTGCTCTTCACCTCTTGGATGATGGGCGGCGAGAACCCGGCAAAGAAGATGATCTTTGTCACCCCGCACCGGACGATGGGCGTGGAATACGGGCTCAGGAATGGCGGTCTGTGGCTGCCGGTCATCCCCGGCACCGACACCGCCCTGCACCTGGCCATCGCCAAGATCATCATCGACAACGGCTGGCAGGATCAGGCGTTCATCGACACCTGGGTGAACAACCGCTGGGAGCTTGAATCGGGCTACGGGCGCGGCACCCGCAACACCGGCTGGCAATGGCGCACGACCTGGGGCCGGTGGCAGTCGGACTGGGAGGATTTCCAGAACTTCATCGCCAATGAGCCCGCCGCGCAACTCGAAGAGGCGGCGCGCATCACCGGCCTGCCGGCCGAGGATATCATGCGCGCCGCCGAGATGATCGCCAAGCCGCGCGAGGATGGCAGCCGCCCCAGGACCTCGTTCATGCTGGAGAAAGGCAACTACTGGTCCAACAACTATATGAACTCGGCCTCGCTTGCCTCGTTGGGCCTCATCTGCGGCGCGGGCAACCGCCCCGGTCAGGTGATCAGCCGTGGCGGCGGCCACCAACGCGGCGGCATGGGCGCAGGCCCCGGCAAGGGCTGGCTCAGCCCCGAAAAACACCCCGGACGCCGCAAGAAGCCGCTCAATGTCGATCGCTGGGTGATGGATGGCAAGGTGCGCTTCATGTGGACCATGGGCATCACCTGGTTCCCGGCGATGCTGGCGAGCCAGGAATTGGCCAGCCGGGTGGCCGATCTCACCCTGCGCAACCCCAACCAGCCGCGCTCGGTCGATCGCGATCACCTGGTCGAAGTGTTCAAGGCGCGCGTGGACAGCGGCGGCATGATGCTGGTCGACAGCAACATCTACCCTGTCGAGCCGCTCAACACCCAATACGCCGATATCGTGCTGCCCGCCGCCGGCTGGGGCGAGGTGGATTTTGCCCGCTGCAATGCCGAACGTCGCCTGCGGCTCTACGCCAAGTTCAACGACGCGCCGGGCGAGGCCAAGCCGGACTGGTGGGCGATCGGTCAATTCGCGCAGAAGATGGGGCTCAAGGGGTTCGACTGGACCGAGAGCAACGATGTCTTCGAGGAGGCCGCGCGGTTTTCCCGCAATGGCGTGCTGAGCTACAACGTGCTGGTGAAAGAGGCGCAGAAAGAGGGCAAGAAGGGCCACGAGAAGCTGCGCGAACTGGGCACGACCGGCATTCAGACGCCCATCCGCATGGTGAATGGCGAGATGATCGGCACCGGACGGCTGCACGATCCCGAGAATGACTGGGGCGAGGTCGAGGGCGACACCAAGGACCAGAAATGGCTCTATGCCTTTGGTACCCATACCGGCAAGGCCAATATCCTCAAGACACCGTGGACAAACGACAGCTGGTCGGATTTCTACGAGGCGATCAAGCCGCGCGCCGAAAAGGGCGAGATCTGGATCACCAACGGCCGCGTCAACGAGGTCTGGCAGTCGGGTTTCGACGATCTGCGCAAGCCTTACCTGGCAAAGCGCTGGCCGTGGCCACATATCGTGATCCACCCGGATGACGCGGCCCCCCACGGCATCGAATCGGGCGACCTGGTCGAGGGGTTCAACGACACGGTCTATGTGCAATCGGGCGAGCCGGTGGGCGTCAAACCCGACGATCTGAGCTTTACCGGGCTCATGGAGAATGGCCATATCAAGACCACCACCGGGCAGTTCGTCGCCGTCGCCATCGTCTCTGACGAGATGCGCCCCGGCGTGGCCAAGGCAGCGTTCAACTATCCCGGCTCGATGGCCAACTCGGTCTGCCACGCGGTGCCCGATCCGGTCACCGGCAACTACCGCTACAAGCTGGGCCGGGGCGTCCTGCGCAAGGTGGGCGAGAGCGCCTACAAGCACAACTTCCTCGAAATGTCGCTCAAGCCGCGTCCCATCGCCTGAGCGTCCTGCCTGCCGCCGGGGCGCGCCCGGCGGCGGGGTCATTCCACAAGGATCACGACCATGCAGATCGCCTTCATTCACGCCAGATCGCGCGGCGGTGCCGACGGCACCCTGCGCAGCGTCGCCGCCACCTTGCGTGCGCAGGGCCACCGCCTCGCCGGGGTTCTGCCAGAGCCCTGCACCGCGCCTGACCGCCACGCCTGCGACATGGACCTGATCGACCTCGCCACGGGTGCCCGGCTGCATATCAGCCAGAAACTCGGGCGGCACGCCACCGGCTGCCGCCTCGACGGCGCGGCCATCGAGACCGCGGCGATGGCGGTGGCGAAGGGGGTGGCCACCGCGACGTTCGTCCCCGACCTGCTCATCCTCAACCGCTTCGGCAAGCAAGAGGCGACGGGCCACGGCTTTCACCCCGTGATCGTCGGCGCGCTGGAGCGCGGCATGCCGGTGCTCGTGGGGGTCAACGACCTCAACCGCCCTGCCTTCGATCGTTTCGCGGCGGGGCTGGCCGTGGAACTGCCCGACAACCCAAGCGCCGTGCGGGGCTGGATCACCCGGCATCTGCGCCAACACGCCGCCTGAGGAGACCGCCATGACCGCGCATCGCCGCATCGAAAAGGATTGCTGCGCAGGCGGCGCCGGGCTGATGCCGCCCGAGACGGCGCTCGCGCGCGCCATGCGGCACAAACCGGGCGATCTGCCGGTGACACAGGTGCCGCTCCTGACCGCGCGCGGCATGGTGCTGGCCGCACCGGTGGGCGCCACCGCCGATGGCCCGCCCTTCGATGCCTGCGCGATGGATGGCTATGCCCTGTGCACGGCGGCGCTTGCCGGTCCCGGACCGTGGAGGCTGCCGCTCGCCGGTGATCTGGCGGCGGGCGAGGCGCCCCGCCCGCTGCCGCCGGGCGCGGCGATCAGGGTACTGACCGGCGCGGCCCTGCCGCAAGGGGCCGATGCGGTGGTCATGCAGGAAGAGGTGACACGGATCGCCGACGGCATCCGGTTTTCCCCGCGCCCCAGGCCCGGCCAGAACATCCGCCCGCAAGGCAGCGACATGCGGGCAGGTGCGACGATCCTGCCCTCGGGTCGCATCCTCACACCGCGCGATATCGCGGCGGCGGCGGCCTCCGGGCAGGGCACGCTGTCGGTGCGCACGCGGCTGCCGGTGTCCCTCATCGCCACCGGCTCGGAACTGCAAGACCCCGGCGCGCCACTTGCCCCCGGCCAGATATGGAACGTCAACCTGCCGATGCTTGCCGCTCTTGCCGACCAGCGCTGGATCGACCTTGCACCGCCGCTGACCACGCTGGACCGGCTTGCGCCGCTGGCAGAGAGCCTGCGCGAGACGGCAGGCCATGCGCGCCTCATCATCACCAGCGGCGGGGCCGGCGGCGGCGAAACCGACCTCGTGGCGCGCGCCATTCAGGCGGCGGGCGGCACGGCCGAAACCCTGAGGCTGGCGATGAAACCCGGCAAGCCGCTGGTCCTGGGGCGGATCGGCCGCGCCATCGTGATCGGCCTGCCGGGAAACCCGGTCGCGGCCTTTGTCACCTGGCAGATGATCGCGCTGCCGCTCGCCCGCCACCTCGCCGGTGCCACGCCCGTCCCGCAGCGCCCCTGTTTCGCCACGCTCGACCGCGCCCTGTCGCGCGCGCCGGGACGCCGCGAATACCG
>JADQCC010000151.1:3018-11524 GCA_016278295.1 Roseovarius sp. | reverse complement strand
GGCCGCCCAAGTGACGGCCCCCGCGGCATGAGCGCGTGGCTGATCTCGCTGGAAGGCACCGAAGCCGGCAGCCTGCTGGCCACCATCCTCGCGGTGATGGCGGCGTTTCTGCACGCCGTGTTCGGCGCCCTGCAAAAGGGGCGGCACGATCCGTGGCTGAGCCGTGGCGCGATCGACGCCTCTTACTCGCTGATGGCCGCGCCCTTCGCGCTCTTTGTCGTGCCGTGGCCCGGGCCGCATATGTGGCCCATCTTCGCCGGCGCGGTGCTCATCCATATCGGCTACAAGGTGTTGCAGGCGATGGCCTATTCGCGCGGCGCCTACACCGTGGTCTATCCGGTGGTGCGCGGCACCGGGCCGCTGTTTGCCGTGATCGGCGCGTGGCTTCTCTTTGGCGAGCGGTTCACGGCCACGCAATGGCTGGGCGTGGCGGTGCTTTTGTCGGGTATCTACGGGCTTGCGATCTACAACCTGCGCTTCTATCCGCTACAACGCGACACGCTGCGGATGGCGCTCGGCCTCGCGGTGGCGACGGGGCTGTTCGTGGCGCTCTACACCACCTATGACGCCTACGGCATCCGCGCGAGCGCC
The DNA here is from genome assembly GCA_016278295.1 of Roseovarius sp. GTDB lineage: Bacteria > Pseudomonadota > Alphaproteobacteria > Rhodobacterales > Rhodobacteraceae > Roseovarius. The sequence goes on along the minus strand of JADQCC010000151.1, from coordinate 10,933 downwards.
GATCCGTTCACCTTCCTGGCGTGGTTCTTCATGCTTGACGGGCTGTCGATACTGCCGCTGGCATGGCGGCGCTGGCGCGCGATGCCGGTGCGGCCCGCGCCCGGGCCGTTGGCGGTACGGGGCGTGACGGGCGGGCTGGTGGCGTTCCTGTCGTTCGGCTCGATCATGCTGGCCACCCGGCTCGACAAGGTGGGCGAGGCGGCGGTTCTGCGAGAGACCTCGACGGTCTTTGCCGCGCTGATCGGCTGGCTGGTGCTGCGAGAGACGGTCGGGCCGCGGCGCATCGCGCTCATGGGGTTGATCGCGACCGGGGCGGTGATAGTTGAATTCGGCGGCTGAAACAGGAGATGCCCATGACTGACAAGACCTATCCAAAATGGGCAAAACCGGCGCTGGAATTCGGCCCGATCCTGGCGTTCTTCGTCGCCTATCTCTGGTTCAAGGATCGCATATTCGAGGTCGGCGGGACCGAGTATGCTGGGTTCATTATCGTGACCGCCGGGTTCATCCCGGTCTTCCTGATCTCGATGGCGGCGCTGTGGCGACTGACCGGGCATCTGAGCCGGATGCAGGCGGTGACGGCGGTGCTGATCGTGGTCTTCGGTGGCCTGTCGGTGTGGTTCAACGATCCGCGGTTCTTCAAGATGAAGCCGACGATGATCTACCTGCTCTTCGGCGGTGTCCTCGGGGTTGGCCTCATGCGCGGGCGGTCGTGGTTGCAGGTGGTGATGGACGGGATGATGCCGCTCACCGACCGGGGATGGATGATCCTGACACGGCGGCTGATGCTGTTCTTCTTCGGGCTGGCCATACTCAACGAGGCGATCTGGCGCACCCAGAGCGAGGAGGCCTGGGTCTATTTCAAGACCTTCGGACTGACGGCGGCGATCTTCGTCTTCTTCATGACGCAGGGGCGGCTGTTCAAGGACCACGGCCTGCCGGAGGATGACGACGGCTGAGCGGCACGCGGGCACGTTGGGCATGGGGCAGCCGTGCGACACCGCGTCCTTTGATCTCTCGTGGAAGGTCAGATGCAAGAAAGTTCAAAACTTTCTTGAGCGGAATTTTTTCAAAATTCCGTCCCTCGACGGCAGCCCCGCCGCCCTAGCCCCGCACCGCCCCATCCCCCGTCACCAGGTACTTGAAGCTGGTAAGCTGCTCGGCCCCGACCGGCCCGCGCGCATGCATCTTGCCGGTCGCGATGCCGATTTCGGCCCCCATCCCGAACTCGCCCCCATCGGCGAATTGCGTCGATGCGTTGCGCATCAGGATGGCGCTGTCGAGCCGGGCAAAGAACCGCGCGGCGGCGGCATCGTCCTCGGTGACGATGCAATCCGTGTGCCCCGACCCGTAGCGGCGGACATGGGAGATGGCGGCGTCGATATCATCGACCACGCGCGCGGCGATGATGCTATCCAGATACTCGCGGCCCCAATCCGCCTCGCCCGCAGGCACCACGCCGGGGATGGATTGCAGCGCCGCATCGCCGCGCACCTCCACGCCCGCGTCGATGAGCGCGCGAATCACGCCCTGCCCGATGGTGTCGGCCACATCGCGGTGGATGAGCAGGCATTCGGCGGCACCGCAAATGCCTGTGCGCCGCGTCTTGGCGTTGAGCACCACCTTCAGCGCCTTTGCCGGGTCGGCGCCCGCGTCGAGATAGATATGCACGATGCCTTCGAGATGGGCAAAAACCGGCACCCGCGCCTCGCGCTGCACCAGACCCACGAGGCTCTTGCCGCCACGCGGCACGATCACGTCGATCGTGTCGGTCATGGTGAGCATCGCCTGCACCGCCGCGCGATCGGTGATGGGCACGCGCTGAATGGCATCCTCGGGCAGACCGGCGGCGCGCAGCCCCTCGACGAGGCAGGCATGGATCGCGCCGGAGGAATGAAAGCTCTCCGATCCGCCGCGCAGGATCACCGCGTTGCCGGATTTGAGGCACAGCGCGCCCGCGTCGGCGGTGACGTTGGGGCGGCTCTCGTAGATCACGCCGATCACGCCCAGCGGCGTGCGCACGCGGCTGATATGCAGGCCCGAGGGTCGGTCCCATTCGGCGATGACCGTGCCGACCGGATCGTCCTGCGCGGCCACGGCGCGCAGTCCCTTGGTGATGCCCTCGATCCGCCCCTCGTCGAGCGCGAGCCGGTCCATCATCGCGGGCGTCAGCCCCTTGCCGCGCGCCGCCGCGAGGTCGCGCTCGTTGGCGGCAAGTATTTCGGCGCGGCGCTGCCAGACGGCATCTGCCGCGGCCTCGAGCGCGGCGCGCTTGGCCCCGGCGTCGGCGGTCGCAAGCTCTGCCGCCGCCGCGCGGGCGCGCGCGCCGATCTCTGCCATGAGGGCGGGAATGTCGTCGGTGTCCTTCATCGGTGCAGCCTTCCGTCGCGTGTCGCGCGGACTATAGGCACAGCGCCCGCCCGCCGCAACGGCGCGGCTCAGCCCAGCGGCGGCACGGTCAGAGGCAACGGCCAGCCGCCAACCGGCGTGGCCTCGTCGGCGGGGCGCGCCAGCAGAACCTGTGCGTGAAAGTGCCCGCGGGTCTCGACACCGTCAGTCTGGTGGCCCGCGGCGCGCGCGTTTGCGATGGCGCGGGCCTGCTCCTCGGGGCCTTCGAACCGGCGGTGAACGAAGGGCGGCACCGGCAATTGCTCCTGCACCATGCCATGCGCGCGCAGCACCTCGGCTGCCGCCGCGCGCTCGTTGCCGCGGATGGGCGAGGTCATGATCCACGGCTTGCGCGGCCCGCAGGCCGCGAGCACCCGATCCAGCGCGCGCGGCATGAGCTGCGCCACCGAGCCGCATTCCACGATCATGTCCACCCGCCCCAGCGCGGCGGCCAGCGCGTCAGAGGGATCGGACACCTCGAGATCCTCGGCATATCCTTCGTCGAACAATCCGACCGCGCGCCCGTAAGCCACGGCATTGGGCATGATGTCGAGCCCGGTGACATGCAGCGGCGGGGCATGGCGCGGCAGGCGTGCGAGCCAGTCGCGGTCGCGCGCGATCACGTCACCGGGCGAAAGCCCGTCGAAAGTGGGATCGCGGTAGCGGGCTAACACCTCTGCCAAATTGGTCTCGTGGCGCATCAGCAGGGTCACGATCCCGTAGCTCGACGCGAAATCCAGCATCCGCGGCGCGTCGAGCCCGCGCGCGCGGGCAACCGCGTCGAGCCCGGCCCGGAAAGCCACCGTGGCATGATGCTGGTTGCGATAGCCCAGCGCGTCCATCATCCGAAAATAGGCCCGGCAGTCGGGTTGGTCATAGGTATCGTCGAAGATGGTGACAAAGGCTTCCGCCTGCGGCTCTTCGGTCATCGGAACCCTCCCTGCGCCGGGCTTTGTGCCCTGCCAAGCTGCGCGCCCCGGCATCGAAAGGCAAGCGAATGCACGCGGGCGTGATCTTCGCAGCCAACAAGAGCCGATCCGTGAAACAGTGTTGCACGGCGATGGACGCATCGTGAACCACCGTGCGCCGAAGTCAATTGCCCCGGGCGCCGCTCTGCCCCATTGTCGGAAGCAGGCGTACACGCGTAACGAGAATAAGGAACCGATATGGCCCAGGCCAGCACCCAGGCAATGCCCGACAGCTCGCGGCTCATGATGGGCGCGGCGCTCGCGTGGGTCGCGGTCGTGATCTTCGCGGCCGGCAATTCCATCGTCTCGCTGCTCGCCGAGATCGGCATGGAGAACCAGGTGATGGGGCGCAACGTCATCACCTATTGCAACCTGCTGTTCGTCGGCTCGCTCATGTCGATCGTGCCGATGGGTTTCATGTTCTGGCGCGAATGGACGCTGGAGAATCTGCGCAAGCTGACACGTTTCAACTGGATCATCCTGACGCTGTCGGCGTTCCTCTCGTCGGCGCTGACACCGGGGCTGTTCTTTTACGCGCTGGAAAAAACCACCGTGACCAACGTCGTTCTCGTGGGCCGGATCGAGCCGCCGCTCTTCGTACTGGCCGCGTGGCTCTTCCTGCGCGAGGAGTTCGAGCCCTGGGCCTTCGCGGCCGGGCTGGTGGCGCTGGTGGGCGCGGTGCTGATGCTGTGGCTCAACGGCGGCGGCGGGTTCGAGCTGGGCAAGGGCGAAATCGGCGCGCTGCTGGCGACGCTCTCGTATATCGCCTCGACGCTGGTGGCGCGCACCGGGCTGCGCGGCATTCCCCTGGGGATTTACGCGATCTACCGCACGGTGGTCGGCACGATCTTCTACTTCTTCCTCGCCATCTACCTGTTCGGCCCCAATCATTTCCAGGACGTGTTCCACCCGCTGGTGTGGGAATATGTCTGGATCTACGCCCTCATCGTGGTGATCGGCGGTCAGTTTGCCTGGGCGCTTGGGCTGAAATACGCACGCTCGGGCGACGTGTCTCTGGCAACGTCCTTCTCGCCGCTGGCCGCGATCCTGATCGCGATGGTGCTGTTGGGTGAAAACCCCGGACCGGGCCTGATCCCCGGCGGCGCGATCATCCTGCTGGCCGTCGGCCTGGGGCAATACGGGCGGCTGCGTTCGCGCCGGATGCGCGAGGATTGCGTGACGCGGAAACAGGCCGCCGAGCGCGCGCTCGAACACGAGGGCGAGGTGAATTTCAAGGGCGCCTGAGCGCGCGGCTCCCTGTCATCCTCGGGCGCGGCTCCCCCCCGTCCGTCACGACACAGAACAACTCGCGCGGGGGGACAACCCCCGACAGGCCCAGCCGCTCCAGCGCCGCGCGCTTGAGCGCGACACCCGCCTCCAGCGGCACAGACACATCCGCCACGCCCGCCGTCTCCCAGACCTCTACCGGCACGCCCGCCGCCGGCACCGCGCAGTCAAGGCCGGGCGCACGGATGATGCGCAACCGCACCGCGTTGGCGTGGGGGACGTGCTTCGCACCCTCGTCAAGGGGAGCACGGCGATACGTGGGAAAGCCGCCAAACACCGCGTCCAGCGCCGCGCCCCCCTCGCGCAGGTAGACGCTCACCCGCGCCCCGGCGATGAGCTTCTCGGCGATCACGCCGCTTGCATGGCGCACGGCCCCGGCTTCGGTTTCGGCCATCACCACCACCTCCTCGAGCAGCCCCAGCGGCTGTTGTGAGAGAAAGAAGGCGAGGATTTCCTGCGCCATGCGGCCGTAGTGGTCCGGGTTGCGCATATCGTGCACGATGCGCCCGATATCGACTTCTGCCACCTCCGCCCCGGCGGCATGGATGCGCAGCATGACGTCGATATCGACGGCATAATTCCAGGTCAGCCGACCATGCGCGATCCACGACCGGTCGAACAGGTAGATACCGGTATTGGGCGCGCGCAAATCGCCCAGCGCCGGAAACATCAGCCGCAGCGCGGGTGCCACCAGCAGCCGCGTCATCGGCATCGGATCGTGCGGATCGTTCCACGCGCCCTTGACCAGCCCCACGCCGGGTGCCCGCGCCTTGGCCATGCGTGCGAAAAACGCCGTCTCGAACCGGCCGAGATCGGCATCGACCTTCATCACCCAGTCATGCGCCGCCGCAGCCACGCCGCTGCGCACCGCGTTGCCCATTCCGGGCCGCGCCTCGGCAATGACGCGCGCGCCCGCCGCCTGTGCCCGTGCCGCCGTGGCATCCGTCGAGCCGTTGTCGATCACCACCACCTCGGCCACGCAGGGCAAATCCTGCATGGTGGCGACCACCTGCGCGATGGTTTCCGCCTCGTTTCGGGCCGGGATGATGACGCTGATCGGGGCGTGCATGGCGGCTCCTTCGCGGGCACGGGCAGAGACGCGCAGCCTAGCCCCCCCCGCGCGCGGCCACAACGGCCCAACGACCTGTCAAAAGCTCATCGTGGCCTTGATCGCCCGCGCCCAGACATCACGTTTTCGCGTGCGCGCCTCGGCGTCCATCCGCGGCTCGAACCGGCGCTCCAGCGCCCAGCCCTTGGCGAATTCCTCCTGCCCCGGGTAGAGCCCGGCGCGCATCCCCGCCAGCCAGGCGGCGCCCAGCGCCGTGGTTTCGAGCACCTCGGGCCGGTCCACCGGCGCATCGAGGATGTCGGCGAGAAACTGCATCGTCCAGTCCGAGGCGCTCATGCCGCCGTCGACCCGAAGGGTCGCCACGTCAACGTCCCGGAGGGTCGCCACGTCAACGTCCCGAAGGGTCGCCACGTCAACGTCCCGAAGGGGTGCCACCTCCCCCCCATCGTCGCCTGTGGCCTGTGCCGCCCAGTCCGCGCGCATCGCCTCCAAGAGGTCGCGGGTCTGGAAGCCCACGCTTTCCAGCGCCGCGCGCGCCATCTCGGCGGGCCCGGTGCCGCGCGTCAGCCCGAATATCGCGCCGCGGCAATCGGGTCGCCAATAGGGCGCGCCGAGGCCGGTAAAGGCGGGGACGAGCACCACCTCCTGATGCTGATCGGCCTTCTCTGCCAGCGGCTGCGTCTCGCGCGCCTCACGGATGAGGCCGAGCCCGTCGCGCAGCCACTGCACCACCGCCCCCGCGACAAAGATCGAGCCCTCCAGCGCATAGGTCGGCTGGCCATCCAGTTGATAGGCGATGGTGGTAAGCAGGCGGTTCTGCGACACGACCGGCGTCTCGCCCGTATTCAAAAGCGCAAAGCACCCCGTGCCATAGGTGGATTTGAGCATTCCGGGCTGAAAGCAGGCCTGCCCCACCGTGGCCGCCTGCTGATCGCCCGCCACCCCAAGGATGGGTATCTCGCACCCGAAGAGATCGGCGCGGGTGGTGCCATAGTCATCGGCGCTGTCGCGCACCTCCGGCAGCATTTCCATCGGAATGTCCAGAAGGTCACAGATCGTGCGGCTCCATCGCCCCTTGCGGATATCGTAGAGCAGCGTGCGCGCGGCGTTGGTGGCGTCGGTGGCGTGGACACGGCCCCCCGTGAGTTTCCAGATGAGAAAGCTGTCCACCGTCCCAAAGAGCAGATCGCCCGCCTTCGCGCGGGACCGCGCGCCCTCGACGTTGTCGAGGATCCACGCCAGCTTGGTCCCCGAAAAATACGGATCGAGCAGCAGGCCGGTTCGCGCCTTGACCATCTCCTCGTGCCCCGCCTCGCGCAGGCGGGTGCAGGTCGCGGCGGTGCGGCGATCCTGCCAGACGATGGCGCGGTGGATGGCGCGCCCGGTGTGGCGGTCCCAGACCACGGTGGTCTCGCGCTGGTTGGTGATGCCGATGGCTGTGACGTCAGCACCAGTGATCCCCGCCTTCTCGATGGCGGCGCGGCAGGTGGCGGCTGTGGTGGACCACAGATCGCCCGGGTCATGCTCGACCCAGCCGGAATCGGGGTAATGCTGCGGAAATTCCTCCTGCGCGGAGGTGACGGGCTTCATCGCGGCGTCGAACAGGATCGCGCGGCTCGACGTCGTGCCCTGGTCGATGGCGAGGATATGGGTCATGCTCTGGGCCTCAGAAGACTTATACCTTTCTCAGAAACCTTGAATGTTCCGTCGATCAGTTCGACGTACCCACCCTTCAATAACCTCTTGAGAATGCCCTTGTCCCAGTGGACGAATGAACCATCGGACAGCCGTCCACCTCTTGCGCGAAAACAAGTGCCAAAGGCGGCGACATATGCGGTCAAGAACGTCTGGTGTCTTGTCGTGGGTTCATCTCCCTTCTTGTCATTGGACAGCCACCAATCAAGGCAGTTGGCGTCAGACGGCAGGTCATGAGCTTCACGATTTTTGTGCGCAGACGGTATAGGTTGAGCGTCTATTGCTGCGCTCAAATTGCAAAGTGTTTCTCTGAACGTTTTATAGTCCATTGATCATGCTCCCTGCGAACCAAAGCCACCACCAAGTTTGAATCTCTAGGGGGCGAGACATCCCGCCCCCTAGAATTGGCGCTTACTGCCAGGACTTGATCAGTTCGTCATAGGAGACGGTGACCGGCTTTTCGTCCTCGTTCTCCAGCGCAGGGTATGGCGCGCCCGGCTGGCTCAGC
>JADQCC010000151.1:0-2918 GCA_016278295.1 Roseovarius sp. | reverse complement strand
CGGCTTTTCGTCCTCGTTCTCCAGCGCAGGGTATGGCGCGCCCGGCTGGCTCAGCCAGTATTCGGGGTCGCGTTCCTCGTTCAGCTTGGGGCCGATATCGCCCTGCACGCCGGCCCGTTCCAGCCGCTCCAGCACGCGCTCCTGATCCGAGCACAGCGCGTCGAGCGCCTGTTTCGGGGTCTTGGCGCCGGACATGGCATCGCCGATGTTCTGCCACCACAGCTGCGCCAGCTTGGGATAGTCCGGCACGTTGGTGCCGGTTGGCGACCACTGCACGCGGGCAGGCGAGCGATAGAACTCGATCAGACCGCCAAGCCGCGGTGCGCGCTCGGTGAAGTGGTCGGCGTTGATCGTCGACTCGCGGATAAAGGTCAGGCCCACATCCGATTTCTTGAGATCGACGGTCTTCGACGTGACGAACTGCGCATAGAGCCACGCGGCCTTGGCACGATCCGCAGGCGTGGATTTCAGCAGCGTCCACGAGCCTGCGTCCTGATAGCCGATCTTCTGGCCTTCCTTCCAGTAGACACCGTGCGGCGAGGGGGCCATGCGCCACTTGGGCGTGCCGTCCTCGTTCATCACCGGCAGGTCGGGCTTCACGGATGCGGCGGTGAAGGCGGTGTACCAGAACATCTGCTGCGCGATGTTCCCCTGCGCGGGGATCGGCCCGGCCTCGGAGAAGGTCATCCCGGCGGCGGAGGGCGGCGAATATTTCTCCAGCCACTCGATCGCCTTGTCCACCGCGTAGACAGCGGCGGGGCTGTTGGTCGCACCACCGCGCGCCATGCAAGAGCCGGTAGGCTGGCTCTGCTCGTTCACGCGGATGCCCCATTCATCGACCGGCAGGCCGTTGGGTTCGCCCACGTCTCCCATGCCGGCCATCGACATCCACGCATCGGTATAGCGCCAGCCGAGGGACGGATCCTTCTTGCCATAGTCCATGTTGCCAAAGACCTCGCCCTCGACGCCGAGGCGGCTCAGGTCGCGCCCGGTAAAGAACTCGGCGATGTCCTCGTAGGCCGACCAGTTGACCGGCACACCGAGGTCATAGCCGTACTTGGCCTTGAAATCGGCCTTGTTCTTCTCGTCGTTGAACCAGTCGTAGCGGAACCAGTAGAGGTTGGCGAATTGCTGGTCGGGAAGCTGATAGACTTTGCCATCCGGCCCGGTGGTAAAGGAAATGCCGATGAAATCCTGCAGATCGAGCCCCGGATTGGTCACATCCGCGCCTTCGCCCGCCATCCAGTCGGTCAGGTTGCGTGTCTGCTGATAGCGCCAATGCGTGCCGATCAGGTCAGAATCGTTGACATAGGCGTCATAGATGTTCTGCCCCGACTGCATCTGCGTTTGCAGCTTTTCCACCACGTCGCCCTCACCGATCAGGTCATGGGTGACCTGGATGCCGGTGATCGCCGAAAACGCGGGTGCCAGCACCTGGGATTCGTATTCATGGGTGGCGATGGTCTCGGAAACGACCTTGATTTCCATCCCCTGAAAGGGCTTGGCCGCGTCGATGAACCATTGCATCTCGGCCTCCTGATCGGCGCGGCTCAGCACCGAAAGGCCCGCTATCTCGTCATCGAGGAACGCTTGCGCGGCCTCCATGTCGGCGGCGGCCTGCCCGGCCATCAGGCCGAGCGAGACGATCGCCGTTGTCGTTGTCAGTCGCAAGTTCATGTTGTCCTCCCTTATGAACTTTCGGTTCGGTTATTATGCCCTCTCACACCCAGCGGAACACCGCCGCTGCGTAGATCAGGCAGACGATCAGCGCGTGGGGTTGGTTCGCGCCGACGAGCCCGAGCCAGGCCAGATTGATAAAGGCCGAGCCCAGAAGCGTGATGAAGAGACGATCGCCCCGCGTCGTCTCGATGCGCAGGATGCCCCTGCGCGGCGTTTCGGGGAATTTCACCCCGATGATCGTGAAGGTGATCAGCAGCCCCGCGATCACCATGAAAAAGATCGCCGTGGGCCAGGTCCATGCCATCCATGCCATGTTCAATGCCTCCCGTGCAGCGCGCGGAGCGAAGAGACGTCATCCTCGGGCTTGACCCGAGGACCTCCCGCAACCGGACGATGAGCATCGTCTATGCTCCGCGCATGTTCCGCCACAAATCCCGCCATTGAGGGTTTGCCGTCTCCACCAGCGCGATTTTCCAGTCGCGATACCAGCGCTTCAGCGATTTCTCTCGCTGGATCGCATGGCGTGGCTCGGCGTGGCGCTCGAACCATACGAGGCGTTCGAGATTGTAACAGTCCGTGAAACCACGAATGGCGTGGGTTCGATGTTGATACACCCTCTTCGCAAGGTCGCTTGTCACCCCGATGTAGAGCGTTCCACGCGGCTTGTTGGTGACGATGTAAACGAACATGTCCTTCGGCATGGGCGGCCCCGTTTCTCGCGAGGCGCTCGTTCCATGAGGTCCTCGGGTCAAGCCCGAGGATGACACCGGAATGGTTAACGATGCGTTCCATCACACCCTCCCCAACGCGAAACCCTTGGCGATGTAGTTGCGCACGAAGTAGATCACCAATGCCCCCGGCACGATGGTCAGCACCCCCGCCGCCGCCAGCACGCCCCAGTCGATCCCCGCCGCGCCTTGCGTGCGGGTCATGATCGCGGCGATGGGCTTGGCGTCCACGGTGGTCAGCGTGCGCGACAGCAGCAATTCGACCCATGAGAACATGAAGCAGAAGAACGCCGCCACGCCGATCCCACTCGCGATCAGCGGCGTGAATATCTTCACGAAGAAATGCCCGAACGAATAGCCGTCGATATAGGCGGTCTCGTCGATCTCCTTGGGCACCCCGCGCATGAACCCCTCCAAAATCCACACCGCCAGCGGCACGTTGAACAGCGTGTGCGCCAGCGCCACCGCGATATGCGTGTCGAACAGCCCGACCGAGGAATAGAGCTGGAA
>JADQCC010000252.1 GCA_016278295.1 Roseovarius sp. | reverse complement strand
GTCAGATCGTAGAGCAGGCCGGGGCGGTCGCGGGTATCGACCTCGATGATCGTGTAAATCTCGGACCCGTCATTGTCGAAGGTGATATGCGTGGGCACGCGGAAGGCGCGTTCGCGTTTCCTCAGCTTGTCGCGGGACTTGATCGCGTCGCGCGGGACAACCTCGCCCTTGAGCGTTTTCTGGATCATCTGGCGCAGGCGGGGCAGGCGGCTTTCCTCGAACGGGTGGCCGTCGGCATCCTGTATCCAGAACACGGCGGTGGCAAAGCCGTCCTTGGAGGTATAGGTGCGCGCATCGACCACGTTGGCCCCCACCAGCGCCAGCGCGCCCGCCAGCCGCGAAAAGATGCCGGGATGATCGGCCAGCGCGAAACAGGCGCGGGTGGCGTCGCGGTCCGCGTCGATGGCGAGATCAATGGCGATCTCGTCGGCGCCGAGGTCGCGCAGGAGCCGGGCAAAGACCACATGCGCGGTGACGTGCAGCCCCTGCCAGTACGGGGCATAATGGCGTGCCGTCTCGGCCTTGAGGTCGCGCACGTCCCAATCCGACAGCGCCTCGCGCAGGTTGCGCTTGGCATCCGTGCCGCGCTGTTCGCGGGTGAGCGCCTCCATCCCGTCTTCGAGCACGCGCCGCGTCTGGCGATAGAGCGCGCGCAAGAGCGATGCCTTCCAGTTGTTCCAGGTGCCGGGGCCGACGCCGCGAATATCGCAGACGGTGAGCAGCAACAGCAGGTCGAGCCGCTCGCGGCTCTGCACCGCCTTGGCAAAGTCGCGCACGGTGCGCGGGTCGGCGATGTCGCGCTTCTGGGCGGTGTCGGACATCAGCAGGTGATGGCGCACCAGCCATTCGGCGGTATCGACCTCGCGCGGCTTCAGCCCGAGGCGTGGCGCCACCTTGCGCGTGATGCGCGCGCCGAGGATAGAGTGGTCCTCGGGCCGCCCCTTGCCGATATCGTGCAACAGCAGCGCCACGTAGAGCACGCGGCGATTGATCCCCTCCTTGAGGATCGAGGACGACACCGGCAATTCCTCGATCAACTCGCGCCGCTCGATCCGGGCAAGGTGCGAGATACATTGGATGATGTGTTCGTCCACCGTGTAGTGGTGATACATGTTGAACTGCATCATCGCCCGGACCGGCTCGAATTCGGGGAGAAAGGCCGACAGCACGCCAAGCTCGTTCATCCGCCGCAGCGCACGCTCGGGGTTGCCGTGTTTCAGCAGCAGGTCGAGAAACAGCTTCTGCGCCCGCGCGTCGTTGCGAAACCCCTCGTCGATCAGCCCGAGATGGTTGGTCACCAGCAGCATCGCCTCGGGGTGAATGAGCAGCCCGGTGCGCAGCCCCTCCTCGAACAGCCGCAACAGGTTGAACGGATCGGAGAGGAAGTCGGCCTCGTTGGCGATGGCCAGGCGGCCGTTCACCCGTGTGTAGCCACGGCGCAGCTTCTTGCGGCGCTTGAGCAGGCGTTGCAGCAGCGGCTCGGCCTTTTGCTGTGCAGCCTCCAGCTTGGTGAGAAAGATACGCGTGAGGTCGCCCACGGCGGTGGCGTGGCGGAAATAATCCTGCATGAAGATTTCCACGCCGCGCCGCCCGCCACGGTCGGTATAGCCCATGCGCTCGGCCACCTCGACCTGCATGTCGAAGGTGAGTTGATCGTTGGCGCGACCCGCGATCAGGTGCAGGTGACAGCGCACCGCCCAGAGAAAATTCTCGGCGCGGATAAAGGTGCCAAGCTCGTCGCCGGTAAAGGTGCCGAGCGCCACAAGATCGCCCACCTCGCGCACGTGGTGGATATACTTGGCGATCCAGAACAGCGATTGCAGGTCGCGAAGGCCCCCCTTGCCCTCCTTGACGTTGGGCTCGACCATGTAGCGTTCGCCCTGCTTCTCGTGGCGGCTGTCGCGCTCGGCGAGCTTGGCTTCGGTGAATTCCCGCTCGGTGCCGGTGAACAGCTCATCGCGCAGGCGGCTGTCGAGCCGGGCGGCGAGCTCTGTGTCGCCGCCGAGGAAGCGGTTTTCCAGCAGCGCGGTGCGGATGGTGAAATCCTGCGCACCGAGCCGCAGGCAATCGCGCACGGTGCGGCTTGCGTGGCCCACCTTGAGGCGCAGATCCCACAGGATGTAGAGCGTCGATTCGATCACGCTCTCGGCCCAGGGCGTGATCTTGTAGGGGGTGAGAAACAGCAGGTCCACGTCCGAGAAGGGGGCCATCTCGCCGCGTCCGTAGCCGCCGACGGCGCAGACCGCGATCCGCTCTGATTCGGTGGGGTTGGAGAGCGGGTGCATCGCCGTGGTGGCCAGGTCGAGCGCGGCAAGCACCACACAATCGGTAAGCCAGCACCATGCGCGCGTGGCCGGGCGCGCGTCGAACGGGCGGGTGGCAAAGGCCGCGGCGATGGTCCGGCGGCCGCTCTGCATCGCCTCGGTGAGGATCGGCACGGCGGCGCGGCGCAATTCGGCGGCGTTCTCCGCGCACGCGGTGGCGGCGGCGAGATCGTGCGCGAGCGCCTCCGCGTCGAGTATCTGCTCTTGCGGCAGGATCAGGTCGTCGGGTCGCGCGGGTGTATCCAGGAGGGTCATGCCAGGGTGGGGCGGCTCAGAAGCCCGCGCCGCCAAAGCTCTGCGGAGCGGGCGACAGGATGCTCACGGTGCCGTCGGTGATCGTCGCCACCGCGAGCCCGCGCTCGTTGCTGCCATCGGGCAGCAGCCGGAACACGCCGCCGACGCCTTGAAAGCCCGCCGGTTGCGTAAGGTCGCCGCGCGTCAGCCCGCGCCCGGCCTTGGCCAATGCGCCGACCGCGGCGATGCCGTCATAGGCCAGCCCGGCGATCGGGTGCGGCGGGTTGCCCTGCGTGGCCTCGAACCGGCGGGCAAACTGCGCCGAGCGTCCGGGGTCGGGTAACGCGAACCAGCCGCCCTGCACCCCCGGCAATTCCAGCGTTTGCGGCGGCGTGTCCCAGCGCGTCAGGCCGATATACTGCACCCGGTCGGGGCCGAGCCCCGCCTCGGGAAGCATCTGCGAAAACAGCGGCAACGCGCCCGCGGTATTGGCGGTGAGAAAGATCGCGTCGGCGGCGTTGGTCTCGGCGACGGAGCGAATCTCGGGCACCGCGTTGACCACGCCATCCTGCGAGAATTCGTAGGAGACACTGCCCGCGAGCGTGGCCCCCTCGGCCTGCACCGCGCGTGCGATCGCGTCGCGACCGAGACGACCGGCGACGTTGTCGGAATGGACCGTCATGATCCGGCTCTTGCCCTGCCTGACCGCGTAGCTTGCAAGCCGGTCGGCGGTGGTGCGGAAGGTCTGGCCAAGCACGAACAGGTTGCCGCCGGCGATGGTCGGGTTGTTGGAGAAGGCCAGCACGTTGATATTGCGATCGGCGGTGGCGACGGCGACGGCATTGGCCGAGGAGGCGTGCAACGGCCCGATGATGATGCGCGCGCCTTCGGCGACGGCATTGAGCGCGGCTTGCCGCGCTTGCGCGGGCTGTCCGGCGGTGCCGTAGACGCGCAGGTCGATCTCGACGCCACCAAGATCGCTCACCGCGAGCCGCGCGGCGGCCTCCAGGTCGCGTGCGAGGCTGGCCACCTGTGCGTCCGCCGTGCCATGCGGCACCAGGAGCGCCACCGGCACCCCCCCGCCGCGGCTCACGCCGCCGCCGGTATTGCCCAGCGGCACCGGCTGGCAGGCGGCGGCAGCCACGAGCACCGCCAACGCCGCGAGGCGGGCGATCGGCTTGCGAAGGGCGGCAGGAACGGCGAACATGGCAATCTCACTCCCTGTTGTGGGCACCGGCGACAGGATACCTGTCGTCTCGATCATAGCCGTCATGCGAAAAGGGTCCAGCGATGATTGCCGAAACGCGCAAACCGGCGGCGGGTCTCCACCTGATCGCCACGCCGATCGGGACGGCGCGCGATATCACCCTGCGCGCACTCGACCTGCTGGCGGCGGCGGACGTGCTTGTGGCCGAGGACACCCGCAGCCTGCGACGGCTGATGGAGATCCACGGCATCGGCTTGGGCGACCGTCCGCTCTGGGCCTATCACGACCATAACGGCGCTCGGATGCGCCCGCGGATTCTGGCGGCGCTGGCGGCCGGGCAGTCGGTGGTCTATGCCGCCGAGGCGGGCACGCCGATGGTCGCCGATCCCGGCTTCGATCTGGCGCGGGCGGCGGTGGCCGAGGGCTATCCGCTGGTCTCGGCACCGGGGCCGTCGGCGGCGGTGACGGCGTTGACGCTGTCGGGGCTGCCCACCGACCGGTTTCTCTTTGCCGGGTTCCTGCCCGCGACCGCCGGGCGGCGGCGAACCGTGCTGGAAGAGCTTGCCGCCGTGCCCGCGACGCTCATCTTTTACGAATCGCCAAGGCGCGTCGCGGCGATGCTGGAGGACGCGGCGAAAGTGTTGGGCGCCGGGCGACAGGCGGCGCTGTGCCGGGAAATCACCAAGAAATTCGAGGAGATACGCCGCGACACGCTGTCCGGCCTCGCGACCGGGTGCGCCGGGGCGACCCTCAAGGGCGAGATCGTGGTGGTGATCGACCGCGGGGATCAGTCAAATATTAAGGAAATGGATTTAGACAGTGCGCTGGAAGAGGCACTAAAAGAGGGCTCGGTGCGCGATTCCGCCGATCTGGTGGCGGCACGCCTCGGGCTGCCAAGGCGCAAGGTCTATCAGCGCGCCTTGGTCCTCGCGGCACCCGGTGACCGGCCGGATGGTGGCTGAGCGCGCGGTCGCCGGATGCAGCAGCGCGAGGTGACGAAGATGGAAAGGATGCGCAGGATGGAGCGGCGGCAACTGGCATTCGATTTCGAGGTGGCGCCACCATCGGTCTTGGCGCCTGGGCTGTCGCGCCGGCAGGAGCGGGGTCTGCGTGCCTGGCTGAGCGGGCAGGCCGCCGAGGAGAGCGTGGCGCGCCATTACGAGGCGCGCGGTGTGCGAATCCTCGCCCGGCGCTGGCGGGGCGAGAGCGGCGAGATCGATCTCGTGCTGCGCACGCCCGACACCTATGTCTTTTGCGAGGTCAAGCGCGCGGCGAGTTTCGACGTGGCGCTGAACCGGCTGCGCCGCGGGCAGATGGAGCGCATCTATCACGCGGCTTCGGAATATATCGGTCTCACGCCCGAGGGGCAGCTTGCCCCGGTGCGGTTCGACGTGGCGGCGGTGGACGCGACCGGGTCCGTGCACCTGCTCGAGGCGGCCTTCGGTCATTTCTGAATTGCGCCCCGGAACCGGTTGGCCCATGAAAGGAAAAGACGCACAACCACGGGGAGCGGGATGAAGGTCGCCTTTCAGATGGACCCGATCGGGCCGGTCGATATCGGTGCTGACAGCACGTTCAGGCTCGCGCTGGAGGCGCAGGAGCGCGGCCACGAGTTGTTTTATTACACGCCGGAGCGGCTGGCCTACGTGGACGGGCGGGTGACGGCGCGCGGCTGGCCGCTCCATGTGCAGCGGGTTGCCGGCGATCACTTCAGCCTTGGCGAAGAGAAGACCGTCGATCTGAGCGATTTCGACGTCGTCTGGCTGCGGCAGGATCCGCCGTTCGATATGTTCTACATCACCACCACGCACCTCCTGCAACGGCTGGCGCCGGGCACGCTGGTGGTCAACGATCCGTTCTGGGTGCGCAATTACCCCGAGAAGCTCTTGATTCTCGATTTCCCCGACCTGATGCCGCCCACCGCCATCGCACGGGATATCGGGACCATCCGCGATTTCCGCGCGCGCCACGGCGACGTGATCCTGAAGCCGCTCTACGGCAATGGCGGGGCGGGTGTCTTTCACCTGCCAGAATCGGACCGCAACCTCGCGAGCCTGCACGAGATGTTCACCGGCTTCTCGCGGGAACCGCTGATCGTGCAGAAATACCTGTCCGATGTCAGCCGCGGCGACAAACGGGTGATCCTCGTGGATGGCGCCCCCATCGGCGCGATCAACCGGGTGCCGGCGCAAGGCGAGACGCGCTCGAACATGCATGTGGGCGGGCGCGCCGAGAAGGTCGAGATGACGGCGCGCGATCGCGAGATATGTGACCGGATCGGCCCGCTTCTGCGCGAGAAGGGGCAGGTTTTCGTGGGCATTGACGTGATCGGCGATTACCTGACCGAGATCAACGTGACCTCGCCCACGGGCCTGCAGGAGCTGGAACGCTTCGATGGCACCAACGGGGCGGGCCTGATCTGGGACGCGATCGAGGCGCGGCGGCGGTGAGCTGGCAACTGGCGCTGCTCAACCGGCACCTGCGCTGGTTCGAGAAACCGGCGCTGGCCCGGCACCCGGTCGAGCGATTGCGGCGCTCTTTCGAGCTGAAGTCGAAAGTCTACTTTCACGGTCCGTGGGGGCGCGTCTATCGTCGCGACACGCTCGCAGGCGTGCCGGTGCAATGGGCACAGGCGCGCGATGCCCGCGAGGAGCGGGTCATCCTGTACCTGCATGGCGGGGCCTATGTGTTCGGCTCGTCGGACACGCATCGGGCAATGCTGGCGCGGCTCTCGGCGCTGACGGGCCTGCGCGCCTGCCTGCCGGATTACCGCCTTGCCCCCGAGCATCCCTTTCCCGCGCAGATCGAGGATGCGCTGGCTGTCTACCGCGCGCTCAGAACCGGGCACGAGGTCATCATCGGGGGCGATAGCGCGGGGGGTGCCCTGTCGTTCGCGCTCTTGCACGAGATACTGGCGCAGGACATCGCGCCGCCCACGGGTGTCTTTGCCCTGTCGCCGCTTGCCGACATGACGTTTTCGGGCGCGTCGATTACGGAGAATGCCGAACGCGACGTGGTGCTCGCGCCCGGCCGGATCGGGGAAATTCGCGAGATGTTTCTCGCGGGGCATGACCCGGACGATCCGCGCGCTTCGCCGCTCCGGGGGCAATACGACGGCGCGCCACCGGTGTGGATGGTGGTGGGCGATACCGAGATCCTGCGCGATGACGCGGTGCGGATGCAGGCCCGGCTGCGGGCACAGGGGGTGTCGAGCACGCTGCATGTCGCGCCCGATCATCCGCATGTCTGGCCGTTGTTTCACAATGTCCTGCCCGAGGCAAAAGCCACCCTGAACGACCTTGCGGCCTGGATCAGGGCTCTTTGAGGGTGCTGATGCGAAAACTCACCGCCTCGGCCACGTGGGGGTGGCGGACGGTCTCGTCACCGTCGAGATCGGCGATGGTGCGCGCCACGCGCAGCACCCGGTGATAGCCGCGCGCGGTGAGGCCGAAGCGGCCGGCCACGCGGGTGAGCAGCGCGCGGCCCTCGTCATCCGGCGTGGCGATCGCTTCCAGGGCCTCGCCTTCGGCATCGGCATTGAGGCGCATGTCGGGCCGGCCCTCAAAGCGCGCCCGTTGCACCGCCCGTGCCGCCGCCACCCGCTCGGCCACCTGTGTCGAACTTGCCCCCGTGGCGGGCAGGTCGAGATCGGAGAACGCCACCGGCGGCACCTCGATCCGCAGGTCGAACCGGTCCATCAGCGGCCCCGAGACGCGGCCCATGTAATCCTCGCCGCAATTGGGTGCGCGCGCGCAGGCACGGGCCGGATCGGTGAGGTGGCCGCATTTGCACGGGTTGGCCGCGGCCACCAGCAGGAAGCGGCAGGGGTAGCTGACATGGGCATTGGCGCGGGCGATCATCACCTCGCCGGTCTCGAGCGGCTGCCGCAGGGTTTCGAGCACGGGGCGGGGGAACTCGGGAAACTCGTCCATGAACAGCACGCCGTTATGGGCAAGGCTGATCTCGCCCGGCTTGGCGCTGCGCCCGCCGCCGGTGATGGCGGCCATCGAGGCGGTGTGGTGCGGCTCGCGAAAGGGCCGGGTGCGACTGATCCCGCCCTCCGAGATGAGGCCCGCCACCGAATGGATCATCGAGGTCTCGAGCGCTTCGGCGGCGCTGAGCGGCGGCAGGATGCCCGGCAGGCGCGCCGCGAGCATGGATTTGCCCGAGCCGGGTGGCCCGGACATCATCAGGTGATGGCGTCCGGCGGCGGCGATTTCCAGCGCGCGCTTGGCGCGTTCCTGCCCCTTGACGTCGCGCAAGTCGCGCCCGGGCGGCGGGGCCGTCACCTCGCCGGGTGTGGCCGGGGCGAGGGGGCGCTCGCCGGTGAAGTGGCGCACCACCTCCGCCAGCGAGGCGGCGCCGATCACCTGCGCGGCGTCCACCCACGCCGCTTCGGGCCCCGAGGCGCGGGGGCAGAGCAGGATCCGGTCCTCGGCGGCGGCGGCCATCGCCGCGGGCAGCGCGCCGACCACGGGGATGAGCGAGCCGTCGAGCGATAATTCCCCAAGCGCGGTGGTGCCTTCGGCGGCGTCGGCGGGGATGATCTCGAGCGCGGCAAGCAAGGCGAGCGCGATGGGCAGGTCGAAATGGCTGCCCTCCTTGGGCAGGTCCGCGGGCGAGAGGTTGACCGAGATGCGCCGCGATGGCAGCGCGATGGCGAGCGCCGAGAGCGCCGCGCGCACCCGCTCGCGCGCCTCCGACACCGCCTTGTCGGGCAGACCCACGAGCGAGAAGCCCGGCAGGCCCGGCAGCACCGCGCATTGCACCTCGACATGGCGCGCCTCGACCCCTTCGAAGGCCACGGTGTAGGCGCGTGCGACCATGTGCTCCCCGCGAAAGTGACGACAGGGTTAACGCCTAGCGCAACAGGCGTTTAGGAATGGTTAACGCCGGGCGGCAAGCGCGGCGATAGCCGGGGCCAGCAGGCTGTCGGGGCCGTGCCACGTGACCGGCACGCCCTGCGCTTCGAGCGCCGCGGCCCGCGCGTCGGTCGCCGCCTTGGGGCCGATGAGGTTGACCTCCTGCCCCAGCCAATAGGGCCGCGCGGCAGCCAGTTCGGCCCCCAGAAGGTGGCCGGTGAGGGCGGCGGGCGCACCCCGCACCTCGGCCACGCGCAGATGCGCGGCGAGGCGTTCGGGGCGGCTCAGCGTGTCGGCGAGCGCCTCCGCGTCGGCCTCTTCGGCGGCGCCGAGGGCGGTGGCGAGGCGGGGGCTGAGGAAGCTCTGGCAACTCACCGCCTCGCCCGCGCTCAGATGCACCCAGTGCGCGAGCGTGGGCAGTACCACGCAGGCGATGCCGTCATGGTGCGGCGGCGTGCCGGCGAGGCCGATGAGCATCAGCCGCGTCCAGCCGTCGAGGCAGTCTGGCGGGGTCTCTTGTGTGAGGCCGGGCAGACCACTGCCCACGGTGTCGGGCAGCAGCGCGGCGGGCAGCGGCGCGGCCACGCCGTCGCCGATACGCAGCACGGGGCCAGAGGTGGACCCGAGCGCGGCAAGCGCCGCCTCCGCCGTCGCGCACCGGGCCTCGTCCCGGATGCGCGCCCCGTCTAGCACCAGCGCGCGGCCGCCGGTGCCGTCATGGCCGCACAGACGCCACAGGCTCATTACCGGGCCTGAAGCTGCGCCAAGAGGCTCGACATATCGTAGCCTGCCGCCGATGTCGCACGCAGGATGGTCTCGGCGCCGAGCGTGTCGTAATTGACAAGGCTCCACATCATCGTGCAGCGCGTACCGGTGCGGCAATAGGCGAGCATGGGCTTGGGCATCTCGTCGAGCGCGGCGCGAAAGGCCGCGACATCGGCCTCTGTCATGGTGGCCGAGGAAAACGGTACGCAGCACGTCTCGAGCCCGGCGGCGCGCGCCGCCTCGGTAACCGCGGATACGTGGGGCTGGTCCGGTTCTTCGTCATCGGGGCGGTTGCACATGATCGAGCGGAACCCCGCGGCGGCGATAGCGGGGATGTCCTCGGGCGTGATCTGCGGCGCGACGGAGAAGTCTTCGGTGATCTGGCGCGGCTCCATTGGTGGTCCTTCTGGCTTGGGCGTGTGGCGCGGACTATGCGCGCAAGGGCGGGGCGAGATCAATGCCATCCGCTTGCCGGTTGCGGGGGCGCGGGCTATGCAAGGGGCCAACGCAGGACAGGAGCGGGCGGCATGGGCGAACTTCCAGGCATTGTCATCAACGGCGCATCGGGACGGATGGGGCGGATGCTGGCCCGCGTGGTGGGCGAGAGCACCAGGGCGCGGCTCATCGGCGCGCTGGAGCGGCCGGGCCACGACTGGATCGGGCAGGATCTCGGCCGCGCGATGGGCGAGGCCGAGATCGGCGTCACGGTGAGCGACGATCCGCTGGAGCTGGTGGCGCGGGCACACGCGGTTATTGATTTCACCGCGCCCGCGGCGAGCGTCGAGATGGCGACGCTGACCGCGCAGGCGCGGGTTGTGCACGTGATCGGCACGACCGGGTTTGACGACGCCGACCTAAAGCGCCTGACGGCCGCGGCGCGGCACGCGGTAATCGTGCGCGCGGGCAACATGAGCCTCGGGGTCAACCTGTTGGTGCAGATGACGAAAAAGGTGGCCGCCGCCCTCGACGAGGCGTTCGACATCGAGATCGTCGAAGCCCATCACAACCAGAAGGTCGATGCCCCCTCGGGCACCGCGCTGATGCTGGGCGAGGCGGCGGCCGAGGGGCGCGGCGTGATGCTGGACCGGGTGGCGGATCGCGGCCGCGATGGCATCACCGGGCGGCGCGAGCAGGGCCATATCGGCTTTGCCGCCATTCGCGGCGGCGACGTCGTGGGCGAGCATGACGTGATCTTTGCCGGCACGGGCGAGCGGGTCATCCTGCGCCATGTCGCCACCGACCGCGCGATTTTCGCGCGTGGCGCGCTGCGCGCCGCGCTCTGGGGGCAGGGGAAGAAGCCCGGCGAGTACGACATGATCGACGTGCTCGGCCTCTCGCGCGAGTGATCCGGGCGGCACCCGCCCGCGTATCATGACCGGACACAGGAATGTGGAGGGTCGTGGGCGATGCGGTTGGTGCTTGTCTTGCTGAGTTTGCTCGTCGCGCCGATGGCGGCGCAGGCCGAATTCGCGCAGGTGACCGAGCGCGCGCGATTCGTCTCGCTGATCGAGGGGCGCGACCTGACGCGCTTTGGCATCCGGCTGGAGGTGACGCCCGATGGCCGAATCCAGGGCCGCGCCT
Organism: Roseovarius sp.; assembly: GCA_016278295.1. Taxonomy (GTDB): domain Bacteria; phylum Pseudomonadota; class Alphaproteobacteria; order Rhodobacterales; family Rhodobacteraceae; genus Roseovarius. The sequence continues at coordinate 565 of JADQCC010000252.1, read as the reverse complement.
TTGGCCGTGACGTGTCGGGCGCGTGGCGCTGGGCGCAGGGGTATTTCTGCCGCGATCTCTATTGGGGCAGCATGGAGCTTGGGGCAAATTGCCAGGCGGTCCGGCAGCGCGGAGATACCCTGCGCTTCATTTCGGATCAGGGGACCGGGCGGTACGCCGATCTCTACCTGCGCTGACGAGAGTCACACGCCCAGATAGCGATCGGCCACCGAGCGGTCGGCGCGCAGGGCGCCCGCGCTCAACACCGGGCCCATGCGCCCGTTCTCAAGGAACGCGACCCGGTCGGCGACCGGCAGCACGGCGTCGAGCCGCTGCTCGACCAGCAGCACCGCCACCCCCGCGTCGCGCCGGGCCGCGACCACCTCGCGGATGGCGGCGATCATCGATGGTTGCAGGCCCTCGGTCGGCTCGTCGAGGAGCAGGACATCGGGGCGCAGGCACAGCGCCCGCGCCAGCGCGAGCATCTGCTGCTCGCCGCCCGACAGCGTCTCGGCCCGCTGACCCAGCCGCGCGGCGAGGCGCGGGAACAGGCTGACCACGGCGCCATAGCGCTCGTCGCGCTTGG
>JADQCC010000152.1:2038-11617 GCA_016278295.1 Roseovarius sp. | reverse complement strand
ATACCTACGCGCCCTGCGATTTCCTGACGGCCGACCGCGACCCCGGTGCCGAGGCCGACATCGCCCTCACCGCGCGCGAACGCGACGTGCTGACCGGCGTCTCGGACGGCAAATCCAACAAGGAGATCGCCCGCGACCTCGCGATCCAGGAGGTGACGGTCAAACTTCACCTCAAGACGCTGTCGCGCAAGCTCGGCGCCCGCAACCGCACCCACGCCGCCATGCTCGCCCGCGACATGGGCCTCGCCTGAGCCTACGGCCCGTCCGCGCCCCCCGTCAGCGGCATCTCACGCCCGGTGCGCGCCCGCCGCCAGCCCGCGCACGAATGCCAGCACCTCGGCCAGCGGGCGCCCCGCGGCCATTTCGCCCACGATGGCCGAGCCGACAACGCAGCCATCGGCCACCCCGGCAATGGTCTGCGCGGTCTCGGGGCTGCGGATGCCGAAGCCCACGATCACCGGCAGATCGGTCTGCGCCTTGATCCGCGCCACCTCGGGGCCGACATCCGCGGCCTCGGCCGCCGCCGCCCCGGTGATCCCGGTGATCGACACGTAATAGACAAACCCGCTGGTATTGGTCAGCACCTTGGGCAGACGCTTGTCATCGGTGGTGGGGGTCGCCAGCCGGATAAAGTTGAGCCCCGCCTTCGCCGCGGGAATGCACAGCTCGTCATCCTCCTCGGGCGGCAGATCGACCACGATCAGCCCGTCGATCCCGGCGGCCTTGGCATCGCTCAGGAACCGCTCCACGCCGCGATTGTAGATCGGGTTGTAATAGCCCATCAGCACGATCGGCGTGGTCTCGTCCCCCTCGCGGAACGCCCGCACCATCGCCAGCGTCTTCTCCAGCGTCATGCCCGCCGCCAGCGCCCGCTGACCGGCCAGCTGAATGGTCGGGCCGTCGGCCATCGGGTCGGTAAAGGGCACGCCCAGCTCGATGATGTCCACACCCGCGCCCGGCAGCCCCTTCATCACCTCCAGCGAGGTGTCGGCATCCGGGTCGCCCGCCATGATATAGGACACGAACGCCTTGCGCCCGGCGGCACGAAGCTCTGCGAATCTGGCGTCGATGCGGGTCATGAAGGCGGCCTCTCAACTGTCACGTTCGCGCGGGTTTGGCGCAATCGGCGGGGAAAATCAATGCCCGGCTTGACGCGGCCCCGCCCGGCCCCGTAGATGCCCCGACCTATGCACCGAAGGGGGCCGCAGATGGGCTTCAAGATGGGAATCGTGGGAATGCCCAACGTGGGCAAGTCCACGCTCTTCAACGCGCTCACGCGCACCGCCGCCGCGCAGGCGGCGAATTTTCCGTTCTGCACGATCGAGCCCAACGTGGGCGAGGTCGCGGTGCCCGATCCCCGGCTCGACCGGCTGGCCGCGATCGCCGGGTCGAAACAGACCATCCCCACGCGCATGACCTTCGTCGATATCGCGGGCCTCGTGAAGGGCGCGAGCCGCGGCGAGGGCCTCGGCAACCAGTTCCTCGCCAATATCCGCGAGGTCGATGCCATCGCCCACGTCCTGCGCTGCTTCGAGGATGGCGACGTCACCCATGTCGATGGCCGCGTCGATCCGGTGGCCGATGCCGAGGTGATCGAGACCGAATTGATGCTCGCCGATCTCGATTCCATCGAGAAACGCCGCGTCGGGCTGGTGCGCAAGCTCAAGGGCGGCGACAAGGAGGCCGTGCAGGCCGACCGGCTCCTGGCCGACGCCCAGGCCGCGCTGGAAGAGGGCCGCCCCGCCCGCACCGTCGCCGTCGATGCCGAGGACGCCCGCGCGTGGCGCATGCTGCAACTGCTGACCGCCAAGCCGGTGCTCTACGTCTGCAACGTCGACGAGGGCAGCGCGGCCACGGGCAACGCCCATGCCGCCGCGGTGGCGGGGATGGCCGAGGCGCAAGGCGCGGGCCACGTCGTCATCTCCGCCCGGATCGAAGAGGAAATCGCCCAGCTCGACGCCGAAGAGGCGGAAATGTTCCTCTCCGAGATGGGGCTCGAAGAGGCCGGTCTCGACCGGCTGATAAAGGCGGGCTACACGCTCCTGCACCTTCAGACCTACTTCACCGTCGGCCCCAAGGAGGCCCGCGCGTGGACCATCCCCGAGGGCACCCCCGCGCCCCGGGCGGCGGGCGTCATTCACGGCGATTTCGAAAAGGGCTTCATCCGCGCCGAGACCATCGCCTACGAGGATTTCGTCGCCTGCGGCGGCGAGATCCCGGCGAAAGAGGCCGGCAAGATGCGCGCCGAGGGCAAGGGCTACGTCGTCCGCGATGGCGACGTGCTGCATTTCCTGTTCAATACCTGAACGCAGCGCGCGCTGAAACGCGCGAACCGTGCGGTTCGCGCTCTGAACCTACAGCTTCTCCTCGGCCTTGGCCGCGTTCCAGAGCGCGTCCATCTCGGCGAGGTCGCTCTCTTCGGGGCGGCGCCCGTCCTCCGCCAGCAGCGCCTCGATGCGGGCAAAGCGGCGGGTGAACTTGGCGTTGGCGCGGCGCAGCGCGGTCTCGGGGCACAGCTTCATGTGCCGCGCAAGGTTGGCCATGACGAACAACAGGTCGCCGAATTCTTCCTCGATCTCCTCCGGGTTGCCGCTTTCCACCGCTTCGTGCAATTCATTAGCTTCTTCTTGTATCTTATTGAGAACATGCGACGTTTTCTGCCAGTCAAACCCCACGCGCGCGGCGCGTTTCTGCAATTTCACCGCGCGCAGCAGCGCCGGCAGTCCCAGCGCCACCCCGTCGAGCGTGCCGGTTTCGCCCGACGCGGCGCGCTCGGCGGCCTTGACCGCCTCCCAGTCACGGGTTTGCTGTTCGGCGCTCTTGTCGCGGTTTTCTTCCCCGAAAACATGGGGATGGCGGGCAATCATCTTGTCGGAAATGGCGTTCGCCACATCCTCGATATCAAACAACCCCTTGTCCCGCGCGATCTGAGCATGAAACACCGCCTGCAACAGCAGGTCGCCCAGCTCTGAACGCAAATCCCGCCAGTCGCCCCGCTCTATGGCATCGGAAACTTCGTAAGCTTCTTCAATGGTATAGGGGGCAATGCTCGCAAAATCCTGCTCGATATCCCAGGGGCAGCCGGTCTCGGGATCGCGCAGCCGCGCCATGATCTCGATCAGCCGCGGCAGGCCGCCAGCGGGGTCGTGCAGGAGGGTGTCGTCGGCCATTGCAGCGCCCTTGAAATTGCTGTCTGTTGCCACCGTGACGACAGACGAAAGGGATGTCCAGACATGGCCGCAATCAATCGCATAGCCGGGTTCGCCGAGGAAATGACCGCATGGCGGCGGCACCTGCACGCCCACCCGGAGCTTGGGCTGGATTGCTTCGAAACCGCTGAATTCGTTGTGGAAAAGCTGCGCGAATTCGGCGTGGACAGGATCGAGACCGGGGTCGCCCGCTCGGGCGTTGTGGCGGTGATCGAGGGCCGCTCCCCCGGCCGGTCCATCGGCCTGCGCGCCGACATGGACGCGCTCGCGATGGACGACCTGAGCGGCACCGATCATGCCAGCACGGTGCCGGGGCGCGCCCATGCCTGTGGCCATGACGGGCACACGACCATGTTGCTCGGAGCAGCTAAATATCTCGCGGAAACAAGGAATTACGCCGGGCGCGCGGTGCTGTTCTTCCAACCCGCCGAGGAAGGGCCGGGCGGCGCGCGGCTGATGGTCGAGGAGGGCGCGCTCGACCGCCACGAGGTGGCCGAGGTCTATGCCCTCCACACCCTGCCGGGCGCGCCAGAGGGCACGTTCGAGACCACGCCGGGGCCGATCATGGCCGCCGTCGATAGCCTCCATGTCCATGTGATCGGGCAGGGCGGGCACGGTGCCATGCCCCACGACGCGCGTGATCCCATCCCGGCGGCGGTGGCGATTGTCCAGGCAATTCAGACCATTATCACCCGCGACCGCGACCCGCTCGACGACCTCGTGATCTCGGTCACGCAGATCCACGCGGGCAGCGCCGACAACGTCATCCCCGAACGCGCCTATGTCGGCGCGACGATCCGCACCTTTACCGAGGGCGTCCGCGAGATGGCGCACCGCCGCTTGCGCGAGGTGGCCGCCGGTGTGGCGGCGGCGCATGGCGTGCGCGCGGAAGTGGAGATAGAGGCCGGCTATCCGCCCACGATCAACGACGTGCAAACCACTGAATTTGCATCGGAAATCGCGCGTGAAGTGGTTGGAGACGCGGCCGTGATCGCGGATCGCACGCGCGAGATGGGGGCCGAGGATTTCGCCTATATGCTGGCCGAGCGGCCCGGTGCCTATCTGTTTCTCGGGCAGGGCGCGGGGCCGGCGCTTCACCACCCGGCCTTCGATTTCAACGACGCGGTGGCGCCCCTCGGCGCCTCGTTCTTCGCGCGGGTGGTGGAACGGGCGCTGCCGCTCGGGTCGTAGCGCGGCGGGCCTCAACAGCCCGTGAGGTTGCGGCCACTGTCTTGTTGCCGACATGCTCAGGGAATATGTCTGCAGCAGATTTTCAATCGAGTGAATGGGAGACTCCCGATGCTCATGAAACTTAAACAGGCGGCGCTGGTCCTTGCGATGGCGCTGATCCCGCTGGCGGCGCAGGCGGCGAACGGCCCGCTCGTCACCCCGGCGGCGCTCGATGACGCTCTGGACGGGGCCAAGGCACCCGTCGTGCTCGATATCCGCGCGCCGGGCGCCTACGAGGCTGGTCACATCCCCGGCGCGCGCAACGCACCCTATGGTCTCTTTCGCGGCCCGGCGGAGAATCCGGGCAAGCTCGTGACCGAGACGCATCTGACCGAGGTGCTGCGCAACCTTGGCCTCGAAACCGACACGCCCGTCGTGGTCGTCCATCAGGGCAGCAACCAGACGGATTTTGGTTCTGCTGCAAGGGTTTACTGGACGCTGAAATCGTCTGGTTTCAGCGATCTGGCGGTGCTCAACGGCGGCATGAATGCGTGGGAACAGGCCAAGGCCCCGATCGAGACCGGCGCGCCCCCCGACATCGCGCCGAGCGCGATCACCGTGCGCTTCTCCGACGAATGGCTGGCCACGCGCGCGGATGTGCAGGCCATCGTGGAGGGGCGTGAAGAGGCGACGCTGGTCGATGCCCGCCCCGAGGCGTTCTGGCGCGGCGAGGCCAAGCATGGCGCGGCGGCGCGGCCCGGCACCATCCCGCAATCGCAGTATTTCACCCATGACCGCTGGTTCGGCGAGGACGAACCGTCGCTCATCAAGCCCGCTCTCGTGCGCCAATTGGCTGCCGAGAACGGCTTTGAACAGGGCGACCGGCTCGTATCCTTCTGCAATACCGGACACTGGGCGGCGACCAACTGGTTCGCGCTGAGCGAGATCGCCGGGATCGAGGGTGTGCGGCTCTATCCCGAATCGGTGGTTGGCTGGTCGCAGGCGGGGATGGAGATGGCCAACGTGCCGGGCCTTTTCGAGAACCTGATCAACAAGATCACCGGCAAGTATTGAGGCGCCCATGACACAGGCCACCGCGCACGCGGCCCCGTCGTCCGCGCCCGGCACCCTGGTGCGCACGGGCGTGCTTGCTCTCGTGGCCGCGCTGGTGCTGGCGGTGGCGCTGAGCGCCGGGCCGCGCGCGGGCGCGATCCTTGCCATCGGGCTGGGCTTCGGCCTTGCGCTCGAAGGGTTCCGTTTCGGCTTTACCGGCCCGTGGCGGCGGATGATCCTCGAACGCGACGCCTCGGGGTTGCTGGCACAGCTTCTGGCCATCGGTATCGTCGCCTGCGCGGCGCTGCCGCTGCTCGCTGCGAACGGGGCCGAACTGAAGGGCGCGCACGCCCCCATCGGATTTGCGATGGTAGGCGGTGCCTTCGTCTTCGGCGCGGCGATGCAGGTGGTGCTGGGCTGCGGCTCGGGCACGCTGGTGAACGCCGGGAGCGGCAACGCCATCGGCGCCGTGGCGCTGCCTTTCTTCGCCATCGGCAGCTTTGCCGGCGCGTACCACCTGAGCTGGTGGACATCGCTGGGCAGCCTGCCGGTGATGGCGCTCGACGGGACAAAGGGGTTGGCGATCACGCTCGCCGGGCTGGCGGCGATCGCAATGCTGGCGATTCGTCTGGGCCGCACGGGCAGCCACCGTCTGCCCGCGCGTTACTGGGGGGCGGCGCTGGCGCTGGCGGCGCTGGCGATCCTGCACCTCGTGGTGGCCGGGCAGCCCTGGGGGGTGGTCTACGGCCTCGGGCTATGGGTGGCCAAGGCGGTGGTGGCCGTGGGCGGCGACCTCTCCGGCTCGGTGTTCTGGTCCGCCCCGGCCAATGCCGCGCAGGTCGAGGCGAGTCTGCTCACGGATGTCACCTCGCTCACCGATCTCGGGATCATCGGCGGCGCCGCGCTGGTGGCGTGGTGGCGGGCGGGGTTCGCCTCGCCGGTCGGCGTGCTGCCTGCGCGCGGCTGGGGCGCGGTGATCGTCGCGGGGCTGGTGCTGGGCTACAGTTCGCGGCTCGCGTTCGGCTGTAATATCGGCGCGTTCTTCAGCGGCGTCGCCACCGGCTCGGCGCATGGCTGGGTGTGGTTCATAGCGGCCTTTGCCGGGTCCTGGGCGGGCATCCGGTTGCGGCCCGCGCTGGGGCTGGAGGCGCGGAAATGAGGCGGGTGCACGTGGCGATTCTCGTGGGGCTGGGCATCCTGGCGCTCGTTGTGCTGGATCGGGTGCAGTCGGACCCGCTCAACCCGTACACGGCACCGCCGATGCTGGCGCTCGGCTCGGGGCTGCCCGCCACGGGCGGGCATTGCGCCGCCCCGCCGCCGCCGCTGCGGTAGCGCGGGGGCGGGGTGTTGGTCCCAAAGTGATCCTGGCCGCCCCATTTGCCGCTCCCCTCTCGCTCAACTTCCCAGAAACGGATTGGGGTCGAGGCTCTCGATCCCGTCGCGCACCTCGAAATGCAGCGCCGGGGTGCCCGAGTCGGGCAGCGTGCCGATGGTCTGACCACGGGCCACCTGATCGCCCTTGGCCACGCTCAACTCTGCGAGATTGGAATAGACCGTCAGCAGGTTGCCATCGTGGCGGATGACGGCGATGGGTCGGCCGTCGCTGTCCTCTATCACTGCCGCCACGGTGCCCGCACCGGCGGCGCGCACCTCGGCGCCGGGCGTGCCGGCGATGTCGATGCCTTCATTGCGGCCCTTGTCATAGTCACGCACGATCGAGCCGTCGAGCGGACGGGCGAGACGTGCCTCGCTTTTGTCTGTCTGCGACTGGCCAAGATCGGGCGTGGCCACCGGCTCGGCGGCGGCGGGCGGCTCTTCGGGCAGCGGCTCCGCAGCGCTCGGCGGCACGGGGGTGGGCGATCCGGCGCCGGGCGGAGTGACGGTTGCCGTCTCCTGTGGCGCCGAACTTTCCTCGGCGCGGGCCCGGGGCCGCGCGTCAGACGCGGCGGGCACGGGGATCAGCAGGAACTGCCCCTCGCGCACGGTGAAGGACGGGCCAAGCCCGTTCCAGTCGGCGAGGCTGCGCACCGGCACATCGTAGAGCCGGGCGATGGAATAGGCGGTTTCTCCGCGCTCGACCTTGTGGCGTATGGGCTGCGCCCCGTTCTGGCCCGTCTCGCTCTGGCCCGTCTCGCTCTGGCCTGCCCTGTTCTGCGCCGCCGGTTCCAGCGTGCTGGTCGCGATGCCATCGCCGTCGCTATCGGCGCGCTCGATCGCGCGGTCGGCGAGGGCCGCGATTTCGGTGTCGGGCCGGATCGGGCCGCCCTCGGGTTCGGCTACCCGGCGCGGCAACGCCACGATCTCTCCGTCGCGCAGGACGTCGCCGGTCTGGATGCCGTTGTAGCGGGCCAACTCATTGGCATCGGCACCGATCCGCGCGGCGAGCGTGGCCAGAGTATCGCCGCGTCGCGCCACCGCCACCTGGTAGCCGGGATAGGAGATTATGCCGCGCGCGTCCGGCTCGGGCCGTGTGGCGGTGGCGGTGCGCGCCGCCTCTGCCGTGCTGGGCGCGTTGCCAAAGCCGCCGCGCATGTCGATGTCGAGCGGCCCGCTGCACGCCCCGAGACCCGCCACCATACCGATGCCGATCACTACGTTCCGCGGTAGTTGTCGCATTGAGATACCCCTTGTCCCTCGTCCCTCGTCCTGCCTCCGCGCGGCGTCCCGCGCCTCGTCTTTGTCGTCCGTCTCAGCCGTCACGTCCCAGTCCCTCGACCAGCGGCACGAAGCGCACCGGGCGCAGCTCGTCATATTCGTATCCGGTCTCGTGCCGGGTCACGCGGATGAGTTGCTGCACCGTGTCCGACTGGCCTACGGGCAGGACCATGATACCGCCGATCCTGAGCTGGGCCAAGAGCGGCCCGGGCGGATCCTCGGCGGCGGCGGTCACGAGGATGCGGTCGAACGGTGCCTGGTCGGGCAGACCGAAGCTGCCATCCGCAGTGAGCGTGATGATATTGGTCAGGTCGAGTTCCTTAAAGATCGCGGCGGCCTCGTGCACCAGCTGGCGATGGCGGTCCACGGTATAGACACGGCGCACAAGCTGGCTGAGAATCGCCGCCTGGTAGCCGCTGCCGGTCCCCACCTCCAATACCTTGTCACGCGGCGAGAGCCGCAGGGCCTGCGTCATCAGCCCCACCACCGAAGGCTGGCTGATGGTCTGGCCGCAGGCGATCGGCAGCGGCATATCCTCGTAGGCGCGCCCCGTGAAATAGCCCCGCACAAAGCGCCCCCGGTCGACCCGCTCCATCGCCGAGAGCACCCGTGCATCGGTCACCCCGCGGGACCGCAGCGCGAACAGGAACTGCATCTGGCGTTCGGCGCTATGATCGGCCTCGTCGCTCATTCGATCGCCTTCAGCGCCTCCAGCGCGTCATGGGCCGTGAGGTCGGCGCGCATCGGCGTGACCGAAACATAGCCTTGCAGGTTCACATCCGCGTCCGAGCCGGGGCTCGTCGGTTCGTGCTGCGGCGCACCCGTTACCCACAGAAACCGTCGCCCCGAAGGAGCCACATGCGGCTGCACGCCAAAGCCCATGTCGCGGCGAAAGCCCTGCCGCGCGGCGCGGATGCCCCTGACCTCGGATCCGGGGCAGGGGGGAAAGTTGATGTTGTAGAAGATGCCGTAATCGTCCTGCGTCCACACGCCCTTGTCCAGCAGGCGGCGCAGCACCGGCAGGCCGTGGGTGCGGGCGCATTCGAACGGGTCGGGCAGGTCGCGCATTTTCGGCCCGTAATACTGGCTGAGCGCAACCGCCGGCACGCCTTGCAGCGCGGCTTCCATCGCCGCGCCCACGGTGCCGGAATAGACCGCATTCTCGGCGGCATTGTTGCCGCGGTTGACGCCCGACAGCACGAGATCGGGGCGGGCATCCTTCATCACGTCGTGCAGCCCCGCGAGCACGCAATCGGCGGGGCTTCCTTCGGCGGCAAACCGGCGCTCGGCCATCTGCGAGATCATCATCGGCCGCGTGTAGGAAATGCAGTGTCCGACACCCGACTGCTCGAACGCCGGGGCCACGGTCCAGACTTCGCCCGCGTCACCGGCGAGCGCGGTGGCGACCTCTTCCAGCACGGCAAGCCCGGGCGCGTTGATGCCGTCGTCATTGGTGATGAGAATGCGCATGTCGCCCGCCCTGTCCACTGCT
>JADQCC010000152.1:0-1938 GCA_016278295.1 Roseovarius sp. | reverse complement strand
GCCCTGTCCTGCGGCCTGTCTAACGCCTGTGCCGCGCGGCAACAAGCGGGCAGCAACGCTCAGCCGAGCAAGGCCAGCAGGCGCGTCGCCTCGTCGCGGGGATGGGCGAGCGTCTCGCGGTCCTCGCCGGGGAAAAAGCGCGCGCGCGTCGCCGTGGCCATCGGTGCGGGCGCGAGGACATGCACACGCGGACCGGTCCGGGCGGTCTCGGCCTGCCAGCTTCGGGCGAGCGCGATCTGCGCCGCCTTGGTCGCCCCGTAGGCACCGAAGAATTTCGCGCCCGCGCGCGGATCGTCGAGGAACACCGCCTGTCCCTCGCGACCCAAGAGCGGCGCGACGTAGGGGATGAGAATGCCCGTGGCGCTGACATTGGTGGCGATCGAGCGTTCGAGGTCGCGCGCATCTACATGATCGGCGGGGCTGAGGGGCGCCGCGTGAACGGCGGTGTGGACCCAAAGTGCCAACCGCCCCCAGCGATCGTGGATCGAGCGGCAAAGCTGTGCCATCGCATCGCGCGTGATGATGTCCATCGGCGCGAGCGTGGCCTGACCGCCCGCGGCGCGGATACGGTCATCAAGCTCTTCGAGCGCGCCCACGGTGCGCGCCACGGCAACCACGTGATGGGTAGTGGCAAGCGCCTCGGCGATCGCGGCCCCAAGGCCCCGGGACGCACCGGTGACGAGGGCGATCGGGAAATCATGCAGGTCTGTCATGAAGGCCAAATCCCACTCTCGCGTGACCGGATCAAGGACAATCGCTTGACTTTTGTCGCAGTGCGGCGAAAAAGTCGGTCCGGGACGGAAACAGGAGGGACGCGTGATGCGCGCACAAACACTGACACAGGCCGTGATCGGCCACGAGGGCCTCGTACGCAAGGCGGGGCTGGTACTGGGCGGATCGCTCTTCATCGCGCTGGCGGCGCAGGTGAGCGTGCCGTTCTTTCCGGTGCCGCTGACGCTCCAGACGCTGGCGATCCTGATCGTCGGGCTGAGCTTCGGCTCGCGGCTCGGCGCGGCGGCGCTTCTGGCCTATCTCGCCGAGGGGGCGATGGGGCTGCCGGTCTTTGCGAACGGCGCGAACGGTGCGGCGCTGGTAGGGCCGACCGCCGGGTTCCTCTATGGCTTTGTCGGGATGGCGTGGCTTGCCGGGCTCGCGGTCGAGCGCGGGCTCGCACGCGGGGTCGTGAGCACCGCGCTTTGCGGCATCGCAATCTCTGCGCTGCTCTACGTGCCCGGCCTCGCCTGGCCTGCCGCGGTAATGGGCAAGGCCATGCCGGAACTGTGGGCCTACTGGATGAGCCCATTCCTGCTGGGCGACACGGTCAAGGCCGTGCTCGCGGCGATGGTCGTCTGGGGCGGCTGGAAGGCGCTCTCGGCGCGCGGCTGAGCCTGCCGGTAAAACCGAGACTCAGGCCGCACCCGGGCAACCGGGGGCGGCCTTTTCATTTGGCATCATGAAGGCGGGCGAGCGCTGCCTCGCACAGCCCAAGCTCCAGCCACTGGCAACCGGCACAGAGCTTGCCCAGATCGCCCGGCGCGACGGCATCCCTGATGCGCTCCTGCGCCTCGCCCCATGTCAGCCGCGCCCCCGCGCGCAACCCGAGCACCGCCGCGTGACGCGCGTCGAGCGCCGCGATTTTCTCCTGGCTGACGCAGAGCGCGCCGCGTCGCTTGGGGCAGGGGGCGCAGATGTCATCCGCCGCGCCCGCCACCTCGATCACCGTCTCGTCGCCACCTGGCGCGCGTAGCCCGTCGCGCACGATTCGCGTCATGTTGGCGGTGAAGGCGTCGGAATAGCCCGCGCCGGCAAAGCCGAGGGAGCAGAGAAAATGGTGTGGCCGAAAGCGTAGGTCAGGCGGTGTCATGCCCGCTTTCTGCGCGACGAAGGACAGGACGTCAAATACCGGGCAGGGCGAGGCGCTCGGCCGAGCGCCCACGT
>JADQCC010000166.1 GCA_016278295.1 Roseovarius sp. | reverse complement strand
GAATCATTAACGAGAGGCTCGTAGGTTCTACAGGGCCCGGGGTTTCAAGCCCTTCCTGGCTTGCTCCTTGGGCGCTCGTGTTACCCGATGCTGCCGAGGGCCGGGAAGGTGTCGAGCAGCCAGAAGGCAAGGCGGCTGATCTGGCCGGTCATCACGCCGATACCCATCAGGACCATCAGCCCGCCGGCAACGCGATAGAGCCACCGGCCCGCCGCACCAAGCTGTTTGAGCTTGCCCGCGATTTCGTTGGTGAAGAGTGCAATCATCAGGAACGGCACGCCGAGACCCGCGGAATAGATGGCGAGAAGCGCCACGCCGTCCGCGCCAGATGCCGCGCTCACCGCAAGGATCGAGCCCAGCACCGGCCCGATGCAGGGCGTCCAGCCAAAGGCGAAAGCGAGACCCAGAAGATAGGCCCCCACCGGGTTGCCGCCCTTGGTTGCGACATTGAGCCTTGTGTCGCGCATCAAGGCGGGGATGCGGAGCGCCCCCATCATCACCAGCCCGAAAAGAACGATGAGCGCGCCCCCGGCAAGACCAAGTTCGTATTTCCAGCGCAGGAGCATCCCGCCCAGAAGACTGGCGCCGGCCCCGAGTGCCACGAAGACCGTGGAAAACCCCAGCACGAACCACAGGCTAAGCATCACGCTGCGCGCCCGGTCGCCGAGCGCGCGGGCCGCGCCCGCGGCCGGGGCGGGCTGTCCCGCGATATAGGAGACATAGCCTGGTGCCAGAGGCAGGACGCAGGGTGACAGAAACGATATGGCCCCGCCCAGAAAGGCCGCGATGATACCGACACCGGAGATTTCGAACATTCGGTTTCCGCTCCCTTTACACGCTGTCATACATGCGTTCTCATAAAACCCGTGGCACTTGAAGCCTCAAGTCACGTTTCAGCTACCGCGCGGAGCGGCAAGGATGATCGCGGCCCCCAGCAGACAGACGGCGGTGCCGAGCAGATCCCACCTGTCCGGCCTGTGACCTTCGGCCAGCCACATCCACAGAACGGAAGCCGCGATGTAGACCCCGCCATAGGCCGCAAAGGCGCGGCCGGCGGCGACCGTATCGACCTGCGCCAGCAGCCAGCCGAACGCGATCAGCGACACCGTCCCCGGCACGAGCCAGAATGCCGAGGCCCCCAGACGCCACCAGGCCCAGATGGCGAAGCACCCGGCGATTTCGGCCAGGGCCGCGAGCGGATAGGCGACCGCCACAGGCATGTCAGGCACCGATCCCGTCATGGTCCGTCAGGCATTCGGAATGATCGCGTAGCACCTCCAGCACACGGCAATTGGCGGTCTGCCCGCCGCCGCAGTCATGCACCATACGCTGCAATTCCGTACGAAGCGCCTCGAGCCGGGCCATGCGTTGCTCAACCTGCCTGAGTTGGCGACGGGCGATTGCATCGGCCTCGGCGCAGGATTTGTCCGGGTGATCACTGAGATCGAGCAGTTCGCGGATCGCATCCAGCGAGAACCCGAGTTGACGTGCGTGCCGAACGAAGGACAAACGATCAAGCTCGGCGTCGCCATAGCGCCGCTGGCCGCCTGCCGAGCGCCCCGGCTCGGGCAAGAGCCCGATCTGCTCGTAATAGCGGATGGTTTGCACCTTCGTTCCAGTCTTTTTCGCCAAGGTGCCGATCGTCAGCATGCCCACCTCTCCACGTTACCTACAGCGTATGTAGCTTTAAGCCTCGCGCAGCACAAGTTGCTCGTGACTTTCACAGGACGGTGAACGGTTATCCACGGTCACAATAGGACTTGAATCTACAGTAGCTAGAGGATGTACTCGCACACAAAACAGAGAATCAACATCGGGCGAAGCGGCGTGAAACTTGCAGACCTTCAGAAAATATTATGGGTGTTGGCGGGCGTGGCCGTGCTCGGTTTTTTCTGGCTGTTGCTGTGGTCCGACGACCGTGCCGGCGGCCCCCGAACCGGGGACGATCCAGCGTTTGTCGCGGATTTCGAACTGACCGATCACACGGGCAAGACCCGGACCGAAGAGGATTTCGCCGGGCAATGGATGCTGGTTTTCTTCGGTTTCACCAATTGCCCCGATGTCTGCCCGACGACGCTGTCGGAAGTCGCCGCCGTGATGGACGGGCTGGACGAGGATGCGGCGAAGGTGCAGCCGCTCTTCATCTCGATCGACCCCGAGCGGGACACGCCCGAAGCCATGGCCGAATTTGTACCGCTTTTCGACGCGGGGATCATCGGGCTTACCGGCACCCCCGAGCAAATCGCCGAGACAGCCGAAACCTTCCCGATCTTTTATGAACGGCTTGAGGACGCAAGCGCCCCGGACGGGTACACGATGAGCCACACATCGCATCTTTTCCTGTTCAACCCCGAGGCGGGCTTCGCCGAGTCCTGGCCCTACGGCACACCAGCCGAAGAGATTTTGGCCGATCTGAAAGAGAGTGTTTGATATCCATGTCCCGACCTGCCGGAGAGACAGCCCTTGTACTGGCTTGGATCATCGCACTATTCTCGTCGCTCGCCGTGCTCTATATAGGCGAAGTGCTGGGCCAGACGCCCTGCGTGCTCTGCTGGTTCCAGCGCGCGTTCATGTTCCCCCTCGCCATCATTCTGGGGCTCGGGCTCTGGTGGCAGGACCGCCGCGTGGCGCGCTACGGGATCGCTCTCGCGCTTGGTGGGGGTGCGGTCGCGCTCTATCATCTGGGTCTATATATCGGTTTGATTCCCGAACCCATTCAGCCCTGCACTGCAACCGGCCCTTCCTGCACCGACGACAACCAGTTGGTCTTCGGCATTCCGATCCCGCTGATGGCACTCGCCGCCTTCGCGCTGATCGCTGTGCTGTCGGCCCTTTCCCTGAAGGAACCCCGCACATGAGCAACAAGTCCCTTGTCCTGTCCGTCCTTGCGTTCGGCCTGGCAATCTTCGCAGTCCTGTTGTACTTCGAGACCGGCCCCGCCCCCGTAGCGGGAACGGACCCCGGTGAGCCCAAAACCTCCGAAGCCCTGATCCGGCCGTATTCCCCAATCCTCGGCCCCGAGGATGCGCCGGTGACCATCATCGAATTCTTCGATCCAGCCTGCGAGGCGTGCCGCGCCTTCTATCCCGTGGTCAAGGACATCCTGGCACAATATCCCGACGACGTGCGCGTCGTGATCCGCTACACGCCGTTCCACGGTCAGTCCTCCGAGGTCGCGGTCAAGCTGATGGAAGCGGCGCGGATGCAGGGCGTTTACGAAGAGGTCATGCAGGCGTTCATGGTCTATCAGGATGCCTGGGCCTCCCGTGGCCCGCCGAATATGGAGAAAATCCGCAGCATCGCCGCCGGTGCGGGCCTCGACCTCGACGCCGCGATGACGCAGATCAAATCGCCGGACATCATCGCCATCTTCAATCAGGACAAGGCGGATGTCGAAACGATGGGGATACAACAAACCCCCACGTTCTTTGTAAATGGCAAGCCGCTCGATCCGTTCGGCGAGGCGCAATTTCGCAAACAGGTAGCGGCGGAAGTCGAAGCTGCGAAAAGCTGAACGATCGAGGAAAGGTAAATGATATGAAGAAGCTGACATATACAACTGCGCTGGCCGCGCTTCTGACGGTCGCGGGCTTGTCGGTCCCGGTCATGGCCGGATCGGAGGATATCGTGGTCGAGGGCGCGTGGTCGAGGGCCTCCATCGGAACGAGCCGTCCCGGCGCCGCCTACATGACCCTGCGCAACACCGGCGACGAGACGGTCACACTGACCGGCCTTGCGACACCGCTGGCCATGAGGCCCGAGGTTCACGAAACCACGACCAATGCCGAAGGGGTCAGTTCCATGGCTCCCGTCGGCGACATCACGATCGCACCGGGTGAAAGCGTGGCGCTGGCTCCCGGCGGGCTGCACGCGATGCTTATGAAACTACAGGAGCCGATGAAGAAGGGCGAGACGTTCCCGCTGACCATGACCTTCTCGGACGGCGGCCAAGTGACGGTCGAGGTTCCGATCCTCGGGATCGCCGCGCGCGGGCCGGAGGGCTGATGCAGCGGCGGCGCTTTCTTCAATATGGTGCAGCCGGTGTCGGCGCTCTTGGTCTGACGCTCATCGTCGGCTGGTGGCGAGTGGAGGGGCCAGGTGCACCGGAACCGGCCGGACAGCGGCCAGTGTCCCTTTCGGCGATGAACTTCCGACTGACGGACCATGAGGGGAACGAGGTAGGTCCGGAAACCCTGATTGGCCGTCCAACCATGGTGTTCTTCGGGTTCACCTACTGTCCGGACGTCTGCCCGACCACCTTATCCGACATTTCCGGCTGGCTGGTTGAGATGGGAGAGGAGGCCGAACAGATGAACGTGATATTCATCACGGTCGACCCGGAGCGGGACACCGTCGAGACGATGGCCGAGTATGTCGGCTATTTCCACCCCGCGATTCGCGGCTGGACGGGGCCGGAAGATGAGATTGCGCGCGCAGCAGAGGGATTTCGGGCTTCTTATGAGAAGGTGCCGACCGAAGGCGGCGGCTATACGATGAACCATACTGCAAGCGTCTTCCTGTTCGACGGCGAGGGGCGGTTCGTCACCATGATCGACTATCACGAGCCAAGGGAATTCGCCGTGCCGAAAGTCCGCCGCGCGCTGACAGAAGAAATCGAGGGGGCAACATGAGGATACGGGCCGTGGTAGCGGCCACAGCCGTCGCAGGCGCTGTTTCGGTGACCGCCATCGTGGTTTCCGGCGTTCTGTCCAAGAAACCGGTGCCGCCCGCGCTTGCTGAAGCAACCCTCTGGACCCCTGATCCACTCGCGCCACCTGGATTTGCCAGCCCCGGTTCCGTCCGCCCCGCATCGGTCCAGCCGAATGCGGCACCCGCGTTCGCACCCGCCCCCCCTCTGCCGGCGTCCTTCGCTGACACCTCTTTGCCCACGATCGAGCCTTCCTCGATCACCTGGTCGCGCGAGATCGCCCCGGGCGAAACGCTTGATTCGGTTCTGGCCGACGCCGGCATTGCGGCATCCGCCCGCGCGGAAATCGCCCTTGCGGTCGGTGCGGAATACGATCTTCGGCGTTTGCGCCCGGGTCACGCGATCACCGTGGTTTCAAGTTCGGACGGCAACCCGCGTCGTGTGGAGCTTGCCGTCGAAGACGGCGTGCGGATCGAGGCGGTTTTCGGCGAGAAACTTGTCACCCGCGTGTTGGAACCGGACCCCGAGATGGTGACTTTTGTGGGCGAGGCGGTGATCGAAAGCTCGATCTTCGCAGCACTCGACAAGGCAGACATCCCTGCGCGTTTCGCCGTCGATCTGGCGCAGATGCTGGGCGGTACGGTGGATTTCCGGCGCGAGCTTTCCGGCGGCGAGACGATACGTCTGCTGTGGCGCGAGGCACGCGACGGAAACCAGAGGATTGGCCAGCCTGAGCTTGCCTTCGCCGCATTGGATCTCGGTGGTTCGGTCTATGAGATCGTCTGGCCGGACGATGGCAGCGGACAGGCAACGATCTTCGTCGATGGAGAGGTGTTGCGGGTGTTTTCCCAGCCGGTGGAAGGTGCGCGGCTGAGTTCCGTGTTCGGGCGCCGCACGCATCCGATCTATGGCAATGTACGGATGCATACCGGAGTCGATTTTGCGGCGGCTCGCGGCACGCCGGTGCACGCGACGGCGCCTGGCCGGGTGAGCTTCATCGGTCGCCGCGGCGGCTATGGCCGGGTGGTCGAGATCGCGCATGGACCCGACACACTGACGCGCTATGCGCATCTCAGTGCCGTGCCGGACGATCTCGAACAAGGGCAGCGCGTGATGGCCGGCGATGTGATCGGTCGCGTCGGTGCGACCGGCACCGCGACCGGACCGAACCTGCATTACGAAGTGCGGGTGGACGGTCGCCCGACCGACCCGCTCTCGGACGATCGGCTTGCGGAGGCGACCGAGCGCGAAGAAGACAATGCGGCCGCGTTGACGCGACTGAATGAGGCCCGCGCGCTTCTTTCTGAAAGGCTCGCAAGCGACATTGCCAAAACAACGGTGGAAAGGCTCTGATCCATGAAACCAGGTGTTCCCGCTCTTGCCATCCCATCGACCTCGCTTCCTGCGGCACAGGCCATCGCAGAGACGATCCCGATCGACGGCCACGTACCCACCGCCGATACCCAGCGCCTGCTGGAGAAACGGCCAGACGCGGTTGACCTTTCGCCCTATGGCTCGCCTGACATGGGACCGGAGGGCAACCGTGAAGGCCTACGATGTCGTTTTGATCCGCTACGACGGGTCGATCGAGGTCTGCGCCGGTTGTCCCGGTTCGTGATTGACACCCCGGCAAGGCATCAGGACTTGGATCTCCTCTCCCCCATAGCCCTTGGCTTTATTGGAAGCCTGGCCGCCGGAGCGCTTACCGCGGTCGGCGCGGTGCCCGTGCTGTTCGGGCGCATTCCGTCCCGCGCCACGCGCGATCTCTTGCCGGGGTTCGCGGCGGGCGTCATGCTTGCGGCCTCGTTCTTCTCGCTGATCATCCAGGCACTCGACGCGGCCGAAGGGCAGTTCGAGAACGGCGCCATCCCCGCCGCTATCGTCTGCCTCGCGGTCCTGCTCGGCATGGGCGCGGCCGCCCTGATGAAAGAAAAGCTTCCGCACGAACATTTCAAGACAGGACGTGAAGGGCCCGACGCCGCCTCGCTGCGCCGCGTCTGGCTGGGATGAGATAATGAAACAGATGAAGCCACCCCTCGTCATTGGCCTGACCGTCGCGCTGACCGCACTCCTGGTCGATCAGGGGACGAAAGCAATCGTTGTCGCCAACGCGGCTGTCCTGGGCTCCGGGGTGCCGGTCGTGCCCGGCTTCAACCTCATCTACCTGCGCAATGATGGTGTGACCTTTGGGCTTCTGGGGGGCGCGCCGTGGTGGAGCCTTGTCGTGCTGGCGCTCGCCATCTGCGTCTGGTTGGCGGTCATGCTGACGCGCACCGCTTGCCGGGTCGAGACCCTTGCCTATGGCGCGATCATCGGTGGTGCGCTCGGCAACGTCATGGATCGCGTGCGGTCTCGTGCGGTGACGGATTTCCTCGATTTCCACATCGGGTCGGCGCACTGGCCCGCTTTCAACATGGCCGACGTGTTCGTGGTCGGCGGCGTGGGGTTGCTTCTCGTCGCGCCGTGGTTGGGCGCAAGGCTTCAGACCGGCTCATGATCACGGGTTTGCTGCAATTGACTGGTCGAAACCATGATCTGCTCCGGCGCCTGGGTGCCGCTTTTGTTGCGGGCGGGCTGACGGTATTGACCTTGCCGCCGTTCTCGTGGCTTATCGCGGCCCCTGTTGCCTTCTCCGTTTTTTTCCTCGTCCTCCGGAATATCTCTGCCTCACGTGCCTTCTTTGTCGGCTTGGCGTTCGGGGTGGGCCAGTTCGGGTTCGGGATATCCTGGATCGCCGAGAGCTTTTACGTCGATGCCGAGCGCTTCGGCGCGCTGGCGATACCGGCCGTTGGAGGCTTGTCGGCGGCGCTTGCCATTTTCCCGGCGATGGCAGCGGGGCTCTTTGCCACCATCGCACAGCGCAGCCCCCTGGGTGGCATCATGGCGGGCCTGCTGCTTGCGACTTGCTGGGTGACGGCGGAATGGCTGCGGGGTCATGTCCTGACGGGATTTCCGTGGAACCTGGCGGGCTATGCCCTTGTCGATCATGCCGCGCTGCGCCAGCCCGCCGCCTGGGTCGGAAGCTACGGGCTGAGTTTTCTCACCGTCCTGATCGGGGCCTTGCCGGGTGTCGCGCTTGCGGCAGCGCCACGGTCGCGCGCGGCCATTCTGGCGGTTTTCGTCCTGGCGTTGACAGGGCTCTGGGGTATCGGCTCGCTTCGCCTCGGGTCGGACGTGCCGCCGCCGCGCACCGATTTGCGCATCGTGCAAGGCAACGTGCCGCAGACCGAGAAATGGGCACCGGGCAGCCGCGAGAAAACGCTGGAAAAATACCTGCGCCTGTCCACGCAACCCGGCAGCTACGACCTGCTGCTCTGGCCGGAAACCGCCTTTCCCGGATTTCTGGACGAGGACAAAGCGGCGCGCGCCCGGATCACCGCGGCCCTGCCCGAAGACGCCGTGCTTCTTACCGGGGCGCCCGACCGCGTGAGAGGCGATGACGGCCCCCTCTTTTTCAATACCGTTCAGGCCTATGACAGCAGCGGCGATATCCTGACCGGCTATGCCAAGCATCACCTCGTCCCGTTCGGGGAATACGTGCCCCTCAAGGGCTGGCTGCCGGTCGAGCGGATAACCGAGGGGCTGGGCGACTTCACGCCCGGCCCGGGGCCGCGCACGCTCGCCCTCCCGGGCGCGCCTCTCGTCGCCGTGGCCATTTGCTACGAGATCATCTTTCCGGGCCACGTGGCCGACGACCTGTTCCGGCCCGAGTGGATCTTCAATGCCACCAACGATGCCTGGTTCGGGACGAGCATCGGGCCCGAGCAGCACCTCGCATCCGCACGCATGCGCGCGGTCGAGGAAGGTCTTCCGGTGGTCCGGGCGGCCAACACCGGGATATCCGCAGTGATCGACACCAATGGAGATGTCGTTGCGCGTCTCGATACCGGGGAAACGGGTGTCATAGACGCCAGCCTGCCGGGCGCGCGTGCGGCCACGCCCTACGCGCGTTTCGGCGATTGGACATTGCTGGTGCTCATCGTTGCGTCCTGGGCCCTGGTCTTCGTTGTGCGCTTGGCCGGACGACATCCTCGTGCCGGGAAATCGAGAACGGAGGTATCCTGAAGCCTTTGATCACGGGTACCTCATGATGACCACGGATCTGTGCCTGGCCTGTGGTGGTGCAATCGGGACATTCCGTTTGTCACCGGCATCCACCGACAGGTCGAAGTCGTGAAAAACAGGAGCCAATGATTAACTACCTCATCCACTACGACCCGTTTGGCTATGCGATTTCGCCAGTGTCTCTCGTTTCCGTCGGCGTGGCCGCATGGCTCTATTTGCACGGCCTCGCACGATCGTCGCGCATTCTCGGCAGGATCGCGTTCTGGCGGCAGGCGCTATTCTTCGTCGGCCTTGCCTGCATTCTCGCGGCCACAAATGCGCCCCTGGCCCCGTTGGGACACAGCCTCTTCTCCGTGCATCAGGTGGAGCACCTTCTTCTCCGTCTCGCGGGACCGCTTCTCATCGCGGTGTCTCAACCGTGGCGCATTTTGCAGGCCGGTCTGGCAAGAGGGTGGCGTCGTCGCCTCCGCGCGCTCGGAAATAATGGTGCCGTTCGGGTCGTGGCGCATCCGGCGACCGCCACTGCCCTCATCATTGCCGCGCTTTTTGTCTGGCAGATACCCGTTCTTTACGGACTTGCACAACGTTTTGCCGCGATCGAGGTGCTCGCACATCAGTCCATGGTTCTTGCAGGACTCTGGTACTTCGCCATGTTGTTCGACCTCCGGGATCCGCCCGAAGCGGCGCGGCGCGGAGCACGGATGATAACCGGATTTGTGGTGATCGTTTCCAACATCTTTCTGGGCTCGCTCACGACGCTCAAGGAGGTGGGTCTCTACGCATCCTATCAGATTGCAAGAAATGATGGGGGAATAAGCGTCTTGTCTGACGAAACCATGGGCGGGTACACGATCTGGGTTCCGTCCTCGATGATCATGATTGTGGCGATCGCGCTTATCCTGAACGGCTGGAACGTGGCGGAAGAACGCCGATGGAATGCCAGATACGACCTGATGCGCAGCTCGAATGCAGCGGCGCTCGAGTTTCCCGAAACGGCCGCCGAGCTGCGCCTGAAGGTGGAAAAGCCAAATCGCGACATGGGCCGCACTCTTGCCATGGGGTCATTGGCCATGTTCGCGATCGTCATGATCACGGTCGTGACGATTGTCTATGCGCTCTGACCGCTGCCACCCCGGCGCATCGCAAGGCACGCGCATCGCCGGACCGAGCCCGTCACGAGGCGCTTTGTCGCGTCCCAATCGCGGCCTGGCACGTTGTGATACGCGTGTGAACGCCATAGGAAAACAATATGAATGAAGAGAAAGAGGCAACCGAGACGACGAACCGGACGGCCGGCGATCTGAGGCGAAGAACCAGATCGAGCAATCGCATGGTGCTTTGGCTTTTGCTGGGCGTTGCCGGTTTCTTTCTCGCAGGGGCCTTCGGTGTGGCGATGTTGGTGGTTTATGGGCCGTTCTGATGTGACAATGAGCCGCCGCGCACTGCTCGGGCGCATGGGCTGCGCGGGCCTGGCGCTGTCGCTTGCCGCCTGTGATGACGCGGGGTGGTATGGCACGGATGTAACCGGGCTTCTGCCCGATCTGTCCTTCTCGATGGCCCGTGCGCAGGATGGCGCGCGCGTCACCCAGGCCGATTACGAGGGGCAGGTGGTCGCGCTGTTCTTTGGCTTTACCTTCTGCCCCGACATCTGCCCGATGACGCTTGCGAACCTGTCCGCCGTGGCAGAGCAGCTGGCCGAAGACGCGGCGAAACTGTCGATCCTCTTCGTCACCGTGGACCCCGGGCGCGACACCCCTGCCGTCATGACCGAATACACCTCGGCCTTTACGCCGCGCGCCGATGGGCTGATCGGCACGCCCGATCAGCTCGCCCGCCTGGCCCGGCGTCTAAAGGTCACCTACAGGATTGCGCCGCACGAGCCGGGCGACATGGAGTACGACGTCTCGCACGGCAAGTCGGTCTATGTGTTCGATGAGAGCGGCGAGGCGCGAGTCTTGTGGCCAGGTTTCGATACGCTGGAGGCCGACATAGCCGGGGCGACGGCCGACCTGCGCCGCGTGATGCGCGACTGAGTGTCAGAAATCGGCCTTGGCCGCGTGCGTGTTGCGCACCACCACCAACAGCCCCAGAACGCTCATCATCGCGGGTGGTATCCAGATGATGATGCCGCCGATCTGCTGATCCGTCACCGCCGAGATTGTGGGGAAATAGCGCCCGCAAAAGGCATAGTAGGGAAACAGGTCCACCGTCGCAAAGGTGATGAGCGCGCCCAGAACGATCTGCGGGAACATCACCCCCACCGCCAGCGCCGCGCGCCAGCCAAAGCGCAGCCGCGCGGGGGGCGCGGGGCGCGTGTCCAGCACAAGCGCCCAGAACAGGATACCATCCACCACCATCGACCAGTTCATCACCTGGTAGAGTACCGGGTCGAGCATGGCGGCGAAATGCACCGGCGGGATCAGCCAGAACCAGAACAGCCCGACGAACAGGATCACCGCGATGGCGGGCTGCTGGATCATGCGATAGGCCAGCATCACCGGGCGGCTGGCGCAAAGCGCGCGCAACCATTCGGGCGCGCCCGCCAGCAGCACCGGCCCGCCCGCGCTGAGCGCCAGCAGCACCGGACCGACATGATGCATGGCGACATGCTGCAACCGGTTGGTAAAGAACATCCGCTGCGCGAGATATTCAAACCCGGTCTGCGTAACGCCCCACAACAGCACAAGCCCCGCCCAGAAGGCAGCCTGTCGCCAGCGGCTCGGACGGTCCCGTTGAGCGATACGCCCGCCCCCCCGCGCGAACCACAGCCCCGACAGCGTCACCGCGAGGTAGATCAGCCAGGAGAATTCATAGGGCAGGATCGCCGGAACCTGCGCGGGATAGAACGTTGTGACTGCCCAGAGAGCGGCGCCCACCAGAAGAATAATCCCGTGGGCCAGCATGTTTCTGGACTCAAAACCGCTCTCGGCCGTCTGATCTGTCATGATGTCACGCTTACTGTTGCAGCACCGGGGGACAAGTTGCATTCGCACAGTGCGACAAAGCAGCGCAAAGCCGGTCGGTG
>JADQCC010000268.1 GCA_016278295.1 Roseovarius sp. | reverse complement strand
GTCAGTGCTGGATTTCCTCTTCGCGCACGAACATGTTGGCCCATGCGCGGTCGATCAGGTCGGGGGTCATCTGGTAGGGGATGCCCTCGAATTCGCAGATCGCGATCATCTGGTCGATCAGGAAGACCGGCTGATAATTGGCGTAGACGCTGTTGATTGTGGGGTATTTTTCCTTGACGAGGTGGATGAGCGCGGCCTCGTCGAGCGGTATGTCCTTTTTCTTGGCGACCATCGCGAAGATCTTGAGGAAATCGGCCTGGCTCGGGCCGTCGATCTTGATCTTGAAGAAGATCCGCCGCAGCGCCGCGCGGTCGAATATCTCGTTGGGGTGGAAGTTGGTGGAGAAGATCACCAGCGTGTCGAACGGCACCTCGAATTTCTCGCCCGATTGCAGGGCGAGGATGTCCTTGGATTCCTCCAGCGGCACGATCCAGCGGTTGATGAGCGATTGCGGCGGTTCTTTCTGGCGACCGAGGTCATCGACGATGAAGATGCCGCCGGTGGACTTGAGTTGCAGCGGCGCCTGGTAGGTGCGCGCCACCGGGTTGTAGACCAGATCGAGCATCTCCAGGCTCAATTCGCCGCCGGTGACGACGGTGGGGCGCTCGCAGCGCACGTAGCGGGTGTCAAAGGTACGGCGGCGGCGCAAGCTGGTGGGATCGTCGGTCTCGGTCTCGGCGGCGGAATGCACGATCGGGTCGTAGACGGTGATGACCTGGCCCGCGTATTCGATGGCGCGGGGCACGTAGATCTTGTCGCCCATCGCGTCGCGGATGCCGTTGGAGATCGAGGATTTGCCGTTGCCCGGGGGCCCGTACATCAGGATCGAGCGGCCGGCGCTCACCGCCGGGCCGAGATGGTCCAGAAGCGCGGGCGGCAGCACGAGGTGGCCCATCGCCGAGGTAAGCTGGTCGCGGGTGATCTGGATGTTGCGGATCGACTGGCGCTTGACCTGCTCGGCATAGACGTCGAGCGGCACCGGCATGGCGCCGAAATATTCCGACTGGCTGAGCGCGTCGAGCGCGCGGGTCTTGCCCGCGTCGGTGAGCTGGAACCCCATCTCGCCGCCCGAATTGGCGTGCAGCGTGCCGGTGGCCTCCACGAGCCGCTGGGTGCGCGAGAGATCGACCAGTTCCTGCGTGACGGCGCGCGGCAGGCAGATGGCATCGGCGATT
Source organism: Roseovarius sp. (assembly GCA_016278295.1). Classification (GTDB taxonomy): domain Bacteria; phylum Pseudomonadota; class Alphaproteobacteria; order Rhodobacterales; family Rhodobacteraceae; genus Roseovarius. Next base: position 10,704 of record JADQCC010000268.1, on the reverse strand, counting down.
TCGCTGGCGAGATCGAGGTTCTTGCGAAACATCGTCTTGAGCAGGATGTCGCGCATCATCACCACCGGCAGCCGCATCTCTTCGAGGCGGCTGGGCGGCGGCGGGGGCTGCACCCCGGTCGTGGCTTGCATGTTCATGGTGCTGGTCTGCCCTCGATACCCGTTTAACGGGCACATCATGGGGGCCGAGTTTGTGCAAAATATGGCTGGCGCCGGGCGGTCCTGCGGCGGCGCGGTCAGGCCCCGTGGAGGGCGGCGAGCGCGAGGTAGAGCGCGAGTGCCGGCCCGAGCGCGAGGCCCATCGGGAAGCGGCGGCCCGAATGCCAGCTTGCCCAGTCGGGGGCGAGACGGCGCAGCGGGCTGATCCGTGCGAGGCGGTGGGTGGCAAAGGCCGCCAGAAGCACGCCCGCGAGGAGCAGCATGACCGCGGATGCGTCGCCCAAGGCCACGAAAGGCCCGGCGGCGGCGATGAACTTGGCATCGCCCGCACCCATCAGCCCGGCGGCATTGGCCGCGATCCCCGCCAGCAGCAGGATGGCGAGGTGGCTGAGGCGCCACAGGTAATCCGGGAGCGGCAGCACCGCGATCCCCACCGCGAGATAGACGCAGACCAGGGCGATCACCGCCTTGTTGGGGATTTTCATCGACCGCAGATCGCTCCACGCGACCCAGAGGCAGATCGGCGTGGCGAAGACCAGAAACCAGAGCGCCGCCGTGGCGGGAGTGTCAAAGCCCATGAGACGGCCTCAGCCCGCGCCGCTTTCGAGCGCGCGCAGGCTGCGCACGGCGGCGTCGAAATATTGCGGATGGGTCTCGACCGCGTCTTGCAGCAGGCCGCGCCCGATGGCGACATCGCCCTGTTTCACCGCCACGAGGCCCAGCGTGTAGAGAAGCTGCGCGCGTTCCTCCTGGGTGGCCGGCAGAACCGGCATGGCGTAATTGCCCTGCGTGCCGCGCGCGAGAACGAGGTTGTTCTTGGCGGTGAAGAGCCCCGGATCCTGACGTATCGCGTCGGCGAACAGGCGCTCGGCCCCGGCGGCGTCGCCGCGGCTGAGCTTGGAATAGCCCCAGTTGTTCAGCACCGGACCCGGTTTCGTGGTGAGCCCGACGGCGGTCTGGTAGAAGCTGTCGGCCTTGCCCCAGTTTTCCTCGCTGTCGGCGATCATCGCCTCGAGCCGGTAGCGGTTATAGGTCTCGACGGTGGGCGGAATCGCGTCGAGCACCTCGGCCGCGCGGTTCCACTCGTTGTTGCGGATGAGCGCGTCGGCCAGCGCCACGCGGTCGGTATCGGTGGCGTCGGGGTGGCCGGTGACCTTTTCCCAGGCGGCGACCGCCTCGGTGGCGCGTCCGGCGCGCACGAGCGATTTTCCCAGGCCCCGCATCAGGTCGATCCGGTCGGGATCATTGGCCGTGGCGCGCTGGAAATAGGTGACCGCCTCGGCGGGGTCGGACGATTGCAGCATCACCTCGTTGAGGTTGCTTTCGTCGATGACGTTGATGTCGCGCAGGGCGCGATCGACCTCTTCGCCCGGGGTCGGCGCACAGGCGGACAGCGCGACAGCCCCCGTCGCGCACAGGATGTTCCGGATGGAATGGCGCATTTTGCGTCCTTTTACTGCCACGGCCTCGTCATGGTATCTTGCGCAGGAGGTATTTGCCTCCGCCGCGCCGCACCACTTTGTATTCTTGTTCGACATTGTCATCATAGCCGGAATCCCGCGATTTTGCGAGAGCCAAACGCAGGTTGTCGCGAATCGCGTCGCTGGTGCCGTTGTCGAGCGCATAGGCGCGGCGCAGCATCTGCTCGGCCTCGAGGAAATCGCCCTTTTCCACCAGCACGACGCCGAGGTTGTTCCACATTTCCGGCGTCGCCGCGTCGCTCTCGATGGCGCGGCGCAGGAGCCGTTCGGCGGTGCCGAGCCGGCCCATCGCGAGATTGGCGCTGCCAAGGCCCGCGAGCACATCGGCGGTGAGGCCCCGATCGGCCCCGGCGCGGATATAGGCGCGGTGCGCGAGCTCGAATTCGCCCGCGTCCATCAGCCGGTGCCCGACCAGAAGCGGATCGACCGCCGCCGGTTTGCCCGGGGCGGCGCCGGGCGGAAAGGGCCCCTGCGGCGGGGCCGGGGTGCAGGACGCGAGCATCAGCGCGAACGCCAGAGCCGCCGCCAACCGTCCCGCCATCGTGCCCCTTTCCTCACTTGCCCATCGTGAACAGCTTCATGATGTCGAGCATCGAAGGTCCGACGAGAATGATCAGCAATGGCGGCACTGTAAGCGTCATCGTGACCAGTGTCATCTGGGTGGGCAGCTTGTTGGCCTTTTCCTCGGCGCGCATGACCCGTTTGTCACGCATCTCGCCGGCATAGACGCGCAGCGCGTCGCCCACCGGGGTGCCGAAGGTCTGCGACTGGATGAGGGTGGTGACGAAGCTGGAGATGTCCTGCACGCCGCAACGGTCGCCCATCTCGCTCAGCACCGAGGGCTTGTCGCGCCCGGCCTTCATCTGGAGCGCGACGATTTCGTATTCCTCGGCCAGGGCGGGATAGGAGGCACGGATTTCCTTGGCCACGCGGATGATCGCCTGATCCATCGACTGCCCGGCCTCGACGCAGACGAGCATCATGTCGAGACTGTCGGGAAAGCCGTCCTGAATTTCGTTCTGGCGTTGTTGCTGGCGCTTGGTGACCCAGTATTTGGGCATCATGTAGCCCACCAGGCCAGGGCCGAGGATGTAGGCGATGGAGGTCTTGATGTCGGTCTCTCCGCCGGCCTTGAACAGCAGGAAATAGAGGACCCCGACCGCCAGAAGCCCCAGCGCCAGCCCGAGTTGCGCGGCGTGGAAATAGCGCACCGCGTCGCGGTGCCGGTAGCCCGCCTGCATCAGCTTGAGACGCATTTCGGTCAGTTCCTTCGAGTCCTGCGGCTCGAGGAAGGTGGCGTATTTGTCGAGCTTCTTGTTCTGGCCCTTGGTGCGCAGCGTGTCCTTGCGCGGCCCCGCCGCGGCCTGGGCGCCGGGCTGATACTGCTTGAGCTTGTCGAGCGGGTCGGGCTTTTGCTGGAGCATGAACCCCAGCGTGACCAGCATCAGGAGGACGCCGAAGCCGCCCAGCGCGATCACCGGACCGAACGGGCCGAGGCTGTCGATCAGCAGCGGGATGATGGCGGGGGGCAGGGGCATGAAAGACCTTTCAGACCTTGATGTTCACGAGGGCGCGCATGACGATGACGTTGAGCACGAGGAACACGCCGACGATCAGCGCCGCCGGGATGAACCAGGGGTGGTCCATCGCCTCGTCGTAATAGTCGGGCTTGATCATCTGGATGGCGAAGATGGCGAACAGCGGAAAGCCCGACAGGAACTTGCCCGACCATTGCGCCTCGGCGGTGATCGCCTTGACGCGGCGGAACAGGCGAAAGCGCGCCCGGATCACCTTGGCCAGCCCCGAGAGGATTTCGGCCAGGTTGCCGCCGGCCTGCTGCTGGATGGTCACCGCCACCGCGAGAAAGCGCAGATCCTGCATGTCGAGCCGCTCTGCCATGTCCTTGAGCGCCTCGCCGATGTCGCGGCCATAGGTGGCCTCGTCCGCGATCACGCCGAATTCGGTGGCGAGCGGGTCGGACACCTCGTTGGCGACGATGCCGATGGCCGAGGAAAACGGGTGGCCCACCCGCAGGCTGCGCACCATCAGCTCGATCGCGTCGGGGAGCTGTTCCTCGAGCATGCCCATGCGCTTGGACGCCTTCAGGGAAATCCACATGTAGACGCCGCCAACGCCCATCGCGACCGAGACCAGCACGCGCACCGGCAGCGGCGTGGCGGTGCCGATGGTCAACCCGAGAAACGCAAGGACGCCGGTGACGCCCATGATCATCACGATCTGCCTGGGCGTGAAGGCGATGGCCGCCTTTTGCGCCTTGACCGACAGGATCGCGTAGAGCGGCACGCGCCGCGCCTTTAGGTGCTGCTCCATCTCCTTGCGGAGGGTTTCCATCACCTGCTCGCGGTTGCCGTGCTTTTCGAGCAGTTCGAGCCGCCGGTTCACCCGTTTGTCGAGGCTGATGGAGCGGCCGAACACGGTGAGGTAGAGCCCCTCGACGAGCACCAGAACGCCGACGAAGATGAGGCCGTAGATAATCGGTTCGGCACCTATGCTCATTGTCTTACTCCGCCGCTATGGGTTCGTAGATCGAAGGCGGCAGGTCGTAGCCCCACAGGCGGAAGCGCTCGGTGAAGTGCGAGCGCACGCCGGTGCCGGTGAAATGACCCATGATCTTGTTTTCGGACGAGATTCCGACCCGCTGGAAGCGGAACACCTCTTGCATCGAGATCACCTCTCCCTCCATCCCGGTGACTTCGGTGATCGAGGTCATCCGGCGCGAGCCGTCTTGCAGGCGGTTGGCCTGCACGATGACGTTGACGGCGCTGGCGATCTGGTTGCGCACCGCCTTGAGCGGCATCTCGATCCCGGCCATCGCGACCATGTTTTCCAGACGGCTGAACGCGTCGCGCGCGTTGTTGGCGTGGATCGTGGTCATCGAGCCGTCATGGCCGGTGTTCATGGCCTGGAGCATGTCGATCACCTCTTCGCCGCGGGTCTCGCCGACGATGATCCGGTCGGGGCGCATCCTGAGCGCGTTCTTGATGCAGTGGCGCGCGGTCACCTCGCCCTTGCCCTCGACGTTGGGGGGGCGCGTCTCCATCCGGCCGACATGGATCTGCTGAAGCTGCAATTCGGCGGTGTCCTCGACGGTGAGGATGCGCTCGGCATTGTCGATGAAGGATGACAGCGCGTTGAGCGTGGTGGTCTTGCCCGAACCGGTGCCGCCCGAGACGACGATGTTGAGCCGGCAGGCGACGGCGGCCTGGAGATAGGCGGCCATTTCCTCGGAAAACGCGCCGAAGCGCACGAGATCGTCGATGCCGAGCTTGTCCTTCTTGAATTTGCGGATCGACACGAGGCTGCCATCCACGGCGATGGGCGGCACCATCGCGTTGAAGCGCGAGCCGTCGGCGAGGCGGGCGTCGACGTAAGGATTCGATTCGTCCACCCGGCGGCCCACCGCGCTCACGATCTTGTCGATGATGCGCAGGAGGTGCTTTTCGTCCTTGAAGGTGACGTCGCTCACCACGAGCCGACCCTCGCGTTCGATGAAGATCTGGTGCGGGCCGTTCACGAGGATGTCGCTGATCGTGTCGTCCTTGAGCAGCGTCTCGAGGGGGCCGAGCCCCTTGACCTCGTCGTAGAGCTCTTGCGTCAGGCGGGCACGATCCTCGCGGTTGAGAACGATCCCCTTTTCCTGGAGGATTTCCGAGGAAATGGCGGTGATCTCGGCGCGCAGGTCGGCCTCGGTCGCGGTGTCGAGCGCGGAGAGGTTGAGATTGTCGAGCAGCGCGCGGTGAAGCTCGATCTTGATCTCGCCAAGCCGCTCCTTGCGCTTGCGCTCCTTGTCCTCGGGCGCGGGCGCCGCCGCCGATTTCTGTGGCGGCCTGCGCAGGCTGGTGACCTTGGGGGCGGGCTCGGGTTTGTGTGCCGTCGCGGCGGGGGCCTTGGGCGCAGGGGTGGCGCCGCCCGACTTCTTGTAGCGCGAAAACATCTGTGGCGTCCTTTCCTCAGGCGGCCTCGGCCTCGTCGCGGCCGAGCTCGTGCAGCGATTGGGCGAGCTTGGCGATCTCGCGGCGCAGCGGGTTCTTGGCGGCGGTCGAGGCGAGCGGCAGCCCGTGATCCGCGCTTTGCGACACCGCGCGCCCACCATCGGGAAGCTGAAGCTCGAGCCCGATCTCGAGGCTTTCGGCCAACCGCCTGGCGCGGGACCGCGCCCCGATATCGGTGAATTTGGGCGCCCGGTTGAGGCAGTAGCGCAGCTTCTCCAGCGGCAGATCCTCGGCCTGGAGCGCGCGCTTGATGCGCAGGGTGTTCTGCGCCGAACGCATGTCGAGCTCAAGCGTGGCGAAATAGATCTGGCATTGGTTGAGCACCGTCTCGGTCCATTGCACCAGCGTGGTGGGCATGTCGACGATGACATAGTCGAAATGGCGGCGCGCCAGGTCGAGCACGCGGGTCACGTCGTCGGGGCCGATAATGTCGAGCGGCAGGATATCGGTGGGCGCGGTCAGCACGCGCAGCTTGTCCTCGAAGGTGACGAGCGCCTGGCGGAACACGTCCTCGTCGAGGCGCTCGGTATCCGACCACATCTCGAACACCACGTCGCGGCGCGGCAGGTCGAGGAAGGTGGCGACCGAGCCGAATTGCAGGCTGAAATCCAGCAGGCAGACCTGCGGCGGCTTTGCCTTGCCGATGTTGGCCAGTTCCCAGGCGAGGTTGACCGCCAGCGTGGTCGCCCCGGTGCCCCCGGCGAGCCCCTGCACGGCGAGAATCACGCCGCCTTCGGGGCTGGGCTCGGGCAGCCGCCGGGCCTCGGCGGCGGGTGCAGCGGACGGGGCGGGCGTGTGCAGCCGCTCTATGGCGGCCTGCAACTCGCGTTCTGGCAGGGGGTAGGGCACGAATTCGTCGGCCCCGTTGCGCAGAAGCTGATGGAGCGCGGCGGGGCTGACATCCTCGGCGATGAGGATGCTCTTGATCCCGCGCTGGGCGGCAACGAGGATGATCTGGTTCATCAGCGGCAGGTCGTCTTCGTCGTGTTCGTCCATCGCCAGCGCGACGAATTCGAGGGTCTCTGCCTCGGGCTGGTTGAGGAAGGCCAGCGCCTCGGAAAAGCCCAGATCGCCCCAGGCCTCGCCGAGGGCGGCCTCCATGTCCTCGATGAGCAGGTCGAAGTTCTGCACATCCCTGCTGATGGTGCAGGCGCGGATCGGCGTTGTGTCGGTCTGGGTCATGTTGAAACTCGTCATTCTTGTCGGTCGGGGCCCTCTCCGTCCGGCACGTCGGATCACACACCGCGAAGGGGGCGGGGCGCGGATCGGTCGCGTCGGACGGCGCGGGGCATTGCTCGATGATGGAAACATGGCCGTTAATGTGGGCGACATTTTGGCCAAAAGATCGTAATTGTAGGAAGCCCGAAGACAAAAAGACCCGCCTGATGCGGCGGGTCTTCGGGTATGGCCGGTCTGGTGTGGCGGGGCTATTGCTCTCCGCCGCCACCGCCACCGCCACCGCCGCCAGCGGTCTCGGCCGAGAGCGTGACGTCGGATTCCCAGGTCGCGCTCTCGACATATTCGCGATAGACGACTTCGGCATACTTGCCGTCCATCACGATCGGGTGCGAGCCGACGAAGCCCGAGACCTCGGTCACGGTGCGGCGGTTGCGCCTCTCGCGGCCTTGCGTGACGATCAGGGGCTGGGTTTCCCCGAAGGAGGCGACCGCCTCGAGCCGGTCGCGGCCGATCCCCTGGCTGGCGAGGTAGCGTACCACCGCCTGCGCGCGGCGCAGGCCGAGCGACTTGTTATAAGCCTCCGAGCCGACCGCGTCGGTATGGCCGTAGACGCGGAACCGCACCTCGGGGAACTGACGAATCCAGTTCGCCTGTTCGCGCAGGGTATCGCGCGCGCCCGCGTCGAGCACGTCCGAGTCGAAGGAGAAGTTGACCGTGCTGTCGACCTCGCTGGCGAAGCGGTTGGCAAGGTCGAAGACATAGCTCCGCTCGCCGGTCATCACGAGCTGGTTGTTCATCGCCGCCTCGCCGAAGGCTCCGTTATCGACGAGCGATCCCGCCTCGCCGAAATAGGAGCGGACCACGTCGCCATCGGGTGGCGCGCAGGCCACCGTGACGAAAAGACCGGAAATCGCCAGATACCGTTTCATCGCCCTGCCCCCTGTCATTCCATCACGTAGCCGTAGGGCCCGGTGAAATCCTGTCGGGCGACCTCGCCTGCGGCACCGGATTTTGGCGCGTCGCGCATTACGCGCCCGCCCAGAAACAGATCGCCCTCGGAGGGCAGGCGCACCCGGTCGGTGGGCAGCGCCAGCGCCTCGCCGCGCGTGGGCGAGACGAGATGCGCCGAGACGATGATGACAAGCTCGCTTTGAGCACGCAGGTAATCGGCGCTGCGAAACAGCGCGCCCAGCACCGGCACATCGCCGAGCCAGGGCACCTGGGCGTTGTTGTCGCGGAAATCGTCCTGCAGAAGCCCGGCGATGGCAAAGCTCTCGCCGTCGCGGATCGAAACCGTGGTCGAGGTGTCGCGCCGCCGGAAGGCGGGCAGCGTGATCGTGCCGGCATTGACCTGCTGCGTGTCGTCGATCGACGACACCGCCGCCGCCATTTCGAGGTTGATCACGCCATCGTCGAGCACGCGCGGGATGAATTTCAGCTCCACCCCGAATTTCTTGTAATCGACGGTGATGGTGCCTTCTTCCTGCGAGACGGGGATGGGGAATTCGCCCCCGGCGAGAAAGCTCGCCTCCTGGCCGGAGAGGGCGGTGAGATTGGGCTCTGCCAGGGTGCGCACGACGCCCTTGGTCTCTAGCGCCTCGAGCAGGATGCCAAGCTCGACCGAGCCGATGTCGAAGCCGATGAAGGAGGTTCCGGCGGCGGTCTGGTTGGCGACCGTCCCGGGCACGATGGTATCGCCGCTGCCGATCTGGTTGGTGCCGAGCCGCGCGCCCGCGATGCCGACGCCTTCGCCGGTGAGGGACGACAGGCCATCGACGGAAAGCGAGGTCGACAGCGCCTTGGACACCGTGCGCTGCATCTCGGCGAAGCGGACCTTTAGCATCACCTGCTGCTTGCCCGAGACCGACATGAGGTTCGATACGCGCTCTGGCGCGTAGCGTTCGGCGAGATCGAGCGCGCGTTGCAGGCGCGTCGGGCTCGATACCGTGCCCGACAGCACGATGCCGTCATTGGCGGTGCGCACCTCGATCTTTTCGCCGGGCAGGATCTGGCGGAGGCGTTCCTTGAACTCGGCGATATCGGTGTTGACATGAACGTCGATGTTGGTGATCAGCCGCCCGGCGTCGTCAAACAGCGTCAGCGTGGTGCGCCCCGGCGCCTTGCCGAGAACGTAAATGGTGCGGTCCGACAGGGTCGAGAAATCGGCGATGGCGGGGTTGGCGATGCTCAGCTCGGCGAAAGAGACGTCGCTTTCCACCACGACCGCGCGGTTCATCGCGACGCTGATATTGCTGGACGCGTCGCCGCGCACGACACGCACGGTTTCGGCGTGGGCGGGCACCGCGTTCACACCCGCGCCGATCAGCGCGACCGCGAGGGCCGAGTGTAGAATGGTCCTGATGCTCATGTGACCTGCCTCTCCGATCACGCCTCTTGATCCGGGTCTTGCGCCCGGGTTTGGCGTCACTCTGCGCGAGAATTGCGAATTTTGCAAGGAATCAATGAGATTCACGCCGTCTTTGATCCTCGCTGTGCCGTTTCCGCCCGACCGAAATGCGCGGGGGGCCGCCCGAAGGCGGCCCCGGTGGCGGACGTGTGCGCCGCCTCAGTTGGTGCAGGGGATGGGCGTAACGACAACTTCGGAGCCGCGGCGCGTGCGCACGGTGCAGCGCTCTTCTTCCACTTGCGGCGGTTTGGGGGCTTCGGCGGCCTCGATCCCGAGCAGGCTATACTGATCGACCTCGATCACCTCTGACGTGGTCTGGTCGAGCGCGCCGACGAGCGACAGCGACAGCCGCCCGGTGGATTGCGCCTGCGCCAGCGCCGCGACCTGTTGCGGGGTGGCGGCGACGGTCACGGTGCGCGCGATGCGCGCCTCGTCGCGGTCCATGTCGGCGCTCTGATCGACGGCGACAAGCGGCATCCGGGACTGGATGAGCTTGGTCACGCTACCGGTGGAATTGCCTTCGGTGCGCATGTTGCCCTTGCCGACAGAGCCGGTCCAGTAGACATCGACCCGGTCGCCGGGGCGCAGGAAGCCCGAAACGCCGCTCTTGGCGTCCACCTCGATGGCGAAGGCGCGCATCCCCGACGCGAGCCGCGAGCCGATGCCCGCGGGTTCGCCCGGATCTGTGACCTTGCCGGCGAGGATCACCTCGCCCGCGACCATGCTGCGCAGCACCTCGCGCGGGTCGCTGGCGTCCTCGGGAAAGAGGGCCGTGGCCTCGGTAAAGATACCTTCGGGCAGCGATGTCTTGGGGTAGCTCACGCTTTTCACCGCGTCCTTTTCCAGCTTTTCGCCGTATTTCAGGTCGCGCGCGGCGACCAGGACATCGACCGTCTCGATCTCTGGCGCGCGCTGCTTGCGCTCCTGGGCGAGCTCTTGCTGGTATTGCTCGATGTAATTCTTCGCCATGTAGGTGGCAAAGCCTGCAAGGCCGATACCGACCAGCAGGACCAGTCCGAAGATCAAGCGCATGGCGTCTTCCTTTCCAATTCGTACGGCACACGGCCGTTTCCCGGTTTTCAGCCGGGGATCATCCCTGCGAAATACAGGTTGAATGTGGCAAAACATGGGAGGTTGCGCGGCGCGCGCACGGTCACTGGTTCGAGGCGCGTGACAGCCGGTCGGCGACGGCCTTGGTGGCGGCATTGTCGCCCTCGACGAACAAGACCGTCACCAGGGTGCCGAGCGTGGTAACGATCGCCGTCATCACGACCCAGTCCACGGTGACGGCGCCGCTGTCTTCCCCGAGCAGGAATGTGGCGATCGTTCTGCGCATCTTCATGCCTTGCGATGCTGTCCCGGCGCCGCACATGGCCCCGGCTGCCGGGGACGCGACCCGGCGCAAACACTCGTTACAACGTATACGCAGGGCCGTGTCCGCGCCGGACACGGCCCTGCGAGATTGG